>DATEHQ010000150.1:0-4387 GCA_035279525.1 Candidatus Dormiibacterota bacterium
GAGCTTCGGGTGCTCGAGCTCGGCCTTGGTGGTCGCGAGCTCGCCGAGCGTGGCGGTGAGGTTGGCCTGGCTCGTCTTGAGCTGATCCAGGATGATCTGGTTGCGACCCGTCAGCGACTCGTTCTTGATCTGCAGGTTGCGTATGGTCGCCTGGTTGTTGGTGTCGTCCGCGTAGAGGATGCCGACGCCGATCGCGGTAATGAGGAGTGCTGCCGCGAGCGCCGCGGTCCAGCGACGGCGTTCCCAACTCTGAACTGCCGGCTTCCAGGCGCCCGGCTGCCGCAGCGCGCGCGACGCAACGGGTTCTGAGTAGGTCTCGGGCGGCGCGAGGGATTCCTGTTCGGTCAGCTGATCCACGGAGGTCGAGGCCATGATCGCACCCTCAGACGCGTCGCTTGTCATGTTTGTCCCGGGCGCGGCCATGCGCCGAAGACCTGGGCGATGTGCGAGGTCGTTTCCGAGGCTCCGCCGACCTCGTTCGTGAACGTCTTGCCGTCGGGCTGCCACGCAGGGCCGATGCCGCAGTTGGTTCCGCACGGCGCCTCTTCGACGTAGAAGAAGCTCGTGCTGTTGAGCCAGGCCGGGCTCGACCTCACGTTCGGCAACGGCCCGCCGGAACGGCCGCCGTGGCCGTAGAGCCACACGTGCGGCGTCCCCGCGGAATCGCGCACCGTGAACGCCAGGTTGTCGTCACCCGCGTCGGCACGCGGCCGGATCCACGACACGGCCTGACCGAATGCCTGCGCAACGCCGCTGGCCGAATCCCAGACCTGGATCTGAGTCGATGCCGGCTGGCGGAAGTAGAGGCGGCTGCCCGCGGTGCCCCAGCTCGCCATGGTGCCGCGCGCGAGGCTGAACGCGAGGCTGCCGTCGATGGTGCGCCGCACCTGCAGCTGGTCGCCTGAGCTCGTGAACGTCTGGACGAGGGCGAAGTAGGCGCCGTCGGGCGAGAAGGCCAGGTAGGAATCGTCCTCGTTGGGGTTGAACCCCCGCCCCGGCACCGGTCCAAAGGTGGCCACCACTCGGTCGCCGCCGCCGCTGAGGACATGCAGGTTGACGGCGGCCTGGTCGCTCGCCACGTAGGCGAGGAATCCGCGGTCTGGGCTCCACGCGTGGAGGCCGTCCATGAAGCCGCCGCCCGACCAGCTCGCCGCGACGGTGCTCGTCCCGGTGAAAAGGTCGAGGACCGCGATCACGCTGGTGCCAGACGCACCGGGGCTCCCCTGGCTCGCGTACCACGAGATCATCGTCTGGGTCACGAGCGACGGCGAGAAGTTGCCACCGCTGATGCCACAGAGGGTCCTCGGATTCTTGGCGTCGGTGACGTCGGCGAGGATCGGGTTCGCCGCGCCCTGGAGCTGGAGCACCGCTTCGGCGGCCGCCGGCTGACCGCCGCAGGTCGCATGGAGCTGCGCCCACGCGGGGACCTCGATCGGGCTCGGCGCGCTGGTCGGGCTCGGACTGGCCTCCATCGTCGGGGACGGCGTCGGGCTTGGACTCGAGCTCGGGGTGGGCGTCTGCTTCTTGGGCGTGGGCGTGTTGGCTGGCGCGAGAGGGCCGTTGGCGGTGCAGCCGGTCAGCACCGCGAGCGTGGCAAGAGCCAGGAGGAGAACTACCCCGATCCTCACGGCTGAGTTCAACGAACAAAGGTATGGGCGCGTTACGGGGATCCACCTGGGCCGCAAGCTGCGCAGAATACCGCGTAGCCGTTTAGCACGGAGTTAAGAGGTTCGTTCGGGCGATGAAGATTCTTGCGGTCGCTGCCTTGCTGGCGGCCGCGGGCCTGTGCTCCCCGCCTCAGCCCATGACCGCGTCCGTCAACGTCGTTGCCTCGACCGCGGTCCACGTCGGCGACCTGTCGCAGCTGGTGGTGAAGGTCACCAATACGGGGCCGGCGATCCCTCACCTCGGCCTGGTGTTTCGCACCGCGGATGCGTGGTTCTCGCACCACGACATGAAAGAGCTCGGCGGGTGCACCGTATCGCCCGACTCCTCGGCGTTCGACTGCGGTGACCTCTCCGTGGGCGGCTCGCAGACTTTCTCGTTCTCAGGCCTCGCCTCGGTCGCGGGGACGTTTCACTACGAGCTCGCTCTGCGCGAGCTGGTGCAGCCGTACAACTGGGTCAACGACCACCCGGACGGCGCCGACGCGCAGACGTGGGACGAAACCGTGAGCTGACGATCCGCGTTAAGCCACCTGGCGGAGATCATTGGAGGAGGTGGTGGCCGGCGCCTGCGGAGCTGGGCCTGCTCGCGCTCGACAGGGGGATAAAGCGTCATAGCAACGGAGCTCATAAACGATGTTCGTTCGACGTTTTGCACTTGTTCTTTCCATCGTCTTTTGTGGATCGCTCGCGCTGGCTGCGGCAGGCATCGCGGCCGGCGGCCTGGGTCCCGGCAAGTACACGTTTCACAACACAAGCGCCGACGCGTTCTTCGGCATGGGCAAGAAAGGCGGCCCTCCGTCGCCCTCGTGGAGCGTTTCGGTCAACCGGGGCCTGAACTCTTTCAAGTCGAAGTCGGGCGGTCCAATCGTGGTCCGCAACACGATGGTCTCCATCACCGAATTCGACGGCAGCGGCAATGGCGGATATGGCTGCTTTGTGATTCCCGACGGCGACTTCACCGTTGATCACAAGCTTCAGTCGGCCACCCTTACGACGACGCTGTCCGCTGATGAGGCTTGTGGCGGCTACGGGTCGCCGGTCGGCGGCGGCAAGGATGGTGTTTATGCCGGCGGCAGCAGCGGCCTCGTACTGCCCATTTCTCTCAACGTGACCTGGACCGCGACAGGCGCGATCACCACATACACAAACTCTTTCAGCGTCAAGTGCCTCGACTACAAGCAGGACGCAACCAGCGACGTCAGCTCGACGTCAGCAGAAGGCAGCGGATCGATCTCCGCGCTGCCGGGACAGTTTCAATCCGACTTCGCGGACATCTCGTCTGGCGATGGCAAGTCCGACGTCCACAACGTTCCTCAAGCCGCGTGCCTCGGTTCCTGATCTAGTCTTCTGGACCGGCGCCACGTCGGCGCCGGTCCACCACATGGCGGAACTGGAGATTGCGTCGGAGAAGCTGATCGTCCACATCACCGGCGTGGACAAGTTCTTCGCGCTGGCGAGCCGGCTGGAGGTCCCGCTCGAGCACATATCCTCCGTGGCGGTCAACCCGGCCGAGGCACACGGCGTCTGGCACGGGCTGAGGATGGGAGGTACGAACGTGCCCGGATTGATCACGGCCGGTCGCTTCCTCCAGGGCGCCGAGTGGGCGTTCTGGGACGTGCACGATCCGTCGCGCTCGATCGCGGTCTACCTGCACGACGAGTCCTACGCCCGCATCGTCATCGGAGTCGACGATCCCGAGGCCGCCGCGGCCGCGATCCGCGGGGCCATCGGCACCTGACCGACAGCCGCGAGCGCCGGCAGTCGCGGGTTTCAACGACCCCCGAAAGCCGCGAGCGCCGGCAGTCGCGAGGGAATCCGTTGAGGTGGAAGCCCCGGCGGGATTCGAGCCGACAGCGACGATATTTCGCTCAGGATCCGGCTCTAGCCACGGCTCGCGCGCTCCGCAACGGCCTTGTGGACGAAGTCCGCGAGCCGGCGATGCCACTGCTCGTGTTTTTCCAACTCGCGGAATCGGTCGGTCAATTCAGAGAGCTCGTCGACGCCAGGCAGGTCCTTGTACGGCCGGACCACAGCGTAGAGATCGAGCTCGCTTAGCTCTTGGTCTCGCTGATCCCAGGCATCGGCGTTCGCGTTGTACACGAATATCGCTCGATCGAGGACTGAGGCCATCCCCGTCGCACCGATTTTGCGCAGCGCGCTGACCGCTTCATTTGCGTGGCGTCGATGGCTGTTGCCGAAGTAACCGAGCAACGACCCCATCGTGACCTCGAAGTCCATCCAGTTGAGGACCCAAATTGCGTGGAGCGGTTCCGGCAGCTCCGCCAGCAGCTCGTCCTCGTCCGCGCCATATTTCTGCTGCATCACGTCGTCCAGCCAGGCCTGCAGACGACTGGTTACCTCCGTTGGATCGAGACTGGTGAGACCGTCCCAGTCGGGGAGGTTCATTCACACCATCATTGCGCGAGCCGCTAGGCCCGGCGCGATTTCAACGAGACTGCGGTGATCCCGCGCATCTGGCGCCAAGAGTGTGTATCAAGCACAGGCGATTGACCCGTTTGGCGCCAAACCGTGGAATGTGGCGCTGGCATGGCGGTTGGTAGCCCCGGCGGGATTCGAACCCGCGATCTCAGCCTTGAGAGGGCTGCGTCCTAGGCCACTAGACGACGGGGCCGCTTTGCTGGTGGGCGGCATTGGGTTTGAACCAATGACCTCTTGCGTGTGAAGCAAGCGCTCTCCCACTGAGCTAGCCGCCCGTGGGA
>DATEHQ010000151.1:0-29061 GCA_035279525.1 Candidatus Dormiibacterota bacterium
CGAGGACCTGCACGTGCGCGCCTTCGTACGGTCCAACGCCCGTCCCTTCGACGTAGGCGCCGATGCCCATGCCGATGTGATCGCCGGCGGGGCGCGGCCCGAGCAGCGCGATCGCCCGCTCCAGCAGCTCGGGATAGTTTCCACTGTCGTACACGACCCGGTTGCCGTCCTGCCAGGCGACGCCAAGCTCGTACGGAAACTGGTCGGGCTGGATGAAGTTGCGGCGCCTGATCTCGTACCGGTCCACATTCAGCTCGGCCGCGATGGCGTCCAGCGTCCGCTCCATGACGAAGCAAGCGTGCGGCCGTCCCGCGCCGCGGTAGGGCGAGGTCGGGGTCGCGTTCGTATAGAGGTCGCGGAAGCGAACGCGGTAGCTGGGCACGCGGTAGGGGCCGGGCAGCTGCGCGGCCGTGATGATGGGCAGGATCAGCCCGTAAGGCGTGTAGGCGCCCCCGTCGTGGATGAAATCGTCGCTCAGCGCGAGCACGCGTCCCTGCTCATCGAAGCCGACCTCGACCTCGTGCACCTGGGACCGTTCCTGGTTCACCGCGGTGAAATGCTCCTGCCGATCCTCGGTCCACTTCACCGGGTGGCCGAGCCGCATCGCGGCGAACGGCACGAGCAGCTCGTCGGGGTAGAAGAGCATGATCTTCGGCCCGAAGCCCCCACCGACGTCCGGCGCGATGACCTCGACGTCCGACTCGGGCAGACCGAAAAGGACCGCAAGGCCGCCGCGGATCGAAGTCGGCGACTGGGTCGAGTCGTACACCGTGAGCTTCCGGTCGGGCTCCGACCAGCGCGCCCAGACAGCGCGGGCCTCCATCGGGCTCGCCGCACCGCGCTCATAGCGGAAGCGCAACCGCTTGCGGCGCGGCGCGCTCGCCAGGCCTGCGTCGACGTCGCCGACCTCCTGTGTCATTGCGGCCGCGACGTTGCCAGGCACGTCGTCGTGCACCAGGTGCGCCGCCGCCGCGGCGACCTCAGGCGTGATCACCGCGGGCAGCGGTTCGTAGTCGACGTCGACGCGCTCGGCCGCGTCCTCCGCGAGGTAGCGGTTGTCCGCCACGACGAACGCCACGGCCTCGCCCGCGTAGCGCACGACGCTCGAGGCCAGGCAGCGCTGCGTGCGGCCCTGGGTGAGGTTGGGGTGCGGGATCAGCAGCGGCAGGTCCATGTCGCCGAACGGCAGGTCCTGGGCGGTGTAGACGGCGTGCACGCCAGGCATGGCTTGCGCGGCGCTCACGTCGATCGAGGCGATGCGAGCGTGCGCGTGCGGCGACCGGACGAGGACCGCCTCCAGAGCGCCGTCGTCGATGTCGTCGGTGAAGCGGCCGCGGCCGCGGAGCAGCCGGTCGTCCTCCATCCGCTGCACGCGCTCGCCGAACCAGCGCGTGGTCACGCTTTCTCCGCCAGCTCCACCGCGCGGTGCACCGACCGCCTGATCGACGCGTAGCCGGTGCACCGGCAGAGATTGCCGGCGATGCCCTCGTCCACCTGCTCCTCGGTCGGGTGCGGATGCCGCGCGAGCAAGCCGACCACCGACATCACGAACCCAGGCGTGCAGAAGCCGCACTGCAGCCCGTGGCATTCGTGGAAGGCCTGCTGCACCGGGTGAAGGGCGGCGCCCTCGCCGGCCAGGCCCTCGATCGTCGTCAGCTCGTGGCCCTCGGCCTGGACCGCCAGCATCAGGCACGAGCGGACGGGGGCGCCGTCCAGCAGCACCGTGCAGCAGCCGCATACCCCGTGCTCGCACCCGACGTGCGTTCCGGTCAGGCCGAGCCCGTGGCGCAGGTGGTCGGACAGGAGGAGGCGGTGATCAGAGGGCGCCGCCAGCTCGACGCCGTTGACCTTCACGCCGCCATGGCCTTTTCGGTGAGCGCGCGCACCAGGTGAAGGCGAAACTCTGCGGAAGCCTCCAGGTCGCCGCTGGGCTGCAGGCCTCGAGCAGGGTCGCGCGGGTCGGCGAGCACCGGGGTGGGCGCGACGCCGAACAGCGCGATGCGTTCGCCCGCCCGGACGACGCCCGCAAGCGCGAAGTCCCCGTGTCGCCGCGATTCTTCGAGCACGGCAAATCGACCCGTGAACGCAGGGAACCATGCGCGCACGACGATCTCGTCGGGTGCAAGCGAAGTCTCGAACACGCCTCGGAACAGCTCGTCTGCACCGATTCGCCTGCGGCCGCGCACGGATTGCGCCTCAACGTGGCCGCCCAGAGCGAGCAGGACGGCCGGCAATTCGGAAGCCGGATCGGCGTGCGCGATGCTGCCACAGACGGTGCCGCGATTGCGGATCACCCGGTGCGCCACGAGCTTGATCGCAGCGCTGAGTGGAGGACATGCGCGAGCAACCAGCTCTGAGTCCTCGACCGCGGACTGGCGGGTGAGGGCCGGCACGTAGATGCCGCCGTCCCCCTCCACGATCGAGTCGAGGAACTCGATCCGGTTGATGTCGATGAGGTGCGCGGGACGGGCCAGGCGGAAGTTGAGCAGCGGGATGAGCGACTGGCCGCCGGCCAGGATCTTCGCGTCCTCGAGCGTGGCGAGCATCGAGCAGGCCTCCTCGATCGTCGACGTCGCGTGGTAGGCGAACGGCGCCGGCTTCACTCGACGATCGCCACCGCGCGGCACGGACACGCCTCGCCGCCCTGAAAACGCCACGGAAAGCAGCCGAGCTGGATCTTCCGGTCCAGCACCTCGTCGATCTGTCCACCGAGGTTTTCGATGTGGACGATGTCGTGCGGAAACAGAAGCGTGTGCATGATCTGGTAATCGGCCCTGGGAAACACCTCGTCGAGGCTGCGGCCAAGCTTCTTCTCCGCCTCTTCGGCCTCGTCGGCGCGGATGCGCCGGATCACGGTGTTCATCGGATGGTCGGCAGTCCCCGCGTCGATGGCGATCCACCGAACGCCGCGCTGCAGAACCCACTCGGCGAACTCACGCGCCGGTCCCGGGTGGCGGATGAAGTAGCGCGTTTCGTCGCCCTCCGAGCGGTCGGTCCAGTTCTCGGGGTAGTAGCGGTGATAACCCGTGTGTATGACGAGGATGTCTCCGCGCTCGATGCGCAGGCCCGTCTCTTTCTCCCAGCGCTCGAAATGGTCGGGTCCGTAGACCTCGTAGTCGCCGACCCCCATGCGCTCGAGGTCGACGACGCAGGCCGGTCCGATCAGGAAGTCCAGCGGCAGGTCGCCGATGAATTTGCCCCCGGTCATGAAATGCGCCGGAGCGTCGAGGTGGGTGCTGACGTGCAGGGTCAGCGTGATCTCCTGCCCGCCGGCCTTCTCGAACGCCAGGCGCTTGATCCACCGGATGGCCGGCCCCGGGTAACCCGCGAAGGCGGGCGTGTGGAGCGAGAAGTCCTGGGTGAGGTCGAGGAATCTCATCGAGACTGAAAGCTTATTCGTGCCCGGTGCTCGGACGCCCTTGCCTTCACGCGCCGCGGGCGACGGCGGCCAGCCGCTCATGGACGAGGCGGACGGCCATGGCGCCCTCGCCGACCGCGGTCGCCACGCGCTTGATCGACCCGTGCCGGATGTCGCCCACTGCGAAGACGCCCGCCACGCTCGTCTCGAGGGTCAGGGACGCGCCGGCCTGGCCCGGCACGTCCAGGCCCGTGAGGACGAACCCGTGCTCGTCCCGCTGCACACCCGCACTCAACCATTCGCTGTTGGGCTCGGCTCCGATGAATGAGAAGAGACCAGTGACGCGCAGCCTCGAGCGGACGGCGTCGCTCTCGATCTCGACCCCCTCGAGCCCATCGTCGCCGACCAGCTCTCGGACCTGTGTCCTGAGGTGAATCTCGATGGAAGATTTCCGCTCGATCTCGTCGATCAGGTAGCGCGACATCGACGCCTCGAGGGATGAACCCCGCACTATGAGGTGGACCCGGCAGCCCTTCTGGGCCATGAAGACGGCGGCCTGGCCGGCCGAGTTTCCAGCACCCACCACGGCGACCGCATCGCGGCAGGAGCGCGCCTCCACCTCGGTCGCCGCATAGTAAACGCCCGCGCCTTCGAAGTCACTCAGACGCGGAACCTCGAGGCGGCGGTATCGGGCGCCGGTCGCGATGACCACAGCGCGAGCATTGAGCGTCCGTCCGTCGGAGGTGCGCAGCGAATGCATGCCGGCCGCCGAGTCAAGCGCCACCGCTCGAGACCCGAGCATGATGGCGGCGGCGAACTTCTGCGCCTGCAGGGCCGCTCGCGCGGCAAGCTCCTGTCCCGACAGCCCAGCCGGAAAGCCAAGATAGTTTTCGATCCGCGACGAAGTCCCCGCCTGCCCCCCGATGGCGATGCCTTCGACGACCACGGTGTTGAGCCCTTCCGACCCGGCGTAGACGGCGGCGGCCAGCCCGGCCGGGCCCGCGCCAACGACCACCAGGTCACACGCTTCGTCGCCCGCGTCTCGCGACCGGGTGATGCCGAAGACGTCGGCCACCTCGGTCAGCGTGGGGTTCTTGAGCATGGGCCGGCCCGCAACCAGGACGACCGGTGTGTCCGAAACGCTCAGACCGAATCCTTGGAGCAGGTTCTCGGCGCCGGGGTTGGACTCCAGGTCGAGCCAGGTCACGGCGATCCGGTTGCGCGCCAGCAGGTCCAGGATCTGTCGCGTTTCGGTGTTGTAGTGGGAGCCGATGATCTTCGGCCCCGTGCCGAGCCTCATGAGCAGCGTGTGCCGCAGCAGGAACGCGCGCAGCACGATCTCGCTCAGCGTGACGTCTTCGCCCATCAGGTCACGGAGCCGGTCGAGGGTGATGCGCAGCACGCGGCTCGGCATGGTCGCGCTCACGGTCACATAGGCGCCTTCGCGGCTCAGGATGTTCATCACGCCGACGAACTGACCGGGCTTGAAAGGAACGCCGACCGGGTCGCCGGTCGGACCGTAGTGGGCGACCGCCGCCATCTCACCCTCGAGGACGACCGTGAAGTCAGCGTTGAGCTGTCCTTCGGTGAACAGCACGTCGCCCGGGCCGACCCGCTCCTCGCGACCGTACGGCCTCAGCTTTTCGATCTGGCCGTCGTCGAGATAGGGAAACGCACCCGCGAACTCGGCGGCGTCGGTTTCGCGGCCCGCGACTCGAGACAGCGCGACCGCGATCGAGTCAGGCGGCTGGTCGGGCGTACGAACCACTGGCTTCCCCTTACGCCGTCCGGGCGGCGACCTCCAGGCCGAGGCGCGGGAACACCTCTTCCGCGAACCGGCGAATCACGCCGCCTTCGAACGCGTTGGGCAGGTTGACGATGAAGTAGGCGACTCCAGTGTCGATGTATTCGCGCATCAGCCCCGCGATGCGATCCGCATCGCCGTGCAGCGGATGCCAGCTGCGCATGAACGCCTCGTCTGTTCCGCTCCGCCGCGCTGCATCCCTCGCGACCCGCTCGATCTCTCTCTTGCCGCCGAGCATGGTGTAGAACTCGACCGTTTTCAGGATGCTGTCGTAGTCGCGGCCGACCGAATCGCAGTGCTGCCGCAGCACGTCGAGCTTGTGGCGCACGGTCGGCACGTCGGCGTTGAAGTTGCACGCGTCGCCGTACTGGGCCACGAGCTTGAGGGTGACCTTCTCGCCCCCGCCCCCGATCCAGATCGGAGGGTGAGGCTTCTGGACCGGCTTCGGCTCGTTGATCGCGCCCCGCACGTGGTAGTACCGCCCCTCGAAACGAGCTTCGTCCTGGGTCCACATCGCCTTGATCACCTGCAGCGACTCGCGCAGCATCTTCAGCCGTTCCGGCGTGTCCGGATACTCGTAGCCGTAGGCGTCGTACTCGTGCTCGTACCAGCCGGCGCCTATGCCGAGGATGAGGCGACCGCGGCTCATCACGTCGATGCAGCTCGCCATCTTCGCCAGAAGAGAGGGCGGCCGGTAGCTGTTGCAGGTGACCATCTGTCCGAGCCTGATGGTGGACGTGTCGCGAGCCAGGCCCGCCATCGACGTCCAGCATTCGAACACCGACTCGAGCTGCGGCGACGGCACCGTATGGAAGTGGTCGTAGACCCAGACCGCATCGAAGCCGGCGTCCTCGGCCTCCCTGGCGCAGCGGCTCATGGTCTCGTACTTCTCGACTGGATCTCCTACGTCGGCCAGGTCCATGCGCCAGCCCTGCGGGACGAAGACTCCTATCTTCACGCCGGCCATGACGACACGTTAAAGGGTCTCCTGCGGACGCGGTTGAACTCCCAACATGCCGATTCGTGCGAACCGTTCTACACTCCGACCGTCCTATCCGCTGTTTGGAGGTATCGGGCATGGGGGCAGGATCGACTCGACTCCGTCGGCTTTGCGTGGGGGCGATCGTTGGACTCGGGCTGGCCCTTCTGCCGGCCGGAGCCTCGGCGGGTGGAGTTTCCCTTCACACCGGGACCGCGACCGACAGCTTCGGCCTGCCGTTCACCTACAAGATCGAGGTGCCATCGCCGTGGAATGGGACGCTCGTCCTCTACAGCCACGGCTATTCGTTCAGCCCCAGCGCCGCCGCCGACGCCGGCGACCCGGTGACCGGCGCCTGGCTGCTGAGCCACGGCTATGCGCTGGCGGGTTCGTCCTACTCGACCAGCGGCTGGGCCCTTCAGCAGGCGTTCGTCGACCAGATCGACACCCTTGACATCTTCAACGGACTGGGAGTCGGTACGCCGAGCCGGACCATCGCGTGGGGCCATTCACTCGGGGGAATGATCACGGCGGGACTTGTGCAGCTGTTCCCCGAGCGGTTCACAGCGGCCCTTCCGATGTGCGGTGTGGTCGCCGGCGGCGCCGGCGTCTGGAACCAGGGCCTTGATTCAGAGTTCGCCCTCGCCACGCTCCAGTTTCCGGGCGCTTTCAAGCTCGTCAGGTTCACCAGCATCGCCGACGCGTCCCACAACTTTGGAATCGCATCGGCCGACCTGGCCGCCGCACAGGGCACCGCGCAGGGGCGCGCGCGCATCGCCCTGGGCGCCGCGCTGGCGGACGTACCCGGATGGTTCGACCCCACGATGCCCGAACCGGCGCCGACCGACTACGCGGCGCAGGAGGCAAACCAGTTCCAGTGGGACAACAACCCCGACTTCCTCTTCGGGTTCTTCGGTCGTTTCGAGCTCGAGCAGCGCGCGGGCGGCAACTTTTCGTGGAACACCGGTGTCGACTACCGCGACCAGCTTTCGCACTCCAGCGACCGAGCCGAGGTGAAGGCCCTCTACGCCGCCGCCGGGCTTGACCTGAACAAGGACCTCGACACGCTCAACGACACCACCAGGATCGCCGCCGACCCGGGAGCCGCCGCGTACGTGACGAAGTACATCACCTACAACGGTGAGCTCGGGATGCCGGTGCTGACGATGCACACCACCGGGGATGGGCTCGTCGAGGTCACCGACGAAAACGCTTACGCGAGCGTGGTGCGGAGCGCGGGCGACAGCGCCATGCTCCACCAGATCTTCGTCCACCGCGCCGGTCACTGCACGTTCACGCCGGCCGAGACCATCACGGCCTTCCAGACGCTCATCGACCGCCTTAACACCGGTCGCTGGTCCGGCACCTCCGCCGTGGACCTGAACGCCCGGGCGGCGTCCCTCGGACCCGCCTACAACATCCTCCTCCAGCCGCCCTTCCCGGCGGCCGGTCCAGGCTTCATCCGCTTCCACCCTGAATCGTTCCTGCGGCCGTTCGACGTGCGCAACACCGACTGACCGTACGCAAGGCCAACCAGCCCCTCGGATCCAAACGGGCCGAGGGGCTTTCTTCTCTGGTGTGTCGCGGCTATCCTGGTCAAGTCGAACATGCGTTCGGAAACGCATCGCCTCAAGGTGAGCGCCGGCGCGAGGCGCGTCGCGCTGCGGAGGTCGGGCGGGGCCTGCGAGGGCTGCGGCCTCGAGTGGCCGTGGACCCTCTACCTCTTCCGGATCGATGATGTGCTTGCGGCGGCGGCGTCCAACCTGACGGTTCTCTGTCCGTCGTGCTCGAGCGGCCGGGTCGGGCCGTTCGCTCCGCTGGTGCTCGAACCCACCCTTCGTGAGCGTCTCCGCGGGGCCAACAACCGCCGCACTGGTGCGGTGAGCCTCACGCCGGCGCGGCGCAAGCGGCTTGTCGCGGCACGCGGTTCGCGGTGCGAGATCTGCGCGGTTCCCGCCGGCGAGCGCCAGCTGGACGTGCATCACCGGCTAGGCATCCTGCGGGGCGGCGATGACGATGAGGCGAACCTCATGGTCCTGTGCTTCGTCTGCCATCACCACCTGCAGCAGTGCGGCACGGGCTGCGGCCGGTGGGCGAGAAAGCCGGCGTCCATCTGCCGCCATTGCGAGACCCGACACCGTCTCGAGCGGCGCTACCCGAACGCGACCTGGGACGAGATCAAGGCTCGCTTCCCGGCGCTCATGGCGGGTTGGCCGCCTGGTTACGAGCCTCGTCCGGTCAGTCGGTGAGCGCTACTGCGGGGTATGCCGCAGCCGCCAGGTGGTGTCTTGCGATTCCATCAAGGCCGCGCCTGGAACTTGCTGGCATGGACACGTCTCGTGCAGGGTCGCGAAGACTGGTTCCGCGCCGGCCGTCCAGTGCGCGATGCCATACAGGTGCGGTCCCACCGCCTCGTCGTGATGCATGTTCTGCATCCCGTTGGTGTAGAAGCTGTGCAAAGGCAGCGGCGGCACAGGAAAGGGTGCGGTGACGTGGATGGTCTCGGTCGTATCGCCGAAGTCGACGTTCACGCTCATGCCATCGACCACGGCGCTCGGATCGGCGGAGTCGCCGGCGTCGAGGTCCATCGAGACGTCCTGGACCGAGAACGGGCGGTTGACGGTGAAAGACACCGTGTACGGGATGCCGGCGATCCACTTGAAAGATCCGTATTTGAGGTCCCCGATCGCGGGCGCGAACTTCAACGGAACGGCGGTCACCGCGTCGAGCTCGATGCCCTTGGCCGCGGCGCTGAGATGGATACCTTCACCGAACTCGAAATCGAGGGTGGTCATGAAATCGAGCTGGAATCGCAGGCACTTCACGACGCCCGACTCGAGTCCTGCCACGTCCAGGTGCTGAAGGATCGAGGCATGCCCCTGCGCCCATTCGATCCAGCGGATGACCCGCAGCCCGTCGACCGCGCTGGGCAACGAGCGGCAGTTGGTCAAAGCGGTCTGCGACGCGGTCTGGAGCACCAGCGCGATCTTTGTGTACAGCGTGTCGGCAAGGTCTGGACGGCCCGCGGCGATCGCGAGCGGTCCGAACGCGAGGATCTGCTGATAGATCAGGTCGAGGAGCGGGAGGTTTGGCGACTGACCGAGCTCACCCGTGAGCTCGGCGTCCCAACCAAGCAACAGCGGGATGACGTTCTGTCCGACCGCCTGAGCCTGCTCCACCTGGTCCTGCGGCGCCGTCGGCGGGCGGCCGGCCGCCTGTGAGCTCGCGTCGCCGCTGGTGCCGGCTCCCACGCCGGCGCCACTGAAATGCCAGACCGTCAGGGTGAGCGTTGCACCTCCGCTCGCCTTCATCAGGTGAAGCTCCGCGCCGTTGTGGCGGAAACCGAAGCCGTAAGCCTTCATGCCGCCCGGCGGCCCTGCGGGCAGCGTGATCTTCAAGGTCGCCGGCTCGACCAGCAACAGGCCGTCAGGGCCGAGCTGCACGCCGGCCAGCAGGCCGCCACTGAGCGGGAGCGCGGTCACCGAAGTGAGCGGTGTCACTGTGACGGTGTGCGAGCTGAGCAAGGCTCCGGGTGGAATCACCAGCGTCATCGCCGCGCCGGAGGCCGAGCCGGCAGTGACCTGGCCGCCGGCCGGGCCGATCACGGCCCTGGCGGCCCTCGACAGGTCGGCCGTCACCTGCACCGTCAAGGGGTTCGGGGTCGCGAGCGAACCCTTCGTGATCTGAGCGCTCGGGTTGGCGGACGCTCCGCCGCACGCAACACTCAGGAGGATGAAGGCGCCCGCGAGGGTGCCGGCACGATTCATGCGGGGACTATAAGTGACTCGTAAAGCTCCAGAGTCTTCGCGGCGAGGGCCGGCCAACCGAAGCGCTCGATGACGCGGGCGCGGCCTGCCTTCCCCATCCCCCCGGCCACGGATGGGTCGCTCAGCACGCGGTCGATGGCCTCCGCGAGGCCGGTGGTGAAGGCATCGGCGTTGGCAGGGTCGAGGTCGACCAGGAAACCCGTCTCTCCGTCGAGCACGATCTCCGGTATGCCCCCCACCCTCGACGCGACCACAGCCGTCTCACAAGCCATCGCCTCGAGGACGACGAGGCCGAAAGGCTCATAGATCGAGGGGCAGACGAAGGCTGTCGCGCCGGTGTGGATGTGGATCAGCTCCTCGCGCGAGATGAAGTGGTCGATCCAGACCAGGTTGCCCCGCTGCGCGCGCACTCGCTCGACCAGGCCGTCGACTTCGGCGGCGATCTCCGGCGTGTCCGGCGAGCTGGCCGCAATCACCACTTGATGGCGCGGGTCCAGCTCGAGCACCGCGGCCAGAAGCAGCGGTAGACCCTTCTGCCTTGTGATCCGCCCGTTGAAGAATGCGTAGGGGAGGTTCGGGTCGATGCCATATCTGCGCAGGGTGTCAGGCGATGAGATCGGCCGGTAGACCTGGGGATCGATCCCGTTGTGGATGACGTGAACGCGCTGAGGCTCGACCGTTGGATAGCAGCTCAAAAGGTCGCGACGGACGCCTTGCGATACGGCGATCACGCCGTCCGCGGCTTCGATCGCCGTGCGCTCGCAAAAGAGCGAAAGCGCGTAACCGCCGCCGAGCTGCTCGGCCTTCCAGGGGCGCAGCGGCTCGAGGCTGTGGATTGTCATCACATGTGGAATCGACCACATGAGCTTGGCCAGGTGGCCGCCGAGGTTCGCGTACCAGGTGTGACTGTGGGCGATGCCCGCGCCTTTGACGCCGGCCGCCATCGCGAGGTCGATCGACATCGCCTGGAGCGCGCCCGATTCGGGCCTGGGCTCGGAAAGCCTGTCCCACGGACCGTAGCTGTGGACGCCGGGCTCGCCGCGCGGCGCGCCCCAGCAGTGGACGCTGACGTCTGCCAGCCGGCGGAGCTCACGGACGAGGTACTCGACGTGTGTCCCGGCACCGCCGTAGACCTCGGGCGGATACTCCCGCGTCAGGAGCGCGACATTGAGCTTGGGCGTGGGCGCGATTGTAAGTTCATCGGTCGCGTGGTCGGGCCTGCGCACCTCCGGGCTGCGCGCCAAACTCTCAGTCACTCATGACTTTCGGACGTGACTCCATGGTGCTCGTGGTCATGGGCGTGGCCGGCTCGGGGAAGACGACCGTCGGCTCGCTGCTCGCCCGCCGTCTCGGCCGGCAGTTCCAGGAGGGTGACTCGCTGCATCCCCGGTCGAACGTCGAGAAGATGCGGGTCGGGCGTTCGCTCACCGACGAGGATCGGGCACCGTGGCTCGAGCGAGTGGCCGGATGGATCGACGAGCGGCTCGATGCCGGTGGCAGCGGCGTCGTCACATGCTCGGCGTTGAAGCGGTCCTACCGCGACCTGCTCAATCGCCGCGGCTCAGGAGTCGTGTTCGTGTTTCTCGATGTTTCGAAGGAGCTCGCCTCCGAGAGGCTGCGCGCGCGCCAGGGTCACTTCATGCCGGCGGCGATGCTCGACAGCCAGTTCGCGGACCTGGAGCGGCCGGGGGCGCGGGAGCCGGTGATCTCTGTCGACGCCAGTCAGCCGCCCGAGTCGATCGTCGAACAGGTTCTATCGCTTCGCCTGGATCGGTGAAAGGCCTCGGTCAGGCCTTGAAGGCGGACGGCGGACCCGGCGGCAAGAACAACGTCGGGTCCACGGGCTTCTGGTTCATGCGCAGCTCGAAATGCAGGTGCGGACCGGTCGAGTTCCCGGTCGATCCCTCCATCCCGATCGGCTGTCCCTGGGTGACCGTCTGACCGACCTTGACGAGCGCCGTCGAGAGGTGGCCGTAAAGGGTGTCCAGCCCGCCTGAGTGGGCGATCACGACGTAGTTGCCGTAGCCGGTTGTGGTGGCGCCGACCAGGGCCACGACGCCGTCGTCCGCCGCGAAGACCGGTGAGCCGAAGGGCTCCACCAGGTCGATCCCGGTGTGGAAGTGAGGATATCCACCGAACGGCGGCTCCAGCACGAGCTTGCTCGGACCAAACGGCTGCGAGATCACGGCTTGCGGTTCGGGCCAGATGAAGCGGTACCTGGTCGAGTGTCCCGTGCTTGGCGCGATCTGGCCCACGGTGTTCGACTGACTCCACACCTCCACCTGCGTCCAGACCGCCTGCATGGCGGACGCGATCAGCGCGTCCTGCTGCTGGGTCAGCATGTCCGTGATCTCCTGAGCCAGCCTGGCCGACTGGGTGCTCAGCTGATAGAGCTCTGAGCGTGTCTCCTGGATCTTCGTCTCCAGCTCGGCCATGGACTTCTCCTGCTCCTTCTGCAGAGATTCCAGCTGCGCCAGCTCCGCGTCGAGCTGGTCCCGCTGCGTCACCTGCTCGGCGCGCGCGTCCTGCTCCTTCTGGCGCTCGGCCTGCTGTTCGGCGAGATCGCGCTGCAGGGACGATTTCACCTCTGAAGCACGTGAACCGGCCACGTTCATGTCGGCGACGCGGGTGAACAGGTCGCCGAGGCTGTTGGCCTGGCCGAGCACGACCAGCACGGACGTCGGAGAGACGTAGATGGCGTGGGCCAGCTGGCTCACCTGCCGGCGCTCGGCGTCGATCCTCAAACCGAGGTAAGCCTCGCGCTGCTGGGCCGCAGCAATCTGCACGTCGAGGTCGGCGATCTTCGCCTGCACGCCGGCGATCTGCGCGTTGAGCGTCTGCTGCTGCGCTGCGTTGTCCTGGAGCGACTGCCGAAGCTGCTCTTGGGCCGCGATGGCGTCCGCGAGGTTGCTGCTGAGCTGAGTCCGGACCTGGTCGATCAGCGCCTGCTGCTGGAGCGGGTCGGGCGGGTTTCCACCCGCGGTCGCGCCGTTCGTGCCGAGCACGAAGGCCACCATCACAAGGAAGAAGACGAGGCTGAAACGCCTCATGTTTCCATGTGCCTCCGCATGCTCAGCACAGACGATGCCGAACCGAGGCCGAGTCCCGCGGCGAAGATCAGGCCAGCGCCAAGCGCCGCCACCACCGAGGTGACTCCGGGCGCGAACTGCGTGAAGGTCGTGGAACCCTGAGTGATCCCGGCCATCACCAGGGCGAAGGTGACCAGGCCCGCCACCGCCCCGGCCAGGGCGCCGGTGATGGCGCCTTCTACGATGAAGGGCGCCCGCACCATCCAGCGGGGCGCGCCGACGAGCTGCATGATCTTGATCTCGTCTCGGCGCGCATGGATCGCGGCCCGGATGCTGTTGACGGTCACGGTCACCGCCACGAAGCCGAGCAAGCTCAGGAATGCGACTCCGGCCACGCCGAGGGCGAAGAGCACGGTCTGAATCCGCTGGTAGGCGCCCTGGTCGTACGAGCTCGGGTATGCGGGGTCGACCGCCACGTCACTGCTGGCCATCGAGTTGACCGCCGAGACGTCGTCGATGGTCTTGATCTGGGCGTCCAGGCTCGCCGGGAACGGGTTGCTGTCGCTGGCGCCCGCGAGCTGCGTCAGCCCGGGGATCGCCCGGGCCCGGGACAGCGCGTCGGCCTTCGACGTGTACGTGACCTTCGCGACGCGCGGGTCGTTCGCGAGCCGCGTCCACAGCGCCACGACCTGCGCGGAGGTTGCATCGTCCCGCAGGTACACGTGCAGCAACGAGGCCTGGCGGGCTTCGATCTGCTCGAGATTGGTGACCGCGAACCCGGCAAGGCCGACGAGCCCCGCGAGCAGCAAAAGGAGCGTCATCGAGCCGAGTGCCGGCGTGGTGCTCGAGATGTTGCGCAGCCAGTTGCGCGCCGCGCCGCCGAAGACGAAGCGGAGGACGTTCGCCGCCATCACCCGCAGCCGGTTTCGGCGCTGGATCGGGCGCTTCACGACGTCGCGATCCATGCGATCTTGCCGGCCTTGCCCGCGGGCTGGTCGCTGACGAGGCGGCCGCCCACCAGCGTCAGCACCCGACGCTGAAGCCGCTTGAGGATCTCGACGTTGTGAGTGGCGATCAGGACCGTGATGCCCCACGCGGAGATGTCCTCGAAGAGGTCCATGATCTCCCACGCCGTGTCCATGTCCAGGTTGCCCGTGGGCTCGTCGGCGATCAAAAGGGGCGGTTGCGCGATGACCGCTCGCGCCACGGCGACGCGCTGCTGCTGCCCACCGGAGAGCTGGTGCGGAAATGCGCCGCGCCGGTCGCCGAGACCAACCGCCTCCAGCGCATCGAGGGCGCGTTCGGTCGCCTCGTCGTCCGGCACGCGCAGGTCGCCGACCTGGAGCGCGAACGCGACGTTCTCCAGCGCGGTCAGGTGCGGCAGGAGCTTGTAGTCCTGGAAGACGACCCCGACGCGGCGGCGCAGGTCCGCCACGTGCGACGCCTTGAGTGAGTGGGCGGCGATGCCATCGACCCAGACCTCACCCGTGGTCGGGCGGATCTCGCGGTTGATCAGCTTGAGGAGGGTGGTCTTGCCCGCCCCGCTCGGACCCACGAGAAAGCACAGCTCACCCGGCTCAAACGCCAGGTAGACGTCGTCGAGCGCAAGGCGAGAGCCGTACGCTCGCGTGACACCCACGAATTCCACGATTGGGCGCAATACGGATGGGATAACCGGGGAAGCGGCGGTTTCCGTCGGATTCTGTGGTTAACCGATGTAAGGACTGGCAAATCTCTCCCAGCGATCCGGCCGCCTTCTGGCGACCCTTGGCTCGCGGGGGGAGGAACTGCCTCCGATGCTGCGGCCTATCCGGGCTGGGCGGCCGGCCTGCGAGCCGGCAGCCTGGTCGTCAGGAGGGCCGCCACCAGCGAGACCCCGGCCGAGCTCCACAGCACTGTGTTGAGTCCCTCACGAACCAACAGCGCTCCCGCCAGGGCACCAGTGACCGAGCTGAGGTAGATCGGCAGCAAGACCAGGTTGAGGGTGGTCGCGCGGCGCTCCTCCGGAACAAAAGTGGCCAGCAGCGCAAAGACCATCGAGATCGCGCTTGCCGTGGCGGCCCCGAGCGCGACCGCGGCCGCCGTGAGCCAGACCAGGTCGGGCGCGAGCGCAAGCGCGGCAAGGCTGACAGCGGCGAGCAGGCATGCGCAGGCCAGGATGGGGCGGAAACCAAACCGATCCCCCGCGACGCCGGCCAGCGGAGAGAGAAACGCACCGAGGAGGGCCGAAGCCCCGAACACGATGCCGATCTGGCCGGCCGCGCCGGAAGTGCCGTGGAGGAGCCTGACCACGAGTAGAGGCAAGAAAGGGTTGGCCATCTGCAGCGCGAAGTAAGCGAGGCCGAATACCGCGAAGATGACGAGCGTCACGCGTCCGGTGAGCGCGAGGCGCAGGGCCCCGAGAGCGAGGCGCGTGGCCGATCCCGCGGGCGCCGGCTCGTGTCGCTCCTCCCGTGCGAAGACGAGCAGGATGATGCCCGCCGCGAGTGACATCGCTGCGTCGAGCGCGAAGAGGGTGTGGAAGTTCAAGACGCCGCGATCGATCAGCCACCCGCCGGCCACCGGCCCAAGGGCGAAGCCGAGTGACGGAGTCACGCCAAACAGGGAGATCGCAAAGCCCACCCTCGTGTTGGGCGTAACGGCGCGAAGGGCGGTCAGCATCACACCGGTGTTGCCGAGCTGAAAGCCGACCAGGAGCAGGGCGAGCGCCGCCTCCCATCTGTTTTGGCCGACCCAGAGGATGGCGAACACGACCATCTCGACGAAGGCGCTGCGGGCGATGATCACGATCCGGCCGTAGCGCTCCGCCCACACTCCCCAGTAAGGGACGAGCGGCAGTCCAAACAAGAAAAATGCGGCGTTCAGGTATCCCGCCCACGCCGGAACCTCAGCGGGCGCTACGTGAACCGTTCCGAGGTACAGGGGCAGGAAGCGGAACACGTGCGAGACGGTGAACGCTTCGACCGTCGACGCAATCCCGAACAGGACGAGCAGCGCTATCCAACCGGATGCTCGCCGCTTGGAGCGTGCCGTCGTGATTCCCGCTGACATGCCAGCGGACTATAGAGTCCCCGATCGCCCTCCACGATCAGAGGCCGTCACGGCCACTGTGCCGCGCATGCCCTCATGACCTCTGGATGCTAAGGGCCACAGCAAGCTCCGATCGTGGCGAGGTTTGACGCTCTCGGCGCCGGTTTGTTAGGGTGACGCCGTCTTCCGCGTCCGCAACGCGCGGGAACGAAGGTTGGGGGGTAGGCCTTGCGCTTCCGCTACATGACCCATGCCGTGGTGCTCGTGATCGCGGCAGCCATGACCGGCTATTCAGCGATGGACCGCAACACCAATGTCCTGTCAGGTTTGCGGACAGGCGCGGTGACCGCTGAAGCATCCGGCCAGGCACCCATGGTGGGTGATGTGTCCCTGGACCAGGACGGCACGATCATCAAACAGGTCTCGATTCCGACGGCACCACTCCGGAATCGCGACCCCATCCTCTATCGGGTCGCGCAGGGAGACACCGTGGAGGCCATCGCGAGGGCGTTCGGCGTCCCCTGGAGGGACATCATCTGGTCCAATCCCGGGCTGCGAATTCCACTCGCGACGGGACGGACGCTCAAAGTGCCGCCGATGCCGGGCGTGGTGATCACGGTCAAGAGGGGCGACACGCCGGCGAGCCTGGCAGCCCTGTACGGGGTCGACGTCACCACGCTCCTGGGTTTCAACCACCTTCGCGGCCCGGGGCTCGTTCCCGGTTCGATGCTCGTCGTTCCGATGGACCCCACCCAGAGCTCCAACCTGAGCACGGGCGCGGCGGCGGATCCCATCGCGCCGGGGCAGCTGGTCTGTCCGATCACCGGCGCCGCGATCATCCAGCCTTTCGGACCGACGACATTCGCGCTCGAGCCGCCCTTCCTCGGATATCCGCACTTCCACACCGGCATCGACCTGCTGGCCATCTACGGCACGCCGATCGATGCTGCCGCGGGCGGAAAGGTGACGGCGGCGGGTTACGCGCCATATTTCGGCATTCGGGTCGAGGTGACCGACAGCTTCGGCCTCGTCGAGATCTACGCCCACATGTCGCAGACGGCCGTCAGCGTCGGCGAACAGGTGCAGCAGGGACAGAACGTCGGCTTCGTCGGGAGCACCGGTCTATCGATCGGCTCGCACCTGCACTTTCAGCTCGAGGTGGGAGGTATGCCGACCGCCCCGGGTCCGCTCATCGGCTGCGTGTAAACGCCTACCTCGCCGAGGCGACGATCTCTCGCATCAGACCCAGCTCAGTTTGATAGATGTGCGCCGACTTCACGGTCATCGTCAGCCTGCCGACTCCGCGCCCCAGCTCGCCGGCTACACGATCTTGCAGAGCCGCGAGCTCGACGAGGTTTGCATACCCCTTCGTTCCGAAGTCGATGGAATGAGCGTAGGTCGCGAGCTGGAGCCTTTCCTCGACCAGCCAGAAGTCGAGCAGGCTGACGCACGGGACGTAGCCGGTGTCGGACAGCGGCTCGAAGGTCGTGATCGTCGCGTCGCGTGCCCAGGGATTCGCCGCCAGCCGGTCGACCACCCAGCGGATCTGGTCGCGGCCCGCATGGCCATAGTCATACAGACGGGTCGCGTAGCTGTCTGCATCACCAAGCTCTGCCACTCGGGAACGGTCGGTGAAATTCGCATGCATCCAGGCGAGCCGTCCGGGATCGCCGTGCCGGGCGATGATCGGGTCGTCGACCATCGGTCGTGATACCTCGAGAGTCGCTCGAAACACCTCGACGATCGGCGTTCCCTCCCAGCTCCCGACGACGCCGTCTTTCAGGATCAGGGCCGCCACGGCGGTCCACGCTTCGCCCAGCGTCAGGGCTTCGATCAACATCAGGCTTGCAAAGCTACTACCGCGAGAAGCGGGGCGAGCCGCCCATCGATCGAATCGCCGACCGTTCTCCAACAGGCGGGGAAGCGTATAGGTACGTGGGTGCACACGATCGTGATCGTCGAAGGCGAGACCGACAAACTGGCGCTGACCACAGCCGCCCGGCGATTGGGCCAGGACATCGGGGCGGAGGAAGTCGACATCACGCCGATCGGTGGCGCCCACGCCATCTCGCGCGTCCTCGCTGCCCTGGCACGCGAGCCGTCTCAGGTGAGGATCGCAGGTCTGTGTGATGAGGGCGAGGAGGACGTTTTCCGAGTCGCCCTCGAGGCGGCCGGCTACGGCTCGCACCTTTCGCGGGCCGATCTCGAAGGGCTCGGTTTTTTCGTCTGCAGCGCCGACCTGGAGGACGAGCTGATCCGCGCCGTTGGAGCTCCCGCCATCGACGCACTGGCCGAGCTCGAGGGCGATGCCCAGGCCTGGTACACGTTCCGGAGGCAGCCCGCCTGGCAGGGACAGGCCGTGGATCAGCAGTTCCGCCGGTTCGTCCGGAGTATCTCGAATCGCAACTCACGGTACATCCGCGCCATTCTCGAGGCGCTCGAGCCCGCTCAGCTGCCGCGCCCTTTGCGACTGCTCCTGGCCCACGTGGTGCAGCCGTGAGACGCGTGCTGATAACGGGTATGTCTGGCGTGGGCAAATCGAGCGTGATCCAGGAGCTCGCTGCGTTGGGGCGGAAGGCCGTCGACACCGATTGGAACCAGGAGTGGGAGCACACCAACGCGCACGGTGAGTGGGTGTGGCGGGAGGACAGGATCGAGGCCCTGCTGGACGATGAAGATGCCGACGTCCTGTTCATCAGCGCGTGTGTCTCGAACCAGGGCAGGTTCTACGACCGATTCGACGCGGTGATCCTGCTCAGCGCACCGGAGTCGGTCACCATTCGGCGCCTGGCGGAGCGGACCACAATCCCTATGGAAAGCGCGCCGAGGAAGTGACCGAGGTGCTGCGCTACAAGGAGACCGTCGAGCCCCTGCTGCGAAAGGGGGCTACCGCCGAGATCGACACGAGCGCGCCACTTTCGGAGGTCGTCTCAAAGGTCCTGGAGATCGCCCAGGACCCGGCGACACGAACCTGACTGAGAAGAATCTTCGTGATGCCTCAGTGACCAGGGCCGCCGGGGGCACATTCTGCGGTGGGGCGTCTTTAGGGGCGGGTGTCCGTCGCGATCAGGCCGGGCGCTGCTTGTGGCCTGCCTCGACGAGTCGCACCATCTCGGCGATGCGGGCGGCCCGGACATCAGGTCGGCGGGTGGTGGCGTCGATCCAGCGCAGCCAGCCTTTCCTGTAAAAGGTCGCGAGGCCGTCGAACGCCGCCTGGGCTCGGGGTCTGGACGCGAGCGCGTCGGCGATGTCCGCGGCGAGCTGGCCGGCCTGTGGACCCTCAGGCGATACCTCGACCGCCACCTGCTGGCCGTCCTCGAGGGCACACCCACTCGGCGACTTCGGTCCCAACGCGATCTGCCAGGCGCCGTCGCGATGGACGAGCGAGGTCCGAAATCGAACTCCGTCGATCGTGCCCGATACGTGGTAACGATCACGCCTTCCCCAGGTCTCGACCGGGTCGAGGGGAAAGGGAATCGAAACCCCGCCTGAGGCCGTGCGAGCGGCACGTTCTCGGAAGCTGCGACTTTTCGGATCGGCCGTCATCGCTCAGTCATCCTCACACCCAGTCGGGCCCGATCCTGGCGCAGGTCGCCAGGCGCTCGGCGATCGGCTCGAGGGCCGAGCCGGCCTTTGCGGCAATGCGATCGAGGCCGCTCAGGGCCAGCATGTAGACGATCTCCTTACCCCGTCGCTCGGTCGTGACGAAACCGCAGTGTCGCAGGCACGCCAGGTGCGTGCTCACGCGCGGCTGCGGCTGCCCGACGGCCGCCACCAGCTCGTTCACAGTGAGCTCCTGCTCGCCGAGCAGCTCCAGGATGTGGAGCCGGGTGGGATCCCCCAGCACGCGAAAGAAGCGCGCAGCCGCGGAACGGTCGGTCGCCCGCGAGGCTGTCCAATACATATCTGGAAAACAGGATATCATTGGGGGCGAGCATCTGCGACCACTGGAGTTCCAGGAGCCACTCAGTGAAGATCACCATTCAGTACTTCGACGGATGCCCGCACTGGCAGATTGCCGAGCGAAGGGTGCTGAACGTGCTGGAAGGGCTGCCCAGCGATCGGTTCACTCTCGAGCGCCAGCTGATCGAGTCGCCCGCCATGGCCCAGAGGGTCGGGTTCCATGGCTCCCCCACCATTCTGATCGACGGTCGAGACCCATTCGCCACCGGCGCGCAGCCAGCAGGAGTCGGATGTCGGGTCTTCCTGACCGAAGACGGGGTTCAAGGCGCTCCATCGGAGGCACTGCTGCGCGATGTGATCAAACCTGCCCTGAGTGACCCACCAGCCGCGCATCGAGCGAACCACGATGACCAGCGCACACGTGTCGATGGCCGGCGCGTCATCGGCAGGATGGGTTCAGCCGCGCGGGTTGTGGTCGGCCTGGCCTTTCTGTATCTCGGGATCGTCGGGCTGCCGCCGGTTCATCTGCTTCCGTGGTGGCAGGTCGTTTTGGGGCTCGTCGGTGCGCCTTTGCTGGTGGCTTCCCTCCAGGTCGCGCGCCTTCAGTTCACGACGGAGCGGCTCGAACAGACGGGCGTCGTGGCGGTGGTGATCAACTTCATCGTGTTCCTCGCACTCGTGACATTCGAGCCGACCCGTGGCGCCACCCTGGTCTTTCTCGGTTCCGCGATGCTGTTCGCAGCGGCCCGTGGCGCTTCCGGTTGCGAGGTCGTCGCCGTTTCGAACTGGTTGCTGCGTCGCGACGATCAGCTGGGATGCCCGCTCTTCTGGCCGGTTGACGCCTACGAAGCCAGTACCCGTCCGGGCTGACAAACGCCGGGAGAAAAGCCGGCGCACATCATGAGCTCGGTGCTCCGGCAGGATCTATTCGGCGAGCCGATAAGCGACCAGGGCCGGATGCTGGCTCGAGCTGAGCGGAAGGCCCGCGCCGGCGAGCAGTGTGTTGCCCGAGATCGCAAGCGTCGAGTTGGCGCCGGCAGGGAGCTCGGCCGTCCAGACCACCGAGCCGCTCGCCCGCGTCAGGGCCTCGACCTCACCGGTAAGGGTGCTGGTGAACACCAGGTCCCCCGAGACCGTGGCCCCGCCCAGCGGCATCTGCGGCAGCCTGGTCGCCCAGAGCTGCCGGCCCGTCGCGACGTCGAGGGCGACCATCTCGCCGCCGGCCTGCAGCACGTTGACCGTGCCGACCCGAACGGTGGGCCCGCTCAAGGTCGACCCGAGGTCGACGACTGGAACGTACGCCACGCCGTCGGCCACCGCCATGTTCGTCTCGACCCCACCCGCCTCTCCCGGGAACACGGTGTACGGGGTCTGCAGCTGCAGCTTGCCTTCGAGGGCAAGCTCGTCGTCCTGGTCGTGTCCGTTGTGGACGCCGACGGCAGCTTTCCAGAGGACGTTTCCGCTCGCGGGGTCGAGTGCGAACACGTAGCCACCCTTCCCGGCGGCGAGAACGATCGAGCGTCCCGCCACTGCGGTGAGAATCGGGGAGATCTGCAGGTCCCAGTCGTGGAAGTCGTCTGGGAAGGCCTGGTAGTACCACTCGAGCCGACCCGTGGCCTGGCTCAGCTTGACGAGGCTGTCCGTGTAGAGCTCGCGGCTCGGTGCTGACTGGGCTTCCTGCTGCGAAAGGTATGGATTGCCGGTGCCGGCGTAGATGGAGCCGTCGGGGCCGATCAGGAAAGGATCCCAGGCGCCGCCGGCGGTGGCTCTGAGCTGCTGGCCGGTGCGGTCCACCACCGTCTGGAAACTCCATTCCGTGGCGCCGCTGCCGGCATCGAGCGCGTAGATGAGGCCGCCGCCGACGGTGAGTGCCGATGCGACGAACACCCTGTATCCAGCCACCTCGGGCGCGATGTCGAATCGGGCTTTGCCCGCAGCAAAGCTCGAGTCGTACCAGTCCTGACGGCCGGTAGCCGCGTCGAGAGCGAAGACGCCGGTCCCGGTGACGCCGTAGACGCGGCCGTAGGCGAGCGTCACCCCGTTCGGACCGTAGTCTTGCGAATGGAACGAGTGCGTCCAGATCGGACGGCCGGTGGCCTCATCCACGGCCATCACGTTCGAGGCTCCGTCCTGGAGATAGACGACGCCGTTGGCGATCACCGGGTTGGCGACGTCCCGGCCGCTTCCCCCGACACCGGTCAGGGGCAGGGTCCACGCAACCTTCAGCTTCGACACGTTGGCGGCGGAAATGGTCGAGGTGGCATCCCGCGTGTTGTACAGACCGTCGTTCGGTGACGGCCACTCGTCGAAGTACCTGACGTCCTCGGGCGCGGCGGCAGGTGGGACGTATGGGACCAGGTTTGGAGGCACGGTCACCGAGGCGCTCGGCGTTGCGGCCAGTGGTGAGGTCGTCGTCCCGTTCGCTGAAGAGCAGGCGGTGACAGCGATGAGAAGCGAGGCGCTCGACCGAGCGATGAAGCGCGTGAACATCGGTGCAAGCACAGCCAAACTCCCTCGCACGCTGCCCCGGACATCCTCCTGCGCCGGGTGGCCGACGGCAGTCACTCTACTCAGGTGCTCCCGAGCAGGTTGCACCGCCGGCTCGGGACGGGTCGGCCCCGGGGCCTATGATGGGTGCGGAGGGGGCTACGATCGCCAGAGTGCTGGTCGTCGATGACGACCGAATCGTCGCCGAAATGTATCGACTTGCTTTGTCGCGCGCGGGACACGAGGTGGAGGTCGCCAACGACGGCGTGGCCGCGCTCGAGGCAGCGTCGGCCAACCGGCCGGACATCGTCTTCCTCGACATCCGGATGCCAAGGATGGACGGCATCGAGGTTCTGCGCAACCTGGCTTCGGTCAAGGGCACGAGGTCGATCCCGGTGGTGATGCTTTCGAACTACGACGAGCCCGGCCTGGTGAGGCAGAGCCGCAGCCTCGGCGCCAAGGAGTACCTGGTCAAGGCGGGAACCAATCCCGCCGACCTGCAGCGCGTTGTCTCGCAGTGGGTGGAAGCGTCGTAGCAGCGGTTACTGGCATAGGTCAAGTGGCACACAGGAGAACGGGGTCTGATGGCCCCGGTGACACCGGCAAAGCCTTGACGGTTCGGGCTCCGGGTGCGCCGACGTCCGGTAGGCGCGCGGACCGACATGAGCTGGTCGACCTCGCCTTCGATGCGATGTTCGTCCGGAGCTTTCGCGACCGGCTCATCACGTACTGGAACGAGGGCGCGCAGCGGCTGTACGGGTTCAGCCGCGACGAGGCAATCGGCCGGCGACCGGCCGCTCTCCTCTCGTCCCAGTACCCGATTCCACTCGAGCAGATCGAGCGCGAGCTCGAAAGGAGCGGCCGCTGGGAGGGCGAGATCGTGCAGCGCGGCAAGGATGGCAGGTGGCTCACTGTCCTGGCCCGATGGGGCCTCCAGACCGATGCGTCCGGGCAGCCTCAGTCGATCCTGGAGATCAACTCAGACGTCAGCCGCGAGAGGCGCACATCCGACGAGCTGTCGCGAAGCGAGGAGCGGTTCGCCCTGCTCGTGGCGGCGGTCGTCGATTACGCGATCTTCATGCTCGACCCCGACGGCCGCGTCATGAGCTGGAACGAAGGGGCGCAGCGCATCAAGGGTTATGAGGCGGACGAGATCGTCGGGCGCCACTTCTCGGTCTTCTATCCACCTGAGGACCAGGCGGCTGGGAAGCCCAGGTGGATCCTCGAGCAGGCGACTCTCCATGGCAGCCATGAGGACGAGGGTTGGCGAGTCCGCAAGGATGGCTCCGCGTTCTGGGCCAGCGTCGTGGTGACCGCGCTCAGAGATAGCGATGGCGTCGTGAATGGGTTTGCGAAAGTAACCCGCGACATCACCGACCGTCGCAACGCGCAGCTGTTGCGCGACGCCGAGGTCGAACGCGAGGCCGTAAGGCTTCGCGCTCACGCGGATCGCATGGCCGAGCTAGAGGGCATGAAGACAGAGTTCCTGAACCTGGCGTCACACGAGCTGCGCGGTCCCCTTGCGGTGGTCCGGGGCTACAACTGGATGCTCCGCGACGGCGTGCTTCAGGCCGAAGAGCTGCCTTCGGTGGCCAGGATCGTGGAGGCCAAGCTCGCGCAGATCCATCTCCTGGTCGAGCAGATGCTCGAGGCGGCTCGGCTCGAGGCCGACAGGGTGATCCTGAACCGCACTGTATTCGACCTCGCCGAGGTCGCTTCCAGGCAGGCTGTCGCGTTCGAAGCCCTGTCCGACCAGCACTCGATCGAGGTGGACAAACCCAACAGGGCTGTGCTCGTCTCAGCCGACGTCGACAGGATCACGACTGTGGTGGCGAACCTCATCGACAACGCGCTCAAATACTCGTCAGAGAGGGGCGGGGTCCAGGTCACGGTCGGCGAGAAGGGCGGCCACGCTTTCGTGTCCGTCCGCGACTTCGGAGTGGGCATTGCCCCCGAGCACATCCCACTGCTTTTTCAGCGCTTCAGCCGCCTGCCGACTCAGCAGAACGTGACCGTGCCTGGCACGGGCCTCGGACTGTTCCTCTGCCGGGAGATCGCCAAGCGGCACGATGGGGCGATCGAC
The DNA here is from genome assembly GCA_035279525.1 of Candidatus Dormiibacterota bacterium. Lineage (GTDB taxonomy): Bacteria > Chloroflexota > Dormibacteria > Dormibacterales > Dormibacteraceae > DATEHQ01. Next base: position 24,441 of record DATEHQ010000151.1, read on the forward strand.
GTCGAGAGCTCGCCGGGTGGAGGCAGCACGTTCACTCTGCGCCTGCCCGTGGCGCCGCGACAGCCCGCCGGCGGCACACGGCCGAGACGATCCAAGCAACCGTCCAGCAGCCCGGGTCCGACCGCCGTTTAGCCCTGCGCGTACGTCAGATAGACCAGGAATATCGGTATGTCGGTGCCGGCGTGAAAGATCGCGGGCGCCAGGACGCTCCCCGTGCGCTGCATCAACCAACCCAGGATCAAGCCGTTGATCAAGGTGTAACCGAGGAACAGCAGGATGCTCGCGCTGTACTGAACCTGAACGTGGAACGACGTGAAGATCACGGCGGCCAGCGCGTTCGATGCAAGCGGGCCCAGGAACATCCCGTACTTGTTGAGGAAGAGAGCCCTGAACCACATCTCCTCACGCAAGCCATTGAGAAGGACCAGCAGGACCAGCGCAGGCGTGAGCGAGAGAAACCGTGAGAAAGTGACATTCCCGTGGGTCGGGAAAAACGACTCGGTTCGGCCACGGGCAGCCAGGAAATAGACGACCGCGAAACATCCGAGCGCCAGGACAAGGCCCCACCAGCCTTTCGTCCTGGAAATGAATATCGAGCGCAGGTCGCGACCGGAGAGCCTGGTCAAGAGCACGATCGGAACGACTAGAAGGAGCGTGCCGACGACCTGAGCGAGAACCATCCCGGTGACAGTCGATGCGAGCGGGTTGTCACTGCTCGTTTGCTGGTGGAGCACGTCCTTGACGAATGCGTGCTGCAACGGGCTGATGGCTCCGTCTCCAAGGAAGCCGGCCAGGCTGAAGACGAAAAACGCGTAGGGAATCTCCCAATAGCGCTTGAGGCTCGCGCTCCTCCTGGCCACCAGCGCGAGCGCGAGAAGGACCGCCGACAGGACCAGGACGAAAGCGTCCTCGACAACACCGGGCGGAAGTACAGAGACGCTCACCCTGTACGCAAGGGCAGCCACCAGGCTGAACAAGATCAGGACGCTGCGCGGCATCCATCCCGCGGGCACCGCTTCCGATCCGACTCCTCTGGACCCCGTCATTTCCATTTCGGCCCTCCCACTCACCCCCCTGACCGTATTAGATACGGTAGGTGATACCTTACTCGTGTGCACCACGCTGTCAAGTCCACCTCCAAGCGACGGCCTCGTGGCTCCCTGACGCGCGAGCAGGTTGTCGACGCCGCGCTGGCCCTGGCGGATCAGCGGGGCCTGGAGGCTCTGACCATCGCCAACCTCGCCGCCCAGATCCCATGCGGCGTCATGACGATCTACGGTTACGTCGACAGCAAGGAGGAGCTCCTGGATGCAATTGCGCAGAGGGGGATTCGCGATCTGCGGCTGCGGCCGCCGCTGCCGGCCAACGCCGAAGGCATCCTCCTCGCCTGGGGACGGGCCCTGCGCGAAACCCTCCACCGACACCCGGCGCTACCCTTCCTCTTTCTCGTGCGAGCGGTCGTTGGCCCAGGCATCGTGCGCGGCGTGGAAATGCTGCTGACCCGCCTCACCGGAGTCGGCATGGCATCCGACGACGCCGTGCACGCAATCTACGCGGTACTGACCTACGCCACCGGTTTCGCCGCCTGGGAGATGCCGCGGACAGTGCTTCAGAGACCGGAGCGATACGCGGCGACGTGGCGGCGCGAGTTTTCGGCGCTGCCGCCTGGAGACTTTCCCCTTGTCTCGGGCGCTCTCGACCAACTCTCAACGGTCGCCGGCCCTGAGCAGTTCGAGATCGGCCTCGCTGCCCTCGCTTCCGGGCTTTCCGGCCGAAGGTCCTCTCGAGGCCGCTGAAGACCGGACCGGGGGCGCTGGCGGGCCGTGTCGGGGCTACATCAGGTCTAGATCGGGATCTTCGGCGATGTTCTCCGCCATGACCAGGCGGGCGTCCACGTCGCCCAGCTTGACCGAGTGCGAGGTGATCAGGACCTGGATCACAGTGCCATCGCGCAAAAGATGGCGCCAGGGTCCGGTGCGGTCCGAATACGGAAGCTGCCGGGTCAGCTCGAGGAACTTCGGGAGGTCTTCTTTGGGTCGGATGTCCCTGATCGTCAGCCCGAGGAACTCGTCGCGGGTGTAGCCGTACTGCTCCAGCGCCGCCTCATTGACGTCGAGGATTCGGAAGGTACGGACGTCGTAAACCCACATCGGCCGGGGATTGAGAGTGAACAGCGTCCGAAACTCGCCTTCCTCGACCGGTCCCAGCTTCTTGTCCCAGACACGAGTTGCCAGCTGCTGCTTGATGGTCTGCATCACCCGTCTGCGGTCGTCGCGCGATGGTGGCGGCATTCGGACCCCGCCGAAGCTTACCTTCCGGCGCCGCGGGCCGGATCCGCGTCACCAGACGGGGGCTCACACCCCCCAGCTTGGAGATATCATCCCAAGGCGCGCCCAGTGCTTATGCTGCCCACCGACGAGACGGACGAGATTGGGGCCCAGCGCGCGGCGCTCGGTCTGGCCATCGGCTTGCGGGCGGAAGAGGTCTACGAGCGCACCATCACGCTCCTCTACCGAAAGGGCCAGGCCACGCATCCGAGTGAGGAGTATCTGGACTACCGCTGGGGCCGGAGCGTGGTGGGAACGCTGCTCATTGCGCGGTGGTTGGTCTGCGGGATCGCCGCGGACAAGGATGAGCTCGACTGGATCACGCGGAGCGGTGGCGCCGCCGCGCGTGAAGGTGTTCCGCTGGTGGAGACGACGCGAGGGCACCAGTACTGGCGCGACATCCTGCTCGACGTGACACGCGAGGAGGCCGCGCGACTCAAAACGCCGGAGGCCGTCGTCGCGGAGGTGCTTGCGACGATCAACGCCAACGCCGACGCAAGCCTGGTCCGCCTCGCCAACGCTTATGACATTCAGCTGCGCGAAACAAACGTGCAGCTCGTGCGAGCGAGCCAGTTCAAGTCGGAGTTCCTCGCGAAGATGAGCCACCAGCTACGCACGCCGCTCACCGCGATCATCGGGTTCTGTGAAGTGCTGACGGGTGGGATGGACGGCGAGCTGACCAAGGACCAGGGCGAGGACGTGGAACAGATCCACAAGAGTGGGCTCGTGCTGCTCGAGCTTGTGAACGACATCCTCGACCTGTCCAAGATCGAGGCCGGCAAGGTCGCGATCGCCCGCAGCGAGGTCGACCTTGCCAATGTGGTGGACCAGGTGATCGACACGCTCTGCCAGATGGCCGAGACGAAGACCGTGACGCTGAGTCAGGAGCTGTCGAAGGCGACGCCGACCGTGCTGGGCGACGCCACGCGCATCCGGGAGGTCCTGACCAATCTCGTCTCCAACGCGATCAAGTTCACGCCGGCCGGATCCGTGACGATCCGCAGCGAGGCGGTGGATTCGATGGCGGAGATTTCGGTGATCGACACCGGGATAGGAATCGCCAAAGACGTTCACGAGCGAATCTTCGAGGAGTTCCGGCAGGCGAGCGACCACGTCTCGGACACCTACGGCGGCACGGGGTTGGGTCTCTCGATCGCGCGCAAGCTCGTGGAGCTCCAGGGCGGCCGCATGGGAGTGGAGTCCGAGCCCGGCAAGGGCTCCAGGTTCTGGTTCACCCTCCCCATGCCCCCTCGAATCGCGGCCTGAGCGAAGATCAGCTCATGGCCGGCCGGCGTCTGGAGGGCCGCGTCGCCCTCGTGACAGGATCTTCGCGCGGCATCGGAGCCGCGATTGCCCGCCTGTTCGCGTCCGAAGGCGCCACCGTCGCCGTCCACGGCCGCGATCGCGGGGCGGTCGAGGACGTCCGCGCCTCGATCGAAGCCGGCGGAGGCCGAGCCATCGGCGTCATCGCCGACGTGACGGACTTCGATCAGATCGAGGCGATGCGCGTCGAGATCGAAGAGCGCGCCGGACCTGTCGATCTGCTGGTGGCGAATGCCGGCGGCAACTTCACTGCGCCGGGCCCGGTCGAGGAGATCCCGGTCGAGGCGTGGCGGAAAACTGTGGATGCCAACCTCACCGCGACGTTCCTCACGTTGAAGAGCTTCCTGCCAGGAATGAAACAGCGTGGTCGAGGCGACATCGTCACCATCTCTTCGAGCGCGGGTCGCCGGCCGCATTCGCGATCGCCGGTGCCCTACGCGGCGGCCAAGTCGGGAGTCCAGCTCCTGACTCAAGACGTGGCCCTTCAGGTGGGTCCGTTCGGGATCCGGGCCAACTGCATCGCCCCCGAGACCATCCTGACCGAGGACAACCGGTCGCGCATCCCCGCTGAGGTGCAGGCCCGGCTTGCAGAGGCTCACGCCCTCCGCCGGCTGGGTACGCCGGAGGACGTGGCGCGGAGCGCCCTCTTCCTGGCCTGCGGCGAGGAGAGTGCGTGGATCACAGGAATCGTGGTGGACCTGCACGGCGGCACCCAGATCCAGTAGATGGCTCCGCGCAACGGGATGCCCAGGATTCGATTCGAAGCCACGGCCGACGCGATCGACCGATGGACCATCGTGCGGTTGCCCGAAAGGGCGAGCGCGAAGCTGCCGTCCCGCGGGCAGGTGGCCGTGCGGGGAACCATCAACGGCCATGAATTCGAGACGGTGTTGGAGCCGGACGGCGCCGGCGGCCACTGGCTGAGGATCGATGCCAGGCTGCGGCGAGCCGCTGCCTTGCGCGTGGGCGAC
>DATEHQ010000152.1:0-1421 GCA_035279525.1 Candidatus Dormiibacterota bacterium
CTCGCGAAGGAGCAGGAGGTCCTCGGCAGCCGCTACGTCACGCGCAGGGAAGTGATCGAGGCGCTCGATCTCGTCGCGCGCCGCGAAGTCTGGCCGGTCGTCACCGACGTGCGGCCGCTCGAAGAGGCCGAGGCGCTGCACGGGCGCCTGGAGCGCGGCGAAGTGATCGGGCGCGCGGCGCTGAGGATCGCGTAGCGCCGCGGCGCGCTTCATCTTGCCATTGTCGCGACCTTGCACTATCCTGATTCGCGACAAGGGGCTGTGTCCACCAGGGAGAACACCGTGCTCCACAAGACCCTAGGCAGGATCCTCGGATGTGTGTTGCTGTTCTACGGCAGCACTGCGCTGGCCTTCACGCTGATCGGGGTTACCGAGGAGGAGCTGACCCCGGGCAACATCGTCACCGACACGTTTACGCTCCAGGCCCAGGTCCAGCCGATCGTCGGGACGATCAGGTCGCAGATCTTCGGCCTGCGGCGCCCGGGAAGCTCCAAACAGGTGACGCAGGCCGGCGGCCTGAAGCTCGCGGCCAACGACTACTCGGGCAGCAGAAGCGACGTCAATTTGCTCGCGGCTGCCGGCGACCCCTCCACAGGGGGCGGAAGCGGCGGCGGCAGCGGCCAGAGCCTGTGGATCAGCACGGCGTACGATTCCCTCGAGAACACCTTCTTCCGGACCGCCTTCTACGGTGCGACCCAGAACGTCCTCGTCGGCTACGACGTCACGCGGTCGGACAAGTATGTCCTCGGCATCTCCGGCGGCTACGAGGCGAGTAATTTCGTTACCTCGTTCAATTCCGGAAACGAGAAGACGGGCGGGTACAACTTCAACCCCTATGCCGCGTGGCTGATCTCCGACGCATGGAGCCTGGACCTGATCGCGGGCTACGGCAAGTTCAAGACGGATCAGACGAGGCTGCTCGGATCCGCGGTGGACTTCAGTACGATCCCGGTGAACAGCAATTTCGCGTCGAAGCGCAGCTTCGCCTCGACGAACCTCAGCAATATCTCGGCCTGGGGCGACTGGAAGCTGACCAGCTCGCTGGGTTACCAATGGTCCCAGCGCGACCAGGACGCCTATACGGAGAACGGGTTGAGCGGTGCCGCGGTACCCGAATTGAAGCAGACCTCCAAGCAATGGAACCTGCTCGAGGAGATCGCCTACGGGCGCGGCAATTCGGAGACCTTCTTCGGCGCGCGCTACGAAGCCATCCGCAATTACGAGAAGATCGAGTTCACGACGGGCGAGCAGCCGGCCAACGATCCCACCAGCGCCCTGCTGACCGCCGGGTGGCGCTACTTCGGCAAGGGCCTGACGGCGAGCTTCGTGTTCAGCGGGCGCGTGGCCCAGGAGCAGGTCAAGGAGCACGGCTTCTCGATGGTGCTCCGCATCGACCTCTAGAGCGGCGTCAGCGCGCTCTC
>DATEHQ010000153.1:0-54250 GCA_035279525.1 Candidatus Dormiibacterota bacterium
GGCGGCGAAGCAGGGCGATTACGCCGGACTCTTCAACGTGATCTCGGGTTACGACGCTGTCGCCGCGGGCAGCACAAGCCAGATGACCGGACTGTCCGCGATCGATTCGTTCACCCTGCGGATCACGCTGGTCAAGCGCGCCGGCTATTTGGTGACGGAGCTCGGGCTGTGGCCGTTCTGGCTCGTGGACCAGAAGGTCATCGCGTCTGCCGGCGAGGACGCATGGTTCACCAAACCGGAGACGCTCGTGGGCAGCGGGCCGTTTCGAATGGCGGCACGGGTGCCCGGCCAGTCGATGGAATTCGCTCCAGTGACCCCCTGGTACGGGGGCAAAACCGGCGCGCTCACACGCGTACACGTAGAGGTCATGCCGGACACCGCCGGGCAGGTCGCTCAGTACGAGTCGGGTGTGTTCAGCCTCATTGGCTACGCGCGGCAGGGTCTCCCGCCCGCGGCCGCGACGCGGTACACGACCGATCCCAAGCTGAAGGACCAGCTGTCGCTCGTCCCTCTTGGGATCACGTTCTGGGCCGGCTTCAACCTGAAGACGGGGCCATTCGCCGGGATCGACACCGGCATGCCCGGCCGGCATGCATTCAGCGAGGCCATCGATCGTGCCGCGCTCGTCGACGCCGTGTGCAACGCACGAACTACCTGCGTGGCCGCCAGCGGTGGATTGGTCAGCAAGGGGCTGCAGGGCTATCTCGGCGACGGCGCGGACACGAATGCGAAGTTCGACCCCGCCGCGGCGAAGACGGAATACACGAAGTGGGACCCAAACGGCGCGAAGGTCAAAAGGCTGACCTACACGTACGACACGAACGCTTTCAACCAGGCGGTCTGCGCCAACCTCACGCAGCAGTGGCAGAAGAACCTTGGCGTCAAGGTGAGCTGCGTTGAGATGGACCGCAAGACCTTCTTCGACCAGCGCAACGCACGGTGCGCGTACGCGCTGTTCCGGCAGAGCTGGGCGGCGGATTACAACCAGCCTCAGGACTGGTTCGATTACCTCTTCGTCAGCGGCGCGCCCTCGTCAGGCTCGTGCTATTCGAATCCGAACCTCGACAAGCTGGTGGCCGGAGCGGACCAGGTGCCGCTGAGCGAGGGGCTGGTCGACTACCGAACCGCCGGGGCGCTCCTCGTCGCCGAGTCGGTGTACGTCCCGCTGGTCTACGGCATGCAGCAGTACCTGGTCCATCCCTACGTCCTCGGCGCCGGCGGCAATGCGCTCTACGACAACAGCTGGACGCAGGTCCGCATCCTCCAGCACTAGCCGCCCGTCCCCCCCGCCTCCTTCAGCGTTGAGGTGGGCGCGCGATGTTCGGAGAGGCCGGACTATCAGGCTCGAGCGGGCCGCCTTGCCCCGGATTGGCCGGACTATCCGAAGAGTTTCAGAGAGGCCGGACTATCCGAAAGCTCCAGCGAGCCCGGATGGTCAGACGTCTTGCGAGAAGTGGCACGCCGCCACGTGGTCGCGCGCCTTCTCCTCCAGCGGCGGTTCGACCGTCGCGCACGGTTCGGGCACGCGCGCGATCGGGCAGCGGGTGTGGAACCGGCAGCCCGACGGCGGATTGATGGGCGAGGGAATCTCACCGGACAGCTCGACCAGCCGCCTACCCCGCTGGACCCGCGGATCGGGCACCGGAATCGCCGAGAGCAGCGCCTTCGTGTAGGGGTGCTTCGGGTTGCTGTAGGTCTGCGTGCTGTCCGCTACCTCGACGATCTTGCCGAGGTACATCACCATCACGCGGTCGCTGATGTGCCGCACGACGGAAAGGTCGTGAGCGATGAAGAGATAAGTGAGCCTGTAATCCCGCTGCAGGTCCTCGAGCAGGTTGACGATCTGCGCCTGGATCGAAACGTCGAGCGCCGAGATTGCCTCGTCGCACACGATCAGCTTTGGATTCAGTGCCAGCGCGCGAGCGATGCCGATCCGCTGACGCTGCCCGCCCGAGAACTCATGTGGGTAGCGGTTGTTGAAGTTCGGGTTGAGTCCGACGACGCGGAGCAGCTCCTGCACGCGCGCGGCCAGCTTCTTGCCGCGCATGACTCGAAAGTTGACGAGCGGCTCGGCGATGATGTCGCCGACGGTCATCCGCGGATCGAGGGACGCGAACGGATCCTGAAAGATGATCTGCAGGTCGCGTCGCTGCTGCCGCAGCTTCTCGCCGCGCAGGCGCGTCAGCTCGACGTCATCGAGAAATATCTTTCCCGACGTGACCGGGATCAGCTGCGCGACCAGGCGGCCAAGCGTGGACTTGCCGCATCCCGATTCGCCGACGAGCCCGAGCGTCTCGCCTTCACGGATCTCAAAGCTCACGCCATCGACTGCTTTGACGTTCGCACCGAGTCCGGCGGGAAAATACTTGACCGCGTTCTCGACGCGGACCAGCGCCTTCGCGCCGGCCTGAAGGGGTTGTGGTTCCTGCTCTCTCGCGGCCTCCGCCATCAGCGCACCTTGCCGGGGTGGACGCCAGAGGCCGCTCCCGGCCTGATGTCGAGCAGGTCATCGGCCCCCATCTCCTTGCGAGCCCGGTCCATCGTGACCCAGCACGACGCGACCTGGTTCGGCTTGAGCTCCTTGAGCGGTGGTGGGTCGGTGAAGCATTTCTCGATCCGGAACGGGCACCGTGGATGGAAGCGGCAGCCCGCAGGCGGTCTGAGCAGGTCCGGCGCGATGCCCTCGATCGAGCGAAGGCGCTCGTGGCGGATCGCGTCGACCCGAGGGATCGAGCGCAAAAGCGACCAGGTGTAGGGGTGCTGCGGCTGCTCGAAGATCTGATCGACCGGCCCCTGCTCGACGATCTGGCCGGCGTACATCACGATCACGCGTGAGCACAGACCGGCCACCACGCCCATGTTGTGCGTGATCATCACGATCGCCGTCCCCAGCTCCTGATTCAGGTCGGCGAGCAGCTCCAGGATCTGCGCCTGCACGGTGACGTCGAGCGCGGTCGTCGGCTCGTCGGCGATCAGGATCTGCGGCGCGTTGGCCAGGCCCATCGCGATCATCGCCCGCTGCCGCATGCCTCCGCTGAGCTGGTGCGGGTAATCCTTCACCCGCCGCTCGGGAGCGGGGATTCGCACCTTCCTCAACAGCTCGACGGTCCGGCTGCGGGCCTGCTTCGGGGTCGCCTTCTTGTGCGCCAGCATCGCCTCGTCGATCTGAAAGCCGGTCTTGAGCACCGGGTTGAGCGAGCTTTGCGGGTCCTGGAAGATCATGGCGATGTCGCGGCCGCGGAGCTCGCGGATCTCCTCATCGCTCACCTGGAGCAGGTCCTCGTTGTGGAAGAGGACCTTGCCGCCGGTGACCTTACCCGGGTCGGGCACCAACCGCAGCAGGGAGAGCGCGGTCACCGACTTGCCGCTGCCCGACTCGCCGACGATGCCGAGGCTCTCGCCGGGATAGAGGTCGAAGCTCACGCCGTCGACGGCGTTGACGATGCCTCCGTCGGTCAGGAACTGCGTGTGCAGGTCCTGGACTTGGAGGATCGGGGCGGCCAGGGAACTACCTGCGCTGGCGAGGGTCGAGCGCGTCGCGCAGACCGTCACCGAGGAAGTTGAACGCCATCAGGGTCAGCGAGAGCGCGATCGCGGGCGCGATCACGATGTGCGGCGCGATCCGGATCGCGGCGATTCCCTCGGCGGCCATGGAGCCCCAGGATGGCATCGGTGGCGGAACGCCCAGACCGAGGAAGCTGAGGAATGCCTCGAACAGGATGGCCGAAGGTACGCCGAAGGTCGCCTGGACGATGATCGGGCCCAGCGCGTTCGGCAGGATGTGGCCGAGCAGGATCTTGGCCGGCCTGGCGCCGGCGGCCCGGGCCGCCTCGATGAACTCACGCTCGCGCAGCGACAGCGCCTGGCCGCGGACCAGGCGCGCCATGTCCATCCAGCGTGTCACCGCGATGGCGATGATGATGTTGGTCAGGCTCGGCCCCAGGAGGAACACGAGCAGGAGGGCGACCAGCAGGTCGGGGATCCCGTAGAAGAGATTGATGATGAACGTGACCACCTGGTCGAACCAGCCCCGAAAGTAGCCGGCCATCAAACCGATCGGCACGCCGACCGCCAGCACCACGAGCTGAGTGCCGACACCGACGACGAGCGACACCTGCGATCCGACCATCAAGCGGCTCAGCACGTCGCGGCCGAGCGAGTCGGTGCCGAAGAGGAACTGGTGGTTGGGGTGCGTGTACGGAATCCCCAGCCCGACCTCGGACATCCGGTATGGCGTGTAAACGAGCGAGACCAGCGCGACGACGACGAGAAGGGTGAGATAGATCACGCCCGCCAGCGCAAGCCGGTTGCGGCGCAGCCGCCGCCACGCGTCCGACCAAAGGCTTGCCTGCTCCGGCTCGATCGGCCGGGTGACGACAGCCGCTGCTGTGGCGGCCATCAGTGAACCAGAGCGCCCGAGACGCGGTCCGACCGGCTGCGCTGGTTCACTTAGTACCTGATCCTGGGGTCGATCACCACATACAGCAGGTCGACGCCCAGGTTCGCCAGGCCGACCAGCAATGCGTATCCGGTGAAGACCCCGATCACGATGTTGTAGTCGCGGTTGAGAATGCTCGTGGCGAACTCCTTGCCCAGGCCCGGGATGCCGAAGATGTTCTCGATCACGATGCCGCCGGTGATGATGCCGATGACCAGCGGCCCAAGGATGGTGATGACCGGTATGAGTGCGTTGCGAAGAGCGTGGCGCACCATGATCAATGGTTCACGCACGCCCTTGGCACGCGCCGTGCGGATGTAGTCCTGGCGGATCACCTCGAGCATGCTGGCGCGCGTCAACCGCGCGACGATGCTCGCGTACGGGAAGCCGAGCGCGAACGCCGGAAGCCAGATCTCGCCAATGCTCCCGTAGCGTCCGGTCCAGCCGATCTGGAAGTAAAAGTTGCCCTGGGTCGCGGTGTCGAGCCACACGCCGAACAGCAGGATCAGAAAGGTGGCGACCACGAAGTTCGGCATGCTGTAGCCGATCACCGAGGTGGTGCTCAACACGTAGTCCACCCAGGTGTTCTGTCGCACGGCGGCGACTATGCCGAGGACCATGCCGAGACCGATCGTGAAGATCAGCGCGAAGGCGCCGACCTCGGCGCTCACGGTCATCTCACGCACCACGATCGGGGTGATCGGCACCCCGCGGTTGACGAGCGACTCACCCAGGTTTCCGTGCAGCATGCCGCCGAGAAAGCTGACGTACTGCACCCACAACGGCCGGTCCAGGCCGTAGTGGTGAAGAGTCAGCTCGTACTGCGTGCCGTGAAGGTGCTCGGAGAACAGCGCGTCGCCGGGCAGGCGATGGATCGCGAGGAAGACGAACGACGACACGCCCAGAACGGCCAGCACGATCAGCACGAGGCGCTGACCGATGTAGATCAGCGTGCCACGGGTGAACAATCCTTACTCCCCGTCCTTGATTCTGGCCGATTACGCGAGAAGGGCGCCCGCATCGCGGCGAGCGCCCTTCCTTTACATACGGTTTAGTGCGACTGGATCTGGATTTCGTTCCAGTGGTAGTCGAAGAACGAGTTGGTGCCGGCTCCCTTGACGTAAGGCTTGATCAGGAAGGCACCGACGGAGTAGTAGAGCGGGATGTAAGCGACGTCGCTGATCAGCTGCTGGATGATCGCCTTGTAGTCGCTCGTCGCCTGTGCGACGGGCTCGGCGTCCGCCTTGGCAACCGCCTGGTCGTAGGCGGTGGTGTCGTAACCGCTGGTGCAGCCCGAGTCGGGGCAGCCGACGATCTTGCCCCACAGGTTGTCGACCCAGTCCTGAGGGTGGTTGTAGTCAGCCTGCCAGCCGTCGCGAGACAGCACGTAGCTGCCCTTCAGGCGGGCCTTGATGAACTGTGAGTGCGAGACCGGAAGGAGGTTGACGTGGACTCCGAGGTTGTCCTGCCACTGCGACTGAAGGAACTGCGCGGTCGTCGCGTTCAGCGGGTTCTCGGGGTCGTAGGCGTAGGTCAGGTTGGCCGTCTGGGTGTGGTTCGGGTCCGCCTGGTTGAGCAGTTGCTTGGCCTTGGCCGCGTCGAATGCCGCGAGCGGATCCTGTCCGTCACCGAGGTAGCCGATCAACCCGGGGGCAATCAGCCCGCCGGTGGCCACTGTGCAGACGATTCCCTGGCAGACGGTGTCGACGAGCTTCTTCTTGTCGATCGCCAGGTCGAACGCCATGCGCAGGTTCTTGGCGGCGTCGGGGTTGGCGCCGTTCATCACGAACGGGCCCTTCGCCGGGCGCGACGAGTCCTGGAACATGTTGAAGCTGACCCAGTAGGTGCGGACCTTCGGGTGAAGGATCAGCTGCTGCGCTTCGCTGCCCCCGCCGTTCTTGATGCGGAGGATGTCGGCGACCGGCGCGTTGCTGTAGCCACCGTAGCCGTAGATGTCATAGCCGCCCTGCTCGTACTTCGTGATGGCGGTCGCGGCGTCGGTGACCGAGATGTCGATGTGGACCTTCTTCAGCGTCGGCTTCGGAGAGCCCCACCAGTTGTCCACGGCCGCGAAGTCGACGACCTGCTTCGGCGTGTAGTCGACCATCTTGAACGGGCCGGTGCCGATGGCGGTCGCCGGGTTGGTCCACCAGTTGTCGGGGTTTTGCTTGACCGCGTTCTGGTCCACGACCATGCCCGTCGAACCGGACAGCGCGATGGCGTTGAGGAACCAGCCGGCCGGAGTGGAGAGCTGGACCTTGAGCGTGTACGGGTCAGGCGAGGTCAGCCCGCTGAGGCTGACCGAGGGGTCGTTCTTCTCGAGCAGTGACTCGAGCGCGGCGCCGCTGGCCTTGTTCTGAGACACGACGTCGTAACCCTTGATCGCGGCGAGGTTCGTGGCGTACGAGCCCTGGTAGGCGGCGGCGCGGTCCCACGAGTAGATGAAGTCCTTCGCGGTGACCTTGTCGCCGTTGGAGAACGTCACGTCCTGGCGCAGCGTGAAGGTGTAGGTCAGACCGTCGGCGGAGACGTCCGGCATCTTGGTCGCGATGTCGGGCACCACGTTGAGGTTGTTGTCGTACTTGACCAGGCCGTTCCAGACGTTCTGCTGGATCTCCTGGTCGGTCTCTGCGTCCGCCACCGCGGGGTCGAGGGTGCCGAAGTCGGCGAGAATCGGGAAGTTCAGCGTCTGGTCGGACGCCAGGCCTGTCCCGGTGCCCCCGCCTCCCCCGCCACAGGCACCCAGCACGAGGCTGGACACTCCTCCCACGGCGAGAGCCTTCAGGAACCGTAACGCGTTTGGAGTCATAGCCTTCTCCCTGGACAAAGCTTGAGGCGAGAGCCTCTTTCCCCCTCGCCTTCTTCCCGGTGGTCTTCGCGGCGACCGGGGCGAGAGCGCGCCGACGAGGGGTGGCGGACGGCTCCGCCGCTTACTCCGCCCTCCATTGTGGCTTGGGCGAGCGCGAAAGTCCACTCTGCAAGGCGCAAGCCGGCGAATGGGCGCCGGCCGCCGGCGGTTGAACTCATGCCATGATCCGCCCGTGGGGGTTGCGATGAACGAGTCGCCGGCCGGCCTGCGCCGGCTGGACGGCGCCCAGAAAGTGACGGGCGCCACACCGTTCACGGCCGACCTGGAGCTTTCCGGGATGCTCCACGTCCAGCTTGTCGTGAGCCATCTCGCGAGCGCGCGGATCCGCAACATCGAGACGACCGCGGCGCGCGCCCTCCCGGGCGTGATCGACGTGGTGGTCGCAGCCGACCTGCCCGGTCTCGGGCTGGCCGGGCCGGACCGGCCGCTCGCCGCCGAGCGCGTGTTCTGGGCCGGTCAGCCGGTGGTGGCCGTTCTGGCCGAGAGCGCCGCAGCAGCGGCCGACGCCGCTGCGCTCGTCGAGCTCGACCTCGAGGACCTGACGCCGGTCGCCACTCCCCGACAGGCGATGCGCGACGACTCGCCCCTCGTGCTCGAAGCCGGCGAGGAGGCGAACGCCGAGAACGCCTCGATCCACGGCGCCGCGGCGGGCGAGGAGGCCGCGCCTGAGGCGAAGCCGCGCAACGTCAGCGGCACGGTGCGCATGCGCCGAGGGGACGCCGCGGCGGCCCTGTCGTCGGCCGAGGTGGTGGTCAAGGCCCGGTATGAAATCGCGGGAGCCCATCACGGATTCCTCGAGCCCCACGTCGCCGCCGCCCGGCCCGAACCCGACGGTGGACTGACGATCTGGTCGCCGACGCAGGGACCGTTCAACGTGCGCGACCACGTAGCCGAGCTGCTGTCTCTTGCACCCCACCTGGTGCGCGTGGTGCCGATGGCGGTCGGCGGCGGGTTCGGCGGCAAGATCGAGCTCCTGGAGCCCCTGGTCGCTCTGCTGGCGATGCACGCGCGCCGCCCGGTGCGGCTGGTGCTCACGCGCTCGCAGGAGTTCGTGGTCGGCCGTCCGGCGCCAGCGGCCACCTTCGAGCTCGAGCTCGGCGCGCGGCGCGACGGGACGCTGACCGCGCTTCGCGTGCGTTTCGAGTACGACAACGGCGCCGCGGCCGGATGGCATGGCGGCCTGACGGCGAATTTCCTCGGAGGCACGTACCGGATCCCTGACTTCGACCTGCACGGGTTCGAGGTCGCGACCAACAAGGCACCCGCCGACGCCTATCGGGCGCCCGGCGGTCCGCAGGCGTACTTCGCCCTCGAATCGGCGATGGACGAGCTCGCTCTCCGTCTCGAGATGGACCCCATCGAGCTGCGATTGAAGAACGTGTCGCGCGAGGGCGACCTCACCGCGGACGGTCAGCGCTGGCCCCGAATCGCCTCGGTCGATTGCCTCGAAGAGGCGAAGACCCATCCGCTGTACAGCGCAGCCCTTCAACCCGGCGAGGGGGTCGGCGTGGCGCTCGGAGCCTGGGGCGGGGCCCGCACGCCGGCGGCGGCGGGCTGTCGCGTGGAGCCCGACGGAACCGTGACGGTGATGGTCGGGTCACCCGACATCAGCGGCGCCCACACCGGGCTGGCGATGATCGCCGCGGAAGCGTTTGGGCTCGAACCCGCAAAGGTGCGCGTGCAGTTCGCCGACACCGGTTCGGCGCCGTTCGGCCCCGCGGCCGGCGGCAGCCAGGTCACCTACAGCGTCGGGGGGGCCGTTCACGAGGCCGCGCTCGAGGCCCGCCGCCAGCTGCTCGAGATCGCGACGGAGAGGCTCGAGGCCGCGCCCGAAGACCTCGACATCACCGACGGCCATGTGGCGGTGAAGGGCGCGCCCACCCGCCGGGTCGAGATCACCGAGCTCATCCGCCTGAGCAGCGAGTTCATGGGCAAGCACAAGCCGGTCCACGCGAGCGGCCGATCAGCGGTGCAGGCGGCTTCACCGATGTTCACAGCGCACATCGCGCGTGTTCGAGTCGACCGCGAGACCGGTGCCTACCAGCTCACCGGCTATGCGGCCATCCAGGACGTGGGTCGCGCGATCAACCGGCCGGAGATAGAGGGCCAGGTCCACGGTGGCAGCGCCCAGTCGCTCGGCCGCGCCCTCGGTGAGCAGCTTCTGTACGACAGCGAGGCACAGCTGCGCACCGGGTCGTTCCTCGACTACGAGCTGCCGACCGCCGACGTCATCCCCGACATCGACGTGCGGCTGTTGGAGGTCCCCTCCCCTGTCGGCCCGCTCGGCGCGAAGGGCGTCGGCGAACCTCCCGCCATCCCCGGCCCGGCGGCGCTCGCCAACGCTCTGGCGCGCGCAACCGGCGTCCGCATCCGCCAGGTGCCCATCGATCGCTCGCTTCTGACGGAGTCCTTCACAGACGGAAAGTAGGGGCGGCGCAGGGCTGCGCGAGTACGTCGCGCGCGCGCTGCCAGGGCACTCTCCGATCCTGGTCAACAACCGAGCGCCGCACGAGCTGCGGCCGGACGGCACCTTCAGACGCGGCTCGGGGGGAGTGATCACCGCCCTGTTGACCATGGCCGAGGCGACGGGCGCCGAGTGGGTCGCCTGCGCGCGAACCGACGACGAGCGAAAGCTCGCCGCCGAGCATGCGGCAGGGATGACCATGCCGCTCATCCAGTCGGCCGGTCGCCTTCACTACGTCACACCCAACCCGGACCAGTACGACCTCTATTACGGGGTGATCGCCAACCCGGTGTTGTGGTTCATCCAGCACTACCTCTGGGATCTCGGCAACGAGCCGGTGATCGACGAGCGCATCCACCAGGCGTGGGAGCGCGGCTACGTCGCGGTCAACCGCCAGGTGGCCGCGAAGGTGGTCGAGCTCGGCAAGGCGGCGACCGAGCGGCCGCTGGTCCTGGTGCAGGACTACCTGCTGTACCTGGTCCCCGCGATGGTCCGCCAGGCGCTCCCGGCGGCGGTGATCCACCACTTCGTCCACGTGCCGTGGCCGACGCCCCAGTACTGGAAGGTGCTCCCCCGGCACATGCGCGACGCAATCCTGGAGGGCCTGCTCGGGTGCGACATCGTCGGCTTTCAGTCGAGCCTCGACGTGCGTAACTTCCTCCTCACCTGCGAGGAGAACGGCGGACTTCAGGTGGACGAGCGCGAGCGCGCGGTGCTCGCCGGCGGGCGGGTGGTGTACGCGCGCCATTACCCCATCTCGATCGATGTGCCGGCGACGCTTCGCCTCGCGTCGTCCCGCAGCGTGAAGCGGCAGGAGCACGAGCTCGCGACCTGGAGGCCCGAGCTGTTGATCGCGCGCATCGACCGCACGGACCCGTCCAAGAACATCATTCGCGGCTTTGTCGCCTACGACAAGCTGCTGCGATACCACCCTGAATTGCGCGGCCGCGTGCAGTTCTGGGCATTCCTACAGCCCTCGAGGCAGGACATCGCCGTCTACAGCCGGTACCTGCGCCAGATCCGGCAGACGGCGGCGCGGATCAACAGCGACCTCGGCACGGCGGAGTGGCAGCCGATTCGGCTCGAGATAGGTGAAAGCGAGCGCAAGGCGATCGCCGCGATGAAGAACTTCGACGTCCTGCTCGTCAACCCGGTCTACGACGGCTTGAACCTTGTCGCCAAAGAGGCGGCAGTGGTCAACCAGGCGAACGGCGTGATCGTCCTGTCGGAAAACGCCGGTGCGCATGAGGAGCTGCGCGGACACGTCCTATCGATCAATCCGTTCGACGTGGAGGCAACCGCGGACGCGATGTACACAGGCCTGACCCTCGCGCCGGACAGGAGGCGCCTGCTCAACGACGGGGCGCGAGAGGTCGTGCGCGCCAACGACATCGCCCGATGGATCAGCAACCAGGTGCAGGACATGCGAGACCTGGTCACGCCGGCGGACCGGAGGGTTCCGGTCGGCTGAGCTTCCTTACCTGTCCTGGTGCTGGTCGGCCCAGTCGGCGATCCCGTTCAGGAGCGCCGCCGCTTCCGCCGGACCGTTGACGACAAGATCACAGCTGTCGAACAGGTCCTTGGGTGCCTCGGCCGAGTAGACCCCCACCGACATGTGGGGGATATCCACGCGGCTGACATACTCGAAGACCGAGCGGTCGTTCTCGTCGTCACCGAAGGCGACCACGCCGCCCGGGTCTTCAGCCGGGAGATAGGCGGCGAGGAAGGATCCCTTACCACCTTTGGGCGCGTGCACCTCGATCACCTTGCGCCCGAGAGCCGCCGAAAGCCGTGCGCCGTCGAGCAGCGGCCGGATCAGGGCGAGCATCTCGTCGCCGTTCATGTTCGCGTTGCGGAAATGGATCGCGCTGCTGGCGGGCTTCACTTCCAGCCACGCACCGGGCAGTTGCTCGAGCAATTTCGAGACGTCGGCGCTGAACCGGTCGAGCGCCTCCCTCTGCGCGTGGCGCGGCATGGCCAGCCCGCTGTCGCCCACCAGCCTCACCCCGGAGATGGGGATCCTCTCCTCCAGCTCCGCGGGCGCCCGGCTGCTGAGGACTATCACGTCCGCGATGGTCTGAACGAGGCGCTGCAGCGCGGCCAGGGCCTCGGGACGCGCCACCGCCTTCGATGGGTCAGGCACCACGTCGGCGAGCGTGCCGTCGAAGTCGGTGATGAGGATCAGCTCGCTCGGTGGAACCCGCGAGGCGGGCGACGACCTCCATGCCGGCGCGACGTCGGTCAAATGCAGCACAACAACCTAAAGACGCGGCCGGTGCCGATCGATGACCGATTCGAACTTGCTGGAATGTCGCAGCGTGCCGAATGAATGTCCCAGGCGGCCGTCGAGGCGGGAGTCGCAGAAGATTTCCGCCACCGCGGGGTCACCATGTCTCAGCAGCAGGGACGCCTGGAGCACGATCGCCATCATCTCGACGATAGCGCGAGCGCGCGATTCGATGTTTTGCACATCCCTTAACTCGCGCTTTACCAGGGCTACCACTGCATCGAGACGCGCGTCCGCCCGCCCGACGCTTTCCACCTCTTCGAAGAACGCGGTGACCGACTCGGGCTCCCTCTGCATCGCGCGCAGGACGTCGAGCGCGTTGACGTTGCCAGATCCCTCCCAGATCGAGTTGAGCGGAGCCTCCCGATGCAGACGAGGCAGGATCGATTCCTCGACGTAACCGTTGCCTCCATGGCATTCGAGCGCCTCGGCCACGACCGCGATCGCGCGCTTGCAGGTCCAGAACTTCGCCACCGCGACCCCGATGCGCCTGAAGTGCGCCTCGCGCGGATCGTCGGGGTGATCGAAGGCCGCCGCGAGACGCATCATCAACAAGGTCGCGGCCTCCGATTCGACGCAGAGATCGGCAAGCACGTTCATCATCAGCGGCTGCTCCGAGAGCAGCTTGCCGAAGGCATTGCGATGAGCTGTGTGATGCGTAGCCTGCGCGACCGCCTGCCGCATCAGCGAGGCCGACCCGATGACGCAGTCGAGCCTGGTGTGGTTGACCATGTCGATGATCGTCCGGACTCCCCTTCCCTCCTCGCCCACCACGACCGACCAGGCGCCGTCGAGCTCGATCTCCGCCGAGGCGTTCGAGCGGTTGCCCAGCTTGTCCTTCAGCCGCTCGATGTGGAAGTTGTTGCGTGTGCCATCAGGCAGCACACGTGGGAGCAAGAAGCACGTCAGGCCTTCGGGTGCCTGCGCGAGGACGAGGAACGCATCGCACATCGGAGCCGAGCAGAACCACTTCTGTCCCTTCAGCAGGTAGACGCCATCCTGGCCCGCCGGCGTCGCGCGCATCGTGTTCGAGCGAACGTCGGATCCGCCCTGGCGTTCGGTCATCGCCATGCCGAAGAGCGCGCCTCGCTTGGTCGAGGGCACGCGCAGACCGGGGTCGTATTCGAGGGTCGTGATCAGGGGCTCCCACTGCGCGGCGAGCGCCGCGCTCTTGCGCAGGGCCGGGATGACCGCGTAGGTCATCGACACCGGGCAGCCGTGGCCACCCTCGACCTGCGACCAGACGTAGAACGCCGCCGCCCTCGCGGCATGCGCACCGGCGCGAGGCTCACGCCACGGCAGCGCGTGCAGGCCGTGACCGATCGCAACCTTCATCAGCTCGTGCCAGGCGGGATGGAACTCGACCTCGTCGATCCGGTCACCAAAACGGTCGTGCGTGCGCAGCCGGGGCGGGTTGGCGTTGGCCTGGAAGCCCCAGTCGATCGCCTGCTGCGTTCCGGCAAGGCGTCCCAGCTCGCTCACCAGGTCGACTGCCCACGACCCTCCCTCACGCTCGAGGGATTCACGCAGCGGGGCGTCGGCATCGAAGAGGTTGTAGTCGACGAGCGGCGGAGGCTGGTTGAAGCTCACCCGACCTCGGCCGCGAGCTCTGCGACCAGGCGCAGCTGCTGGGCGCGTTCCTCCTTGTCGTTCGTCATCGGCGCGACCACGAGGGTGTCGACGCCCGCTTCCCGAAAATCGCGGATCTTCTGCTTCGCGCGGTCGCGCGGTCCGACGATCGAGACCGCATCGATGAGACCTGTGGGGATCTTCATCATGGCCTCCGCCTTCTGCCCGGCGAGATAGAGATCCTGGATCTCCGCCGCCTCGGCCTCGAACCCGTAGGTGGAGACGAGGCGGTTGTAGAAGTTCTGCTCGCGCGAGCCCATGCCGCCGACGTAAAGGCCGAGCATCGGCCGCATCGCGTTCCGCGCCACGTCGAGGTCGTCACCGATCATGACGTTGACGGTCGGGCACACCCGGAAGGTGTCGAGGGTGCGCCCTGCCCGGCCCGCACCCTCCCGCAGCGGCACGCGGAGGTCGGCCGTGTGCTCCGGAGAAAACAGCACCGGCAGCCAGCCGTCGGCGATCTCACCCGCGAGCGCGACGTTCTTCGGGCCCATGGCGGCGAGGAAGATCGGGATCTGTTTCTGGATCGGCCGGATCGTGAGCTTGAGCGCCTTGCCTGGGCCGTCCGGCAGAGGCAACTCTAGCGTCTCGCCGTGGTACTCGACCTTCTGGTGGGCCAGCGCCATGCGGACCACGGCGACGTAGTCCCGGGTCCGCTGGAGCTGTCGCGCGAAGCGAACGCCGTGCCAGCCCTCCGACACCTGCGGCCCCGACGTGCCGAGTCCGAGGATCATCCGGCCGCCGGACAGGTTGTCGATCGTGGCCGCGGTCATCGCCGCCATGGCGGCGCTGCGCCCGGGGATCTGGAAGATGCCCGCCCCGAGCATGATGCGAGTGGTGGCCGCGGCCATCCAGGCGAGGGGCGTGGCGGCGTCCGAACCGTAGGCCTCGGCGGTCCAGATGGAGTCATAGCCGAGGTCTTCGGCTGCCTTCGCGAGCGCCAGCTGATCCGCGGCGCCGAGGCCCATGCCCCAGTAGCCCGCCATCGCGCCGAGTCTCACGATGAGTGAGCTTAGAAGAAGCTCTGCACGACCAGGAAGACGTTCAGGATGATGATCACGCCGGCGACCGCGTACGCCGCCCAGCTGGTCACCTTGTGGTTCACCAGGTTGCCCATGATCTGGGGGTTGCGGCAGAACATGATGAGCGGGATCAGCGCGAAGGGAATCCCGAACGAGAGGAAGACCTGGCTCAGGACCAGCGCGCGTGACGGGTCGAATCCCACGCCGATGACGACCATCGCGGGCACCATGGTGATCACCCGCCGCAAGAACACCGAGATGCTCCTCCGGATGAATCCCTGCATCACGACCTGGCCGGCCAGGGTCCCGACCGACGACGACGAGATGCCGGAGGCCATCAGCGCGACGCCGAACACGAGGCCGCCGTGCGCGCCGAGGTACTGGTCCAGCATGTGGAAGACCTGGGTGAGGTCGGTGCCTGCGCCGGTCAACCCGCGGGTATGGAAGACGGCCGCGGCCATGGTCAGCATCGCGATGTTGATCACGCCCGCGATGCCCATCGCGATCACGACATCCACGAGCTCGAAGTGGTAGATCTTCCGCTTCGCCTCCGGGTTCGCTCCGACGATTCGCTTCTGGGTCAGCGCCGAGTGCAGGTAGATGACGTGGGGCATGACCGTCGCACCCAGGATGCCGACCGCCAGCAGCAACGATGTGTGGCCATCGAGCTGAGGCACGAAGGTGCCGCCGAGCACGCCCGGCAGCGAGGCGTTGCTCCTGAAGACCTCGAGGCCGAATGCGATGACGATCAGGCCGACCAGCCCGGCGATGGTCGATTCGAGGCGCCGGAAGCCGAATGCCTGCAGGCTGAGGATCGCGAAGGCGATCAGGCCGGTGAGCAAGCCGGCGATGAACAGCGGGATGCCGAAGACGAGGTAGATGCCGAGCGCGGCGCCCACGAACTCGGCCAGGTCGGTCGCCATGGCGATGAGCTCGGCCTGGATCCAAAGGAAGAAGACGACCGGCCGGGGAAATCGGTCGCGGCAGACCTCGGGCAGGCTTCGGCCGGTCGCGATGCCCAGCTTGGCGCTCATCGACTGGATGAGCATCGCCATCAGGTTCGCGGCGGCCACGACCCACAGCAGCATGTAGCCGAACTGCGCGCCGCCCGCCATGTTGGTCGCGAAGTTGCCTGGGTCGACGTAGGCGACGGCCGCGATGAAGGCAGGCCCGAGGAAAGGCAGCACCGCACGAATCCCGCCGCGCTCGCCGGTCAGCGATCGCTCGGCCGCCTTCAGCACCCTCAGCTCGCCGGGCAGCGCGTTCTCCACTCCCAGGACCTGGGTCGGTGAGACGGCGACCACGGCCTTGACCGCTTTGACCGCCACTCAGCGCGCCTCGGCGACGAAGACGGCGCGCGCCAGGCCGAGCGGAAGGGATGAACGCCGGCCCTTGATGCGGATGTCGATAGGTCCGTCGAACTCGCTCGTCGCCATGACATCGACGCGCGTCCCAGGCAGCAGGCCGCGCCGGTCGAGCTCGCGCAGCTTGAGGGGGTCCTCGTCCGACACACCCTCGACCACGAGCCTGGCCCCCGCCCGGCTGTCCCCAAGCGTCCGTGTGCTGACGGGCCGGACCTTGCCGGTGAGGGTCGGGATGGCGTGTCCGTGGGGATCGAGCTCGGGGCGGCCGAGCAGCTCGAAGATCCGCTGCTCCATGCGCTCCGAGATCACGTGCTCGAGGCGTTCGGCCTCGTCGTGCACCTCGTCCCAGCTGTAGCCGAGGACCTGGACGAGGAACATCTCCAGCAAGCGGTGGTGGCGGACCAGCTCCAGCGCGACCTTCCGGCCGTCGCGCGTGAGCTGCTGGCCGCGGTACCTGTCGTGCTCGACCAGTCCCTGGGCGGTGAGGCGCGTGACCATCTCGCTGACGCTTGGTGACGAGATGCCCAGGCGTTGGGCGAGCTCTCGGGTCGGCACCGGCCGCTGATCGCCGTGGAGCTGATAAAGCGCTTTGAGGTAGTCCTCCTGCGAGCGCGTGAACGAGCTTCGTCGCTCGAGCTGTTCGACCATCGTGCCCTAGGCCGTCCTAATCGGAATTACTGGCTTGCCTACCACAAAAGATAGGATAACCTAAACCTGGGCCAAATATCTCGGCCTTAAGTCAGAAGATCTGAATCTCGCTCCCTACTTGCAGGCGCCGGTTGCCGATGCAGCCGGGTCGTACGTCACGCTCACGTTGGGGGTGATGGTGACCGGCCCTGGCGCGGTGATGATCGCCAGGTACGCGGCGCAGCCCCGCGCCAGCGTGAAGTCGTAGTTCACCGAACGCACGCCGAGCACGCCCCACGTCGAGCCCGAGTGGTGCATGCAGTAGTCGGTGTTGGCGACGCCTCTGTCCACGCAGAGGACCGCGTCCTTGAACTGCGGCGTCGAGAGGATGCTCACGTCCATCGGAGCGTTCGAGGTCAGCTTGAGGTGGAAGGTGAAGGTGTCCGGCACCGTCGAGGACAGGTACTCGCTCGGGCCCTGAATCGTCTGCGGCACGTTCCAGACCCCAAGGGTCGGGTGCTGGAGCTCGGTGCTTAGATCCGTCACCTGCTGCCGAGACACCTGGAGCTGACCCTCGGTGACCTTGAGCTGGTCGTTGAGGTTCTGGTTGCGCCCGTCGAGCGATTCGTTCCGGGTTTGCAGGTCGCGGATGGTGGCCTGGTTGTTGGTGTCGTCGGCGTAGAGCAGACCGATCCCGCCGGCCGTCACCAGCAGGGCTGCAGCCAGCGCCGCGGTCCAGAGCCTTCGCTGCCGCGTCGAGACGATGGTCCGCCACGCCGGCGCGGGTCGTGGGATCGGCGACGTTGGTGGCGCATAGGTCTCGATCGGAGGCGCCACCACCTGGTCGGCCGGAGGCAAGAGCTGGTCCATCCCGGTGGGCGTCATGATCTCACCCTGTCGCGCATCAATTGTCATGTTTGCCCGGGTCGCGGCCACACGCTGTAGACGCGGCTGATCTTCGAGGCCGTCTCCGCCTGGGTCGCGGTGTCGAAGGTGAAGGTCTTGCCGTCGGGCTGCCAGGCGATCTGGCACAGGCCGGTGCACTTCGCCTCCTCCAGATAAAGGACGGCGGTGGAGTTCAGCCAGGCGGCGCCGGAGCGTGGATTCTGGAGCTTCCCGCCTGAACGCCCGCCGTGGCCGTACAGCCAGACGCTGGGCATGCCCGTCGAATCCCGCGCCGTGAAGGCGAGATTGTCGTCGCCGGCGTCAGCGCTGGGCAGGATCCAGGCCACCTGCTGCGCGAAAGCCTGCTTCACGCCTCCGGCCGAGTTCCAGACGTCGATCACGCCAGATCCCGCGTGTCTGAAGTAGAGGCTGCTGCCCGTGCTGCCCCAGGTGGCCATGGTCCCCGTGTGCAGGGTGTAGGCGGCGCTGCCGTCCTGGGTCCTGAAGACCTGGATCTGGTCGCCAGAGGTGGAGAAGGTCTCGTCGAGGGCGAAGTAGGCGCCGTCCGGCGAGAAGGCGAGATAGGCCGCATCTTCGTTCGGGTTCGGAGCGCGCGTGGCGGCCGCCCCCATCGAGGCCACCACGCGGTCGCCGCCGCCACTGAACAGGTGGAGGCTCATGGCGGACGAATCCGACGTCAGGTACGCGATGAACCCTCGGTCCGGGCTCCACGCGTGGAGGCCGTCCAGGTAACCGCCGCCCTGCCAGCTCGTGACGACTGTCGACGTGCCCGTGCTGAGGTCCGCCACCGCGATCAGGCTCTGACCGGGCGTGCCGGGTCCGTTCTGAGTCGCCGACCAGGAGATCATCGATTGGGTCACGAGCTGCGGCTTCAGCGTCGAGTTGCCGGTGAGCGTGCAGAGATTGACCGGGGTCAGTGCGTTGGTCACGTCGGCGACGATGAGAGTCTTCTGGCCCTGCACCGCGACCACCGCCTCGGCGGCGGCGAGCGGCCTGGTGCAATCGGCCCGCAGCGTGGCCCAGCTCGGTACGACGAGCGGGGTGGCGGGTGCGGACGGCGTCGGTGTCGGGCTCGGGGAAGGCAGTGGACTGGGGCTCGGTGATGGAGATGGGCTGGCCGGCGCGGACGGGCTCGAGTGCGCCACCGCGGGGCCGTCGGCCGAGCATGCGGCAAGGGCCAGAAGGACACCCAGGAGGGCTACCCCACTCCTCACGTCAACCTCAAACGAACATGGGTGCGTGGACGTTACGCCCGTGGTCCCCTGGTGCAAGGCGGGAAAGGATACGCGCGGTGGCCCTCGCGTGCTCGTGACCTCTGTCGAGAGCTGAACCCGTGTAACGAGCGGGACGGCGCCTCGTTTACCCACCAGATGAGTTCATTGGGAGGTGTTGCGCGGCTCGAACAGGGCGTCGCCGGCTAAACGACACGCAGGGGGTTTTCGCTTTTCAACGGAGCTCGAAACATGTTCGTACGACGTCTCATCCTGGCCTTCTCAATCGTCCTCTGCGGTTCCCTCGCCCTCGCCGCGGCCGCGCTGGCGGCCGGCAGCGGATTCGGTCCCGGCAAGTCCACCTTCTCGAGCACCGGCGCCAACGCCAGCTTCGGGGTCCCGAAAGGTGCCCAGGGACCGTTTGTAACGGTCTCGGTCAACCAGGGTTACAACTCCTTCAAACCCATGCACCCGGCCGGACCGCGCACCGTCGTGTACAGCACGATGGTCCAGTACTCGGAGTTCGACCCAACCACCGGCGTGGGTGGGTTCGGATGCTTCGTGGTCCCGGCGGGTGACTTCACGGTCAGCAAGGACCTGCAGGGCGCGACGCTCAACGCGACCCTGACGGCGGACGAGCAGTGCCCAGGCTTCGGGACGCCGGTCGGCCAGGTCACGAACCCAACCGCCTTTGCAGGTGGGGGCGGTGGAGGCGGCCTGAACCTTCCGATCACAGTCAACCTGAGCTGGTCCGGCAGTGGAGCGGTCAGCACGTTCCAGGACAGGTCCGGCTTCTCGTGCCTTGGCTTCGACCAGGACACGACCAGCAAATACCTCGACTCGCTCGCGGTCGCGCAGGGGACGATCTCCAGTCAGACCGGGCGGCTCAGCAGCGACTACGCGGACGTGAACTCATCCGCTGGGACGATGGTCATCTCCGGCTCACCCTCGCCACTCTGCTTCGGTTTCTGAAGGCAACTTTCGCAGCGGCCGGCGTTGGCGCCATCGGGCCTGCGCCGGCTGCCGACCCCCGGTTGGTCCGGCCAATCCGGGGCCTGCCAGGCGTCGCAACTCGGATAGTCCGGCCAATCCGAAAACAGCCGGCCCTTCCAACCCGGAGAGGCCGGCCTATCCGGCGCTCTGATGCGCCACGTCCGACCACGCCTCGGTCTGGCGACGACCATTCAGGAACGGCAGGACTGTGGAGGCCAGCTCCGGCGCCAGGAACACGTCGTAGTGGGTGTGGTCCGGCAGGATGGCAAGGCGGTTCTGTGACATGTTCTCGCGCTGCCAGCCGGCGTCGCGCAGGTTGCCACCCAGCATGTTGTAGAACTCGGCGATGTGCGGGGTGGTGAACATGTCGCTGTCGGCGAACACCAGCATCACCGGCATCTCCAGCTTCTTGACGTCCTCTGAAAAGTCGAACGGCTGGCGCATGTACTCACCCACGCGGTCGAGCAGCTTCGGGAAGTCCTCAGGATGCGGTGCCACGGCCGCGTAGGTCTGGTACATCGGCGTGTCTTTCATGAACTCGGCCGCGGCTCCGCTCACCTGCGACTGCATCGGCAGCATCTCCGGGTGGAAGCCGGCGGTGGAGAAACCGGCCGACATGATCACGAGGCGACGGACGAGCTCGGGATGCTGGACCGCGAACCGGAACGCCACGCCGCCGCCGAGCGAGTAACCCATCGCGTCGACCTGGCGGTGGCCGAGGTGCCGCACTATCACCGCCATGTCGTCGCCCATGTCGCGGAGGTCCACCTTGCGGTCGCCCAGCGCGGTGCGGCCGTGCCCGTGCAGGTCGACCGCGATCACCTCCCGGTCAGCGGCCAGCGCTGGGATCAGCGAGGCGAACATGTCGATCGAGCCAAGGCCCCCGTGGAGCAGCAGGAGCGGCTCTCCCCGCCCGTGGACCTCGTAGTAATAGTTGACGCCGTTGGCTTCGATGTGCCCGGTTTTGCTCATGTGTTCTTCCTCCCTGAAGTCCTCATCCCTAAGACGATCGGACGGCCCGGAACTCATCGCTGCGGCTGGCAGGCGGGGCACCAGTAGGTGAGACGCGCGTGCTCGCCCTGGGCCCTGACCTTGATCAGCGCGGCGTTGCAGCGTGGGCAGGGCCGGCCGCCGCGGCCGTGCACCGCCCCCTTGCCATAGCCGGGAAAACGCCTCTCCCGCCCTCCACGCAGGTTGCCCCGCATCGCCTGTCGCGCGGTCTCGAAGAGCGACGCTAGATCTTCATCCGAGATTTCGGCGGTTGAGGTCCAGGGGTTGACGCGGCGCTGCCAGAGGGCCTCGCACCGATACACGTTGCCGATCCCGGCGGTGACCCGTTGGTCGAGCAGCACCTCGCCAACCGCAACGCGCCCGAGCGTGCGTGCCCGCTCGACGACTTCGGCCGCCTTCCAATCGTCGGTCAGGATGTCGGGGCCGAGGTGGCCGACCGCGGCGTTCGTGTTGCGAACCAGCTCCACTGTCGGCGCGCCGAAGCAAACCGCGACGACGTCTTCCGTCTCGAGCATGGCCCTGAGCTGCCACGCCGGCCTGCGCCATGCCTCGCCACGCCGGTAGACGTGCCAGGCGCCGCGCATCCGCATGTGCGAGTGCAGGGCGTAGCCGGAGTCGAAGTGGATCAGGAGATGCTTGCCGGCCGGCTGGACGGCTGTGACGGTGTGGCCCGTGAGCCGCGTGAGGGAATCCGGCCGCGCCGCAATGACGCGCTTGCCCTCCAGACCCGAGCGCAGCACAGCCGCCGTCCGCCAGATCGTGTCGCCCTCGGGCATCCCTTCCACCATCTTGAGCCGAGCGGACGGCACTGTCGATCGAACACGGCGCCAGGCCCTTTGGGATACTGGACTGGTGGTGATCCAGGACCTCGTGCGCCTGCGTCGCGCGCGTGACCAGATGGACCGCGACTATGCGGAGCCGCTCGACGTCGCGGCGCTCGCCGGCCGCGCTTTCATGTCGGCGGGTCATTTTTCCCGCAGCTTCCGGGCCGCCTTCGGGGAGTCGCCGTACAGCTACCTGATGACCCGGCGCATCGAGCGCGCCAAGTCGCTCCTCCGTCGAGGCGACCTGACCGTCACCGAGGTCTGCTTCGCCGTCGGATGCACTTCGCTCGGCTCCTTCAGCTCGAGGTTTGCGGAGCTGGTCGGTGAGAGCCCGAGCGCCTACCGCGCTCGATCCCACGACGATGGGGCCGCGATACCCGCCTGCATCGCCAAAGTGATGACACGATCGGTCAGGAACGGCGAAGCAGTGCCATCCACACCGCCGGTGAGCTGAGGTCGTGGAAATAAAGCTTTCGAACTGCTTCATCGCCGTGCACGACCACGACGAAGCCCTCGCTTTCTATCGCGACGCGCTGGGACTCGAAGTCCGCAACGACGTGAAGTTCGAAGGCATGCGATGGGTCACCGTCGGTTCCCCCAGCCAGCCCGAGGTGAACATCGTCCTCGAGCCGCCACTCGCCCTCCCCCACGCCTCGCCCGCCGACAAGAAAGCGCTGGCCGAGCTGCTGGCGAAGGGATTGCTGCGCGGCGTCATCTTCACCACGGACGATTGCGACGCGACGTTCGAGCGGATCCGGAACGCCGGAGCCGAAGTGCTGCAGGAACCGATGGACCAGCCCTACGGGGTCCGCGACTGCGCCTTTCGCGACCCGTCGGGCAACATGCTCCGTTTCAACCAACCTACCCCGGCGGTGGATCGCCCGCGTACAGCCGGCCGGCCAGCAGGGCGCTGAAAAGCGTCACGGCGGCCGCCAGGCCGAAAGCTCCGGCAAGTCCCGCGGCGACCGGCGCACCGGCGTAATGGGCGGTCGCCACCGCGGCCCCACCGAGCCCCGTGCCGAGCGCGATGCCGAGCCGATTGGTGTTCTGCAGCGAGGCGATGGCCCCGGTCTCGAAGCCTTTCGGAGCCGTCTCGGCGGCCACGAGATAGAGGGTGTTGAAGGCGACACCCATGGCGGCGCCCGCCAACCCCCAGGCCGCGTAGCTGACGATCACCGGTAGTCCGACGACGGGCGCGGCCGTCCCCGCCAGCCCCAGGCCCAGCAGGAGCGAGGACCAGCGGACCAGGCTGCTCTTGTTCCAGCGTTCGATGGCGCGCGTCTGCCACCACGCCCCGAGGCTCCAGGTCAGGTTGACGATGGTCACGGCGGCGCCGCCTTCGAACAGCGAGCGGCCGGCAACCCGCGTGACGAGCAAAGGCAGGAACACGAAGCCGGTGAAGAACCCGAAGTTGGTCAGCAGGCCGACAAGCACGGTCGAGCCGAGCCCCGGTCGCGCACGGAAGGTGCCGGGCGGCATCACCCGCACCGCCGACGGGACCAGGATCGCGAGGCCGGCGGCCGCGACAGGGATCGCCAGCCACGAGCTGACGGCCAGGCCGGTGACGAAAAGCCCGGTCCCACCGGCCAGCAGCAGCGGCCAGCGCAGGCGGAGCGTGGGTCCCGGCGACGCGGTACCCGGGATCGTGGCCAGGCTCGGCACGACCATGAACATCGCCACCGCCATCAGCGGCAGCAGGGCGAAGAAAGCCCAGCGCCAGCCGACGGTCGAGGCGACCACGGATCCGAAACCTGGGCCGAGCAGCCCCGGGATGATCCACATCGCCGAGAGCAGGGCCAGGATCCGCGCCCGGCCGGCCTCCGGGTATGCCTTCGCGATGGCGCCGTAGGCGATGGTGTACTGCGCCCCACCGCCCCAGCCCTGGACGAGCCGGGCCGCGGCCAGCACGGGCATCGAGGGCGCGAACCCCGCCGCCAGCGTGCCCAGCGCGAAAATCCCGATCATCAACGTGAACGGCCGGGCCGGACCTTGCCGGTCGGCGGCCTGGCCGGCCGCGGGTGTCGCCGCGATGCTGGCCAGGAAGTAGCCGGAGAAGACGAGCCCGTAGAACTGGATGCCTCCTAGGTCGTGCGCGACGGCCGGCATGATCGAGGCGACCACCGACGATTGGACGGCGGCCACGAACTCCACCAGCAGGATGCCGATGGTCAGCCGCCCGCGGCCTTCTCCAACCAGCTGCCGCCAGCCCAGCACCGGCGCCGCAACCCTGGCCGAACCGGCCGCAGACGGCTGCGAGGTCGGCTGGTCCGTCACGCGCCCCGGCTGCCTCGACGGTTTGACATCAATGCGTGATTCTCTTGGATCACCTGGCCGCGGGCGATCGGATGCTGATGGCAAGGTCGACGATCGTCACGTTAGAGACCGGGTGGCCGACCTGGCTTCTCGATTCCTGACCAGATCGAGCTCGAGAGTGCCTTTGAGGAGGCCTGGTCCTCGCCCGAGAAGCGCTCCCAGGCGGCCTGGCGCCGGCCAAGCCGCGAAGCAGGGGCGGGCGCGCCGTCGCGCGCCCGCTCCCCAGCTTGAATCGCTAGACGATCGCCGCGGCGATGGCTCGGCTGAGCGCGTTTGAGGTCGTCGTCGCCACGCACGACGCTGTGCCGCTGTGCGCCTGATGGGCCAGCACGTTGGCGTCCACTCCGCAAACGTTTGCCGCTATGCCGATCGGCACCGCAACCGAGACCGGCACCTGGAGGGCGATGTTCTGCAGGTTCACGTTGACAAGGCCCGACTGGTTGTTGCTCGCCCCGCCGCCACCCCCTCCAGTCATCGCATTGGCGATGGCCGTGCTGAGGGCGTTCGAGTTCGACATCGCCGTACAGCTGACGGCTCCGTTCTGCAGCTGCGTGGCCAGCACGTTTACGTCGATGCCGCAAACGTTCGCGGCGACCGATACAGGAACCGCGACGGACACCGGCACCTGCAGCGCGAGGCTCTGAAGGTTGACGTTGACAAGACCTGACTGGTGGTTGCTCTGCGCTGAGGCCGCGCCGGCCCCGGCAACGGTCATGACAGCCGCCGCGAAGGCGCACGTGATCGCAAGTCGTAGTCGATGCATTCGCTCTCCTCCTGAGATTTCTGATGACTTGCCCAGCCGGCAAGCAGTTCTAATAGAGCAATGCACCCCGCTGGCCGATTACCGACGGGTCAATGCCTATGAAGTTGAGACGGCTGCGTACCAGAAACCGTCCAGATCGATTTGACCCGCGTTGGCGGAGTTGCGTTTTGCAATGTGAAGTCGAGAGAGTCGTGGCCCTCGCCCGCGGTGGTGGTCGGCAGGCGCAGGTCGCGCCGTCCTACCGCTCGGGTGCACGCATCGTCGCTGGTGCGCAGACGTGATCCTCCCCCAAAAGCGCGACCCTCGATTCATCACCATCCGCCGCGGGGGGACCCTCACTGACGCCGACCATCGGCTGCTTGCACTGTGGGCCGCAGCGTGTGCGGAACACGTCCTGCCCCTGTTCGAGTCCGCGAAGCCTTCAGACCCGCGGCCTCGCCATGCGATCGCGCTGGCTCGAGCGTGGGTGCGCGGAGAGGTCACGATGACCAGAGCACGAGAGTCCGCCGGCCACGCCAACGGGGCGGCTCGAGACCTGAGCGGCGCCCCTCGCCACGCCGCCTACTCCGCCGCCCAGGCCGCGGCGGTGGCGCACGTCGCCGCGCACGAGCTCGGAGCGGCAGCCTACGCGATCAGGGCGGCGCGGGACGGTGCCCCTGCAGGCCAGGGTGAGGAGTTCGGGCGGCGCGAGTGCCGATGGCAGCGTGAGCAGCTCCCCGACGCTCTCCGCGAGCTCGTCCTGGATGATCAGCGGTTGCGAAACGACATCTGCTGGTCCGTTTTCGACTGCTGACACAGGAGCCCCAGAATCTGGCGTCAGGCCATCGCCAGAAGGGGTGGCCGGCATCAGCCCTGGCGGACAACGTCCCTCAAAAGGCGTTGATATAGGTGCCAAGATCGAGCGTCGTGCCATCGCCTCCGACGATGGTCACGTCCGCTGGGTAGTGTTGACCCCAGACCGTTGGGATGGCCACCGCGAAGGCCGGGGATCCGGGCTCGGCGATGGCGTTCGTATCGGGCACGAATACAGTCTTGCCAACCGTCCATACAGCCCGCCCGGTCCGCCAGTCCACGTCGGCAACCCGGGTCGTGTTTCCCTTGCTGTCGATCGGCGTGACGAACACACGTGAGGCGTCACCGCTGAACCGGAGGACCTGCGTGTCCGCCAACGTGGTCACGACCGACCAGTCGCTGACCCGGCGGATCTGGGTCGATCTGCCGGTCGCGGCTATCTCGGAGATGTAGTCCCCGTCGGGGCTCGCCCCGATGACCATATCGGCGCCCGTCTTGTAGGTGTGATGCGACAGGACCTTGGCGTCTGACAGCCGCAGGACCCAGACATCGCTGGTCGCGCTCTCGCCGTACGGGACCTCTATGACGCGGTCGTTGAGAACGCTGCACGCCAGCACATAGCGAGGAGTTCGGCCCAGCCCCTGATCGCGGGCGATCTGTGTCACCGTCGTCGTCCCACGGCCGACGTCGGCGACCCATAGCTCCTGCCTGGACGAAACCGGGTCCTGCGTCGTGGCGCACGCGTGGCGGCTGTCGTCCGCCCAGAGGAGACCGTACAGGGGGTTGGTGTCGGCCGGCGCAGAAAACACAGGACGGCCGAGGCGGTCGAGGACCTGGAATGGCCCACCGGGGCCGTAGTGCCCGTTGGCGGCAGGCGGAAGATCGCCTTCGATGATGGAGAGGTACTGACCGTCGGGGGACATCCTCACCGGGTAATTCGGCTTACCGGGCGTTGCCAGCTTCAGCGTGCCGCGCGGCCGGCCCGACCAGTCGTAACCCATCAGCCAGGTTGCATGGTTCGGATCGTGTACCCAGATCAGGTTGACCCCCGCCGGTGCGGGTCCGTAGTCGCCGGCCGGCCTGGACGTGGCCGTAGCCGTGGCGGCGGCCGATGCTGCGCCCAGACTGACCCCTCCGCGGTGGGCGAGCCGCGTGGACATCAGGCCGGCCACGACCAGTACGCCCAGGACCGCGGCCGCCATCACGGCGAGCCATTGGAAGGTGCCCTCGCGGCGGGACGGGTTCATCGCGCCCCGACCCGGTTTCGGTGCGGCCTGACGAGCGAGTCCAGGCCAACCTCGCGGCTCCGCCTTGGTGGGACCACCGCTACTGTCAAAGCTCCTCGCCCACACGAACCGCGCGGCGAGGATTTTGGTTACGGACGTACTACCCGACGGCTGCTCATGCCAGCCTTGGCGCGCCGCCTCCTAAGAGGTCCAACGCCATGACCCGAGGATTTGTCTAACCGCATCGCCGGCTCTTGGGTCGATTCCACCCGTCCCTTCGATCCGGAGGCCAAACCCGTTGTTGTGGTGGAGGAACACGATCATGTATCCACGGACCCCGGCGGGTGACTGCGGAATCACGGCGGCGCCCGTCGACTGGGTGAGCATTGCCGTGTATTCGAAGTAGGCAGCCTTGGTGCCCGCCACCATGCACTCTCCCGGTTCTCCGATGAGGGTCACGTCGTACTCCGGGTGACCATTGGGCAGTGCCGGTTGATACCAATCATGGAGCGGCACGATCGGGTCCGTTCCTGTGACCCAACGACCAATCAGGGCCAAGATCCCGATGCGAGTGGGCGTGTTCGTGTAGGCCGGCGGTGCGTCGACACCCATGGCTACCGTCTCGGTTCCCCCGCGCTGTGGCAAGACGGTCCAACCCTCAGGCACCGCGATTGTGGCGCCGACGTGGGCATCCGTTGACGCAGCTCGAGCGGGCGGGCTTGCGGTGCAGTTGTCCGGCTCGAGGAATCCGAGACTGCTTTGGGGCGAGGGTGAAGACGAGACCGTCGGCAGCGACGGGGTAGGAGACGTCGTTCGGGCTGAATTGGCTGCGACACCATCGCTGTGTCCGGCCGGCCCGCAACTCGCGACCACCAGGGCAGCAATCGCCAGCGCAAATGACAGGAAGCGCATCTGCTCGATCTAACGCGACTCGAAGCCGCCACGTTCCGATTCGTTCGGAGAGGCAGTCCAGTTTGGTGAGTACTCGGCGCAGCGCCATGTATACGCGCCGGTGGAAAAGGCGACGGGCGTGGCGGGCTGGACTACCGCGACCTGTTCGCCTGATCCAACCGCCGCGGAATCTACCTCGGCGGTTCGCCTCGGAAGAGCCAAGGCGGGGACCACTTCAGCCTCCCGCGGCGGGCGAGCACTATCCGGCATTCGGGGCTTCGACCGGCAATGGGGGTTCGCTAAGGGGCTCGAGCAGCTCAATCAGAAATTCGAGCTGGTCTATGTCGCATTCCGGCATCTGGTCATAGATATGGAGGGCCATCTCCTTTTTGCCCTCCAGCCAATTGAGGTACGCGACGTTCCGCAACGCGAAAACGGTCGCCTCAGGGTCCCGACTGCGGAGGAGATCCAAAGCTCGGCCGTAGATCTCCTCAGCCTCCTTCGACCGACCTTGCCGGCGCACGACGGCGCCGAGGCACGAGAGCTGCTCGCCAAGGTTCTCGTTCGACTCACCGCGGGCATCGATGCTGCGGCGGATCATGGCCTCCGCCTCGGCGTTTCGGCCGGTCGCCGCGTAGCACTGAGCAAGCCGATTCCAGGCTTGGTCTCTGGTCGCTTCATCTTGTGACGCCTGGCGGATCTCGAGCTTGGCGATGGCTTCGTCCCAGCGCTGCTTATCCATCAGCGCGATCACGTCGGCATCGCCGATTCGATTGACTACGCGACCTTCTTTGACTTCGATGAGGATCCAGCCAACGGCGCAGATAACGACGGTTGCGCCCGCTATCGCAAGGATGGCCAGTCCGACGGTGCGCGCAGGGTCGCGCGCAGAAAGCAGGAATAGAGAGGCGCCCGCGACCACGAGCGCGGAGACGCCAACGCCCAGGAGCCAGTTCTCCATGCGCTCGAGAGCAAGGAACCGGTCCCATGGGCTCCTGCCATCGTCGCGCGCGGAGGTTTCCAACCCCTGCAGTATCACTGTGACGCCGGGCCAAATCCATTCAGCCTGCCGGCATCGCGGGTCCGGGCTTTGGTCGAGATTGCGGGACTCAGCGATCAGGCCAGACCCGCTTGGTAGAGCCATCAGACACCCTTTGTCAACCACAAACATTAGTTCGTATCCGGGGGGGCCGTCACGCGGCCCTGCCGAGGGCCCGGTTGCGGTTGGCAACGTGGATGCCCTCGACGTAAAGAGTGTGGTTCTTGAGACAGTGCCAGAGCACTTCGAGCCAGCGATTGGCCAAGGCTCGCAGAGCCGCGTTGTGTCCTTTGCCGACAGCGCGCTTGGCGTCGTAGAACTCGCGCGCCCAGCCGGATTCGTTGAGAGAGCAGAACGCCCATTGCTGGGCTGCGTCGCGCAGGTGGCGGTTGCAGGCCAGCCGGTGGGCGACCACAAACTCGCTCTTGCCGGAGCGCCTGGTGACTGGCGCCTTTCCGGCATAACATTGGAGCGAGTTCGGCGAACCGAACTGTTCGGGATGGTCGCCGATCTCACCGGCAACCCTGGCGGCGAGGCGGTCACCGAGGCCGGGAAAGCTCAGGTAGATCTCGCCGTCAGGGAACTTCTCCCCCAGTTCGTCGGCTCGGGGCTGGTGGTCGCGTCCGCGCCGCGGTGCTCCCAACAGGAGCTCACCCATGCGTCGCTCCCAGACCTTGCGCTGCTGGCCGATGAGAAGCAGCTGGGCCGCGGCCAGCCTGATGCCGTCGGCCTTGGCCCGGATCAGAGCCGGGCGAGCAATGAACTGGCGCTGTTTGAGGGCGGAGTCGATGCGCTCCGCCAACCGCTCGGGCCAGCCGTGATGGTTGCTGCGTGCGAACTCGATCAGCTCATCGCGAGAGGCGATTTCGAGTTCGCCAGCGGTGGGCCAGCGCTCCAGCAGCCGGAGCATGTTGGGCGCACCGAGATCCTCGCCGGCGATGTCGAGCGCGGCAGGGAAAGTGCGGACCAGATCCATGCGCAGCCGGTTGAGAAGGCGGCGCTGATCCCTTGCCGCTCGCTCGTCGTCGCGAGCCAGAGAGCGCAGCTCCTCGGCCAGGTCACCGTGAGGGACCAGCGGCTTGAGGCTGGCGAAACGGTCGAGACCGAGCAGGCAGGCTATGCAAGCGTCCTCAGTGTCGTCCTTCTTGCGAGCCGGTCCGCGCCGCCGGGCAATCAGGTCGGGATTGACCGGCAGCACCACGAAGCCGGCGTCAAGGAAGGCCTCCACGAGAAGGCCGTGGCTGGTCTCAATGACCACTCGGACCTCTTCGGGATCCGGCTCGAGTTGGGCTATTCGCGTGAGCAGGCGGCCGATGGCCTCCGGCCGGTGTTCCACGCGACTCACATCGATGACGCCTTCACCAGGTCGGCCCAGCGCGACCAGGTGGAAGTCCTCCGACCAGTCGACTCCTACAGAAAGCATCCCCACCTCCATTTATTTGTCCGGGGTGCACTGAAGGCGCGCTGCCGTGCTGATGGACCAGTCCTCGAGGGACGACACCCTTGTGGGCCTCAGGCCTTCAGGGGCAAACTCCAGGGACGCCGTCTCATGACAGTCCTCAAAGGACGAGCGCGAAAAGCGTTCCCCGGGGTTGCACCCCGGAAAGGAAGGTAGAGCCATCAGCGCCCAGGTCGCGGCGCCGCGCGGGCGACGCGCGTCCAGGGTGCAAGCGGTGCTCGCCGAGCGCCCGTGGCTTGCCCTGATCGGCGTGTTGCTGGTGCTCGTGCTGCTGATCGCGATCGTGCGGCCCGGCACGGTCGGGCCGACGTGGGTCGGCAACACGGTACTTTTCGCCGCGCCGCTCGGGATCGTCGCGGCCGGCCAGACACTGGTGATGCTGACCGCCGGCATCGACCTGTCGGTGGCCGCCGTGATGACGACAGCCGCTTATGTGGCGGCCAGCCAGTCCTACTACGGCTCGGTCAGGTCTGTCCTCCTGGCGCTCGCCGTGGGCCTCGTCGTCGGCCTGCTCAACGGCATCGGCGTCGCGATCTTCCGCGTGCAGCCACTGATCATGACGCTCGGCATGGGCCTCGTCGTCTCCGGCTCGCTTCTGATCTACCAGCTCAACACGAGTCGCGAGGGACCGCCGAACGTGCCCGACATCGCGCGTGTCCTTGGCTCCGGCAAGCTCCTGGAGGTCGTGCCCTACAGCGCATTCCTGTGGGTGGGGATCGCGGCGATCGTGATCGCCGGTCTCCGCTACACGGGATTGGGCCGGCTCATCTACGCCGTCGGCGACAACCCGGTCGCCGTCCGCCTCGCCGGCATCCGTGGCTGGCTGGTGCTGCTCGCCACCTATGTGATGTGCGGCTTCCTCAGCGGGGTGGCGGGGCTGGTCCTGCTGGGCGCCATCGGCGGCGCCGACCTCTCGCTCGCGGACGTCTACCTGCTGCCTTCGGTCGCCGCGGTCGTGATCGGCGGGACTTCGATCTACGGAGGCCATGGGGGCTACGCGGGGACGCTCGTCGGTGCGCTGATCCTGACGGTGCTCAGCAGCTTTTTCACATTGATCGACGCGCCTGATCCGGTGAAGCAGATCCTGTATGGCGCCATCGTCGTCCTGCTGGCCGCGCTCTACGTGCGCACCGCGGGCGAAACTCGGTGAGTCAGACAGGCCGCCGCGCGCAGATCCGGTAGGCGTCCTTCCATGGCCTGGCCCGTTCGAACGCCGCGCTCGCCGAAAGCACGTCGGCGTCGGCTTCGCGCCGCCCGATGATCTGCATCCCCACCGGCAGCCCCTCCGCGAGGCCGGCCGGGATCGAGGCCGACGGGTGCCCCGAGAAGTTGGTCAGATAGGTCAGGCACCACCCGATCAGGGGGTCCACCTCCTCGCCGTTGATCTCGGTCGGACCCAGCGTGTTGCGGTCGTCCGCGTTCTTCACCGGCAGGCACGCGAGAGTCGGCGTGACCAGCAGGTCGTACTTCTGGAGCACCGACTCGATGGCGTCGTAGACCTCGGTCCGTATGACCTGGTCGTTCCAGACGTCCATGGCCGACAGGCCGTAGCCGATCTCGATCCAGCGCCTGTACTCGGGAGGCAGGTCCTCCGGATGGTCGCGCATCAGGTCGACGCCGGCGCTCTTCAGACCTTCGAGGCCGGAGATGTTGAGCGGCATCATCAGCCGGTTCCATGTGTCGCTCAGCTCGTGCTGCGTGCGCTTGATGCCGACCTTCACGGTCTCCACCGTCGCCCCGGCGTCGGTCAACCCACGCAACGCTTCCGCAACGGTGGCCGCCACGCTCGACTCCACCGGGTACACGTCGAAGTCGGGGCTGAAGGCGACCCGGCGGCCCTTCAGCGGCCGCTCGAGGCCGGCGAGAAAGTCAGGTGTGTCGAGCAGTGAGAAAGGATCTCGCGGGTCTGGTCCCGCCATCACCTGGAGCCCGATGGCCGCGTCCTCGACGGTCCGCGTCAGCGTGCCCTCGAAGAGAAACGGCGTGAGGCTCGCGAACGCATTGGGTCGCCCTGTGAACGGCACGCGACCGTAGGAGGACCTGTACCCGTACACGTTGCACCAGGCGGCGGGGATCCTGATCGAGCCGCCGGCGTCTGTGCCCTCGGCGATCGGCACGAGCCCGTCGGCGACGGCGGCCGCGCTCCCGCCCGACGATCCGCCTGGGTTGCGTGTCGTGTCGAAAGGATTGCGCGTCGGTCCGAACAGGTAGTTGTCGGCGATTCCGCGCAGCCCCATCACCGGCGCGTTGGTCTTGCCCACGATGATCGCGCCAGCACGCTCCATGCGCTCTGCGAAAGTGCAGTACGCGTCGATGACCTGGTCGCGCAAGGCCCTGACTCCGCCGAACGTCGACGGCCATCCGGGCTTGAAGTCGAAGAGGTCCTTCATGGCGACCGGCACGCCGAGCAGCGGCCGGATCCCGCCGCCGCGCTCGAGCTCATGCTCAGCCTCGCGCGCCCTCTCCATCGCTTGTTCGAAGTCGACGAAGACGAACGCGTTCAGGCTCGGGTTGCGCTGCTCGATGCGCCGGATGGTCGCGGCCATCACCTCCACCGGCGAAACCTTGCGCCGGCTGATCAGCAGCGCGATCTCTGCCGCCGAGGCCCACGCGAGCTCGTCGCCGTCAGCCACGCGCTCTAGTCTTGCACGGCCGCTCGTTCCGACAGGTTATGTTCGTGACGTGACTCGAGCCGAACCGGCTCGCCACGAGGAGGAGCCATGACGTCGCTCATCGACCATCTGACCTACGAGGACGTGGCCAGGACGATCGACCACTCCCTGCTCCGCCCGGAGCTGGACGACGATTTCATCGCCGCGGGCTGCAGGCTGGCGGCCGAATACCGGGTCGCTTCGGTGTGCTGCCGCCCGGCGGACGTGCCCAGGGCGGCGGAGCTGCTCCGCGGCAGCGGGGTTGCGGTCGGCACCGTGATCGGCTTTCCGCACGGCGGCACCACCACAGCGGTGAAGGTCTTCGAGGCCGAGCAGGCCCTGCGCTCCGGCGCGACCGAGCTGGACATGGTGATCAACATCGGGGCTCTGCGCTCTGGCCGCGACGCATACGTGAAGGATGAGATCGCGGCAGTCGTGGCGAAGGCGCACGCGGCGGGCGCGATCGTCAAGGTGATCCTCGAGAACGCCTACCTTGATGACGACCAGAAGGTCCGCGGCTGCCGGCTCGCGGAAGCGGCCGGCGCCGACTTCGTCAAGACGTCAACAGGCTTCGCCCCCACCGGCGCGACCCACGAAGACCTGGCGCTGATGCGCCGGACGGTCTCTCCACACGTCGGGGTGAAGGCGGCCGGCGGGGTGCGCACCCTCGACGGGCTGCTGGCGGTGATGGAGCTCGGGGTGACCAGGATCGGCGCCACCCAGACGGCCGCGATCCTGGACGACTTCCGCAGCCGGAAGGCGGCCGCGGCCGAGGCGCGGCCCGCCACCGCGGGCTAGCCCACGTGGCCGGGCCCGTCGCGGTGGGGATGCTGGGCTCGGGCTTCGTCGCCGACTTCTACGTCGAAGCGCTGCGAGGTGTGCCAGGCGCGACGGTCGTGGCCAACTACTCACGCTCCTCCCGGCGCGCTTTGGAGTTTGGCGCCAGGCACGGCATCCCGCGCCAGCACGACTCAATGGAGTCTTTGTGCGCGGACGAGGAGGTGCAGATGGTCGTGGTGGCGCTGCCCAACGTTCTCCACCTGGAGGCGGTGCGCGTGGCGGCGGCCGCGCGCAAGGCGATCGTGTGCACCAAGCCACTGGCCCGAAACGGCCACGAGGCAGAGGAGATGGTGCGGCTGGTCAAGCACGCCGGCGTGCTCAACGGGTACGCGGAGACATCGGTCTTCTCCCCCGACGTCATGCGCGCACGGAGCATCGTCGAGTCTGGTGCCATCGGCGACGTCCTCACGATTCGGGCGAGGGAGGGCCATTCAGGACCGCACGCCGCTCATTTCTGGGACCTCGACCAGGCGGGAGGCGGCGCGCTGCTCGACATGGGATGCCACACGGTGGAGACCGCACGCTACCTGTTCGGCAAGGAGCATGCGATCAAAGACGTCTTCGCCTGGGGCGCGACCCTCATGCACGGCGACAAGACGACGGCCGAGGACAACGCGGTGTCGCTGCTTCGATTGGAGGACGGCCGCACCTCGCTCACCGAGGCTTCATGGAGCGCCAAGGGAGGCATGGAGCTTCGCAACGAGGTCTACGGCACGCACGGCAGGATCGTCACCGACTCGAGCTCGACCAGCGTCAGGGCGTTCATCGAACGACCCGCCGGCTACCTGATGGAGAAGGCGGACGCTGACGTCGGATGGGTGTTCCCGATCCAGGACGAGCCACGCTTTTACGGCTACCAGGAGGAGATGCGTCACTTCGTGGAGTGCTTCGCCACCGGCGCCGAGCCCAGGGAGACGTTCGTGGACGGGTATGTCGTGAACACCATCCTCGATGCCGCCTACCGCTCGATGAAGAGCGGGCGCTGGGAACCCGTGATGCTGGACCCCGGGGTCATCTGACCCGCCGCGGCGCGGGCCGGTCGCCTTACGTCACCCGCGTACCAGCAGCAGGTGATACTCGATCACGACGCCCGGCTCTGCCTTTGTGAAGGCGATGCTGGGCACCTCGACGCCGTAGTCCCTCATGTCGACGTCGATGGAGCCCACGACCTCGAGGCCGGCGCCGCTGCGCTGAACCTGGAGCTTTGTGGTCACGTCCCTTGAGACGCCGTGCACCGTGAGCTTGCCCGAGACGCTGAGCGTGATCGTCCCTGACAGAGGCCCTGATGGCAGGCTCACCGAGCCGGCCTTGAACTCGGCCGCCGGGTATTGATTCGTCTCCAGGTAGATCGTGCGAATGAAAAAGTCGCGCTGGTAGACCTGGTACGTGGCGTAGCGATCCTGACTCTGGAGCGAGGCGAGGTCGACGGTGACCTGAACGTTGGTGACTCGAAGCGCACCGGCCGCCGCGACGACGTTCAGGCCGCCGGCCACGTGTGAGGTGCGCGCGACCGCCTCGGTAGGGGCGGGCTGGTTGATGAACTGCTCCCGGACGCGATAGCCCGCCTCCGACCCGGAGCCCACCTTCCACCTGCCGACGAGGTCGCTTGCCGAACCGGCGGGGGTGGGTGACCCGAGGGCCAGGCGCGGAGGAGACTGGTGGGAGCCGATCAGCATCGCGCCGGCCCCGCCGATCGCGACGACGAGGGCGACGGCGGCTCCGCCGACGATCAATCCGCGGCGCATGCGGTTGTGCCCCTGCTGCCAGCTCCCACCGGCGCCACTCTATCGGACTCGGCCAATCTGTCAATAGGATTGCGAATCAATACCATTGGGTTAGCCCGATGGTTTGACATAATGGAACGGTGCCAATCGAGGTCGGCCGTCCGGCCTGCAGGGCCGTCGCGGCGTCGGCGCCTTCCGAGCTCGCCTGGGTGGTCAACCTCCTGGCCCAGACTGCGGCCTACGCCGAGCCTGCGCTGGCCGAGCTCGACTCGACATTGATCCCGGGCATCCGGCGGCTGCGCGAACCGACGCTGCAGCGCACCACGAAGCTCTGGAACGACGGGGTGGCGGGCTGCCCGGAGCTGCTCCATGTGGCCGAGCTCGCCGGTGCTGTGCTCGACTCCGACCTGGAGCGTCTCTTCGAGTGGCTGGTCAAACCGCGAGCCACTCAACTCGAGCACCGCGCTTCTCTCACCGAGTCGGATTCCGACTGGCGCGCGATCACGACGAGGGTGCGCCGGCTGGTTCGAAGCTCGGCGGCGCGGCGGGCCTATCGCGAGATGCTGGCGGGAGTGTGGCGTCTCGCCTCGGGACCATGGGACCGAGAAGGCCGTGTCGCGGTGGCAGAGGCATGCCGCGCGTGGAAGGCAAAGCTCGACTCCGGCGAGAAGCTCGAGGCCCTCATGCCGCCGCGCCATCCTCTCTCCAGGGCCGACGAGTCAGGTCTCGACGACCTGTTCGACAGGCTCCCGGAGTTCGACCTGTCACCGCTTTACTTCTGCCTGTCAGGAGGGCTGGTCGTGGACCTGCGCGACCACGTCCACATCGCCGTCCCGGCCAGCGATCTGCTCCCGGTGCGCAAGACGAGGGACGCGATGTTCGTGGCCGGCCGCATGCGCGTCCTCTCGGAGGTGACACGCGTCCGCATCCTGCTTCAGCTGCTGACGTCTCCCGCCGGCGCCGTCGAGATCTCGCGAGTGCTCGATCTGAGCCAGCCGACCGTCAGCGGTCACCTGAAGGTGCTGCGCGAGGCGGGCTTGATCCAGCCGAAGCGTTTCGGTGGCCGGTCCGTGATGGTGGCCTCTCGCAGGCGCATCGAGCGGTTGATCGAGGACGCTCGAGGCACCATCGCGCGATGGGACTGAAACGCGTCGCGGCGCTCAGTCAGGCGCGGCGGGCGCGAGACCAGACCCGGTACACGATGAAAACCGCCGCCGTAAGGCACAGCGCGTAGAAGGGCACGGACACGATCACCACCGCCAGGTTGGACCAGATTCCCGTGTTGGGAGCGAGCGTGCTCGGATCCAGCCCCTGCACCGAGTAAGCCCAGGTCTCCCATGGATTGCTGTAGTACGAAAAGGCCTGGATCCCGTTTCCGGCTCCGGCCCCGCTCGCCAATCCATAGATGAGCCCGGGAATTAGAAAGAGGATGAGCCACACGAGGTAGGTCAGCGTGAAGAACGGACCAAAGGCCCTGTTCTGCCAGACGTGCGTGTTCTCATGCCTGAACAGAGCCGTGCCCGGCCCAGATGAGTTGCTGGTCATGACCGCGCCCTGCGTGAACGAATAACCCGGCTTGATCGCAAACCCGCTCTTATAGCGATGAGCATCCGCCCGGGTCTCACCGACCACGTGATCGCCCCAGGCGAAGTTGACGAGGTGCACCAGGTCTCCGTTGGTCGTGCCGGCCAGGCCCCAGGTCTCGTCCAGCGCGAACGCGGCCACGCCGGGCCCGATCCAGTCGTGCGTCTGCCAGAGGCCGTCCATCATCCCGGTGAAGGCGCCGACCGACGTGGCAATCCACAGCAGCACCACCGGCCGCGTCGCGTACTGCTTGCCGAGCAGCTTCGGAATCGTGTCGACCACCCCGGGCCACAGGAAGAAGGCCCAGGCGAGGACGAAGCTCACATTGGGCCTGTCGCGGCCGGTCCAGAGCAGGAAGCTGATGAAGGACCGCGCGACCAGCCCACCGATGAAGGCAAGGACCGACGCTTCGAGGGCGGTAAGGACCACGTTGCCGGCGGGATCGCGACGAAGGATGGCTCCGACCACTCCGACGATCAGGGCGACGCCGGCGGCGATGCAACAAAAGATCAGCACGCGCCGAGGGAACAGGCGCTTCACCATGTCGATCTCCAGGCCGGCAGCTCCTCCGCCGGTGAGAGCGTGCTTCCGGCCTGATCTTAGGCACTGCCGCTAGGTGCTGGTGCGCTCCGGCGAGACGCGGCGCCTCCAGAGGTCCAGGGTCCGCTCGAAGTGGTGCTCCGCGGCGTCGTGGTCGTAGACCGGAAGGTCGGCCATGGC
This sequence comes from Candidatus Dormiibacterota bacterium, assembly GCA_035279525.1. Classification (GTDB taxonomy): domain Bacteria; phylum Chloroflexota; class Dormibacteria; order Dormibacterales; family Dormibacteraceae; genus DATEHQ01. Next base: position 37,648 of record DATEHQ010000153.1, read on the forward strand.
GAACCCGTGCGTGGTACCCGGGAGGCGCTCCACGACTCCCCGGACGCCGTTCCGCTTCATCTCGTCGCGGAAGCGGTCGATCGACTCGGGGGTGGCCGTCCGATCGTTTTCGGCGAAAGCGATGTAGAGCTCGCCGAGCACGTGAGCCACATCATGGTGCGGGGAGTCGGGCTTGTCGGTCACGAGGGCTCCCGGGTGGATTCCCGCGGCTGCCACGAACTCTTCGGCGAGCGCGGAGGCTGCGTGCAGCGAGACACGTGCTCCGAGGCAGTAACCGACGCACACCTTCGGTCCGCGCCCGGCGGCCGGATCAGACGCGATCGCGTCCAGAACGGCCCTTGTGTCGGTCACCATCGCTTCCGGAGTGACGCTCATGGCCGCGGCCATCATCTTCTGCCGCTCAGGGCTGTCGGTGCTCAAGGATGCGAACCGGCTCATGTCGAACGACAGGCGATCACCGATGCGGTGGTAGAGGTCCGGCGCGACGACGTAGTACCCATCCTCCGCGAACCTGCGCGCGTTCTTCTTCACCTGCTCGCGATAGCCGACCCCGTCCATGAACACGACCGCAACGGGGAACGGTCCTGCGCCGTCGGGCCGGACGGCGAACGCCGTCATCTCGCCGTCGGGCGTTTGAACGCGGATCTCCTTCTCGACCATCTCCACCTCCGATCAACAGCATGACCGGCGGGGAAGGGAAGGTCGCCGCTAGACCTCGACCAGCCCCTTCTTGACGGCGTACAGGACGGCCTGAGACCGGTCGTAGATGCCCAGCTTCTCGTAGGTGTTGCTCACGTGGTTGCGAACCGTCTTCTCGCTGATCTTCAGCCGGTACGCGATCTGCTTGTTCGCCATGCCGTTGGCGAGGAGCTTGAGAATCTCGATCTCACGGTTGGTGAGCCCGTCGTAGAACTCCTTCGGGGTCGTCGCGCCGGTCAGCATCTCCAGCACCCGGTTGGCGACGGCGCTTGCCATGACGCGCTCGCCCGACATGACCGCGACGATGCTGCTGACGATCGCTCCGGCGGAGGAGTCCTTGAGGACGTAACCGCTTGCTCCGGCCTTCAGGGCCTGGATGACCTGGCTGTCGGTCTCGAACGTGGTCAGGACCAGGACCTTCGTTTGAGGATTCGCCTCCAGGATGCGCCGGGTGGCCTCGATTCCGTCCATGGTGGGCATCTTGATGTCCATCAGGACGACATCCGGCTTGAGCCTGGTGGCCTGCTTCATCGCGTCCGCGCCGTCGACCGCCTGCCCGACGACCTCGACGCGGCCATCGTCGGCCAGGAGGCTCGCCAGCCCGGTTCGGAACAGCGTCTGATCGTCGACGACCAGGACTCGGGCGGCGGCGGCCAGGGTCGTCACGCGCTCAACCCGGCAACCGTGACCTCGCCGCGCTGCTCGGGCACCAGCTGGTCCTTTGGAAACACCGCCAGGATGCGCGTCCCGCCGTCGGGCACGCTCTCGATCCGCAGCTGGCCGCCCAGGAAGAGGGCGCGCTCCTTCATGCCCACGGTGCCGAGTCCGACCGGTCGCGAGACATCCATGTCGAGGCCCCGACCGTCGTCGTTCACGTCGAGGACGAGCTCCTTCTCCGATCGCGGCTCGAGCACGACGCGAACCTTCCGGGCTCCGCTGTGCATGCGCACGTTCGCAAGGGCCTCTTCGACGATTCGGTAGAGGTTGAGCGATGCCGGCGGCGTCAGGGAGTTGGGCCAGCCCGGGCCCACCTCGAGCTGGGCGGCGATCTGCGTCTTCTGCTCGAAGCGGGCGATCAGCGTGCCCAGGGCTTCGACGAAGTTGTCGCCGGTCCCCTGCTCGCCGCGCAGGTCGTGGAGCAGCTGGCGAAGGCTGGCGAGCACCTGCCTGGTGGATCCCTGGACGACGTCGAGCTGGCGGATGACATCGGCCCACTCGACCTCGTTGGCTTTGAAGTTCTCGAGCTCGACCAGCATGCCGGTCAGAGTCTGCGCGACGCGGTCGTGCAGCTCGCGGGCGACCATTCGCCTGATCTCCCGCTCTATGACGACGTCGTTCTCTGCGGCCTGTCCAGCACGGACGCGCTCACGGGGGGCGGGCACCGAATTCTCCTCGAAGGCAAATGAAGGGATGACAAGATCGACGTGGGATGGGACAAAACCTGACAACCCCGGGCCGTTTCCCCTCCCAGGACGACCCGTGTCTACGCTTGCATGAGGCTAATGGCCCATGGACTCCCGGTCAATGGGCAGAAATAACCATTTGTGGTTAACGGTGGTGTGATTCCCGGCGCGTTCGTTCACCGGCCGAGAAGGGCCGGCCGTTCGCCTCGGCGTCGATCATCGCCACCGCCTGGGCCCGGGTGCGCACGTGCAGCTTCTTCAGCACCTGCTGGACGTGCTTGTTGACGGTGGTGAGCGAGACCCCAAGCCGCGCCGCTATCTGCTTGTTCGTCCGGCCGCGCCGAAGCTCCACCAGCACCTCCTGCTCTCTCGCCGTCAGCCCCCGCCGCAGCGAGACGAGGGAGCCGACGGCCGCCGGCCTGACCTCCAGCATGTTGTTGAAGGTCCAACGGCCGAAGTCGGGTGAGGCGAGCCCGCGGATGGCCGCCACCATGTCGGCGATCGCGAGGTCCTTGGGGAGGTAACCGCTCGCGCCCGCGGCTCGGGCGGCGGATGCCGCATCCCAGTCGAGGGACGCCGAGATGACGATCACCTTGACCGATTCGAAGCTCTCCCGGATCGCTGTCGTCGCGGCGAGGGCGTCTTGATCCGAGCCGAGGTTGAGATCCATCAGGACGACATCGACCGGGCAGGCTTCCAGGATCGAGGGCAGCTTGTCGGCGGTTCCCAGCTCCCAGAGCACCTCCAGGTCCGGCTCGCGCTCAAAGGTTCGAATCATCCCCAGGCGAAAGACGGGGTGGTCGTCGACGATGCCTAGGCGTATCAGGCGAGCCCCTCCCTTGGGCACGCGAGCCCTACGCTCGCGATGCGGGACTGCAAGATAACACCGCCCATCGATCTACGTCGTATCTCAACTCGCGGGGACCCCAAACGGTTCCCCTCGACGAGTCACTAGCGGCGCGTCGAGTTGGGCACCACCTCGTCGAGCGACGATTTGAGGCTGCGCAGGGATTCGGCGGGCAGCGGAGCCTCTTCGAGCCAGGCGAAGAAGGCGTCGGCGATGCGCCGCCAGACCGCCACCTGCGTCGCCATGCTCTGCCTCCAGTAGGACCTCGACCAGGCCGACGCGGCGAGCCATCCGGCGATCACGCAGCAGAACGCGCCGGTTCCGACCTGGAGCCAGCCGGACCAGCTCTCGGGCTTGAGGCCGGTGAGGATCACCAGGCCGAGCCCGACGTTGACGATCGCGCCGAGCGGCACGAACACCTTGAAAAAGAGTCGCTGAACCCTGGTCTCTCTCATTTCCCCCGCGTCGGCCTTCTCGTTGACGCCGCCCTTCACCGCCCTGCAGGTTGGCATGGTTCGGGCTCGGGGCCAATGAGACGAATGTCCCGACAGGCCGTGACGCGGGCGGTCTCGAGACGCCCGCAGGTGCGCCCGAGCGATCTCGTGGAACTCGGCGCGCCACCAAGACGCCCTGCCCCCCGCGTGCCTCGGCTTGAGTTTCCCAAGCCGTCTCGCCCCTCGCAGCGCTCGGACCGAAGGCGGACCGCGCGGCAAGGGTTGGCTTCGCCAAGGGTTGTCCCGACCGGCCGAGACAACATCCCAGGCGGAGTGGGCAGCTACGAATCCTCGGTTACCGCCGGCTGCGCGCCACTGGTACGAGGATCCCATTACGCCCGCGCCGAATTGGGGCTTAGCTAAGCGACGTGGTGGTGGTGCCGTCGGTCGCCTCAGACCCAGGCCTGGAGCGCGCGCGCCTCGCCGAGCCCATCGTCGCCCTGGTCATCGACAGCCAGCCCCTTTTCGTGGCTGCGCTGGGCCGGCTCCTCGCCATGCCCCCGATCTGCGCTTCACTGCGCGCCGCGAGCCGTTCCGACGAGGGGCTCGAGATGCTGCATGCCGGCGGGATCCACCTGGTGTTCTGCGAGGTGGGCGCCACGCCGCTTTCGGGCCGGGAGCTGGCCGCTCTGCTGCATCGCAGCCACCCAGGGCTGCCGGTCATCCTGCTCGCGGCTCGCGGCGACGAAGGCCTGCTGGCCGAAGCGCTGCCGTCCGGCGCCGCCGGCCTTTTCACCAAGGACGCGAGCGTCGAAGAGTTCATGGCCGGGGTGTCGGCCGTCCTGGCGGGTCATCGTTCGATCGCGTCCGGACTTCTGCTCGAGCTGCAGATGCGCTTCGAGCACCGGCCGGCGCGAGACGGCGAGGGCGGCGGCCACCTTTCGCCGGCAGAGCTCGAGATCATCCGGATGATCGGCCGGGCCGATTCGGTCGCCACCATCGCCGCGACCCGGGGTACCAGCCAGAAGACGGTGCGCAACCACCTGGCGAAGATCTACCGCAAGCTCGAGGTGCACGGAAGGACCGAGGCCGTGCTCTGGGCGGCACGCCGTGGGCTGACCGGCGGCCGGCCATGATCAGGATTACAGCCCGGGACATACCGGGACAAACAGCCCAGCGGGTGGGGTAACTCCCATTACCAAAAACATTCCTGGGCGCCAAGATCCAGCCGTGGCACTGAACGCGCCGGCCCCCGACGCGGCGGTGGACGGCAGGAGCTCCCGCGAGCGCATGCTGGGTGAGCTGCTCCTGGAGCAGGGCATGATCGACGAGCAGCAGCTCCAGCGCGCCCTCGCCGCGCAGAACGTTTCGTACGCGCCGCTCGGGTCGGTGCTGGTCAGCCAGGGATCGCTGCAGGAGAACCACCTCACGGCCGTCCTCAGCAACCACCTGCAGGTGCCGGTGGCGGACCTGAGGGACGGGGCGGTCGACGAGGAGATCGCCCGGCTCGTGCCCGCCGACTTCGCCCGGCGCCATCACGTCCTGCCCGTCCGCCGGGACAACGGGCACCTCGCGGTGGCCATGAGCGATCCGGGCGACCTGCTCCTGCTGCACGACCTGAAGCTGATCACGGGGCTCCCGGTCTCCCCGTACATCGCCGGCCGATCGGACATCCTGGCCAACCTGACGCGGATCCACAGCATGCACCCGCGCCTCAACGAGGCGGCGAAGACGCTCAAGGAGTCGCGGCCGGAGGTTGCGATCGAGCGGGTGATGTCGCTCGAGCTGGGCGACGTGACCTCCGCCTCGCCGGCGGTCGAGATCGTGAACCTCCTCATCACGCAGGGCTTGCGCGACCGCGCGTCAGACATCCACATCGAGCCGCAGAAGGACTATCTGCGGATCCGCTTCCGGATCGACGGTGTCCTGCAGGACATGGCGCACCTGCCGAGCGCAACGGGGGCGGCCCTTGCGTCGCGCGTGAAGATCATGGCCGGCATGAACATCGTCGAGCGCCGCCGCGCCCAGGACGGCCAGATCAGCGTCAACGTCGACGGCAAAGAGCTCGACGTCCGCGTGGCCACGATCGAGACCGTCTGGGGCGAGAAGCTCGTGATGAGGTTGCTGGACCGCGGCCGGTCGCTGATCGCCCTCACGCAGCTCGGCTTCTCAGGCGAAGCCTATGGCGAGTATCACCGCAACCTGCACTCGCCCTACGGCATGATGATCGTCTCCGGGCCGACCGGCAGCGGCAAGACGACGACGCTGTACGCCTCGATCCACGAGCTGGACCAGCAGGTCCGGAACATCATGACGATCGAGGATCCGGTCGAGTATGTCTTCGACAACATCAACCAGAGCCAGATCAACAAGCTCGCCGACATAAGCTTCGCGAACGGCCTTCGCGCGATCCTTCGCCAGGACCCGGACATCATCCTGGTGGGGGAGATCCGGGACCGCGAGACCGCGGAGATCGCCGTCCAGTCGGCGCTGACCGGTCACCTGGTCCTCTCCTCGCTGCACGCGACCGACGCCGTGGGAGCCCTCCTTCGCTTCACCGACATGGGGATCGAGGGCTTCCTGATCGCGTCCTCCGTCATCGCCATCGTCGCCCAGCGCCTGGTCCGCAAGATCTGCGAGGCGTGTCGCGTCCCGATGGTTCCCAACGCGGAGGAGCTCGAGTACGCGACATCGATCGGAGTGCCCGCGCCGAAGCAGGTCTATGCCGGCAAGGGCTGCAGCCGCTGCAACGGGACCGGCTACTACGACCGCATCGGCGTGTTCGAGGTCCTGACCATGACCGACGAGGTCAAGCGGCTCATCATCGCCAAGGCCAGCCACAAGGAGATCTTCGATGCCGCGGTCGCGAGCGGGATGGTTCCACTGCGGCAGGACGCGTGGATCAAGATCACAGCCGGGGTGACCACGGTGTCAGAGGTCCTGCGCAGCGTTTACATCATCTGAGCGAGGCGGAACCTGATGGCGAAGTTCGCTTATCGCGCTTACACCGCAAGAGACCGCATCGAAGAGCGGGTCATGGACGGCGACTCGGCTGCCGCGGTGCAGCGGAAGCTGACCGACCGCGGGCTTCGAGTCGTCTCGGTGCGGCCCGCCAAGGGCGGATGGCGTTGGCTGTACCGCGCCCTGCCGACCTTCTTTCGCGTCCGTACGTCGGACCTCGTCCTCTTCTCGCGCCAGCTCGCGACCTTTATCCGTGTCGGCGTCCCGATCACAGACGCCATCAAGCTCCTGGAGGGCGCGTCCGGCTCGGGGGCTTTCAGGGTTGCGCTCGAGGAGGTCTGCGAAGACCTGGACTCCGGGGAGTCGCTGTCCATCGCCCTGTCGCACCATCCGACCGTCTTCAACAAGCTCTACATCGACATGGTCAGGGCGGCCGAGTACAGCGGAACGCTGGATCGCGTGCTGGCGCAGATAGCGGCGCATCTCCAGCGCCAGGACACCGCGCTGAAGAAGCTGCGCAGCGCGATGATCTACCCGGCGATCATCCTGGTGCTGGCGCTGGCGGTCTGCACGATCCTCATCGTGTTCGTCCTCCCGAACTTCGTGTCGATCTTCAACGAGTTCCACTCGCAGCTGCCGCTGCCCACGCGAATCCTGCTGGCCGTGGGCACCTTCGCCCAGACCTGGCGGCTCGAGATCCTCGGCGGGATGTTCCTCGTCGTGGCGGCGATCGCCCTCTTCATGAGCAGCCGCCCTGGACGCGTCTTTTGGGACTACACGCTGATCAGGCTCCCGGTGCTCGGCAGCATCGTGACCTACAGCATCATCGAGCGGTTCACGCGGACCCTGTCCACGATGCTTCGCGCGGGCATCCCCATCAACCAGACCTTTGACGTCGCCACCTCCGCGGCCGGCAACATCCGCTTTCGCCGCGGCCTGGAGTCGGTCAAGCTGCGCATGGTCAGCGGCGACGGGTTCTCCGTGCCGCTCGAGGCGACGGGTCTTTTCGCTCCCATGATGATCCGCATGATCCGGGTCGGTGAGGAGACCGGCACCCTCGACTCGAGCCTCGAGCAGATCGCCGACTTTCTGAGCGAGGAGATGGACTACAAGGTCCGCAACATGATCGCGCTGATCGAGCCGTCGCTCGTGATCGCGGTGGGCGGCGCCGTCGGCTTCGTCGCCGTGTCGGTCATCCTGCCGATGTACGGGCTGCTCAAAGCCATCCGCTGATGGGCTGGTTTTACGACCGGTTCGTCCGGGACCGCCGGCGGGCCCAATCCGGCACGACCCTGGTCGAGCTGCTGGTCAGCGTCGTCATCATCGGGTTCGCGCTCGCGATCGTGATCGGCACCTTCAGCACCGGCCTGCTCGATGCGACGCTGGCGAAGCGCAACACGGCCGCCGAGGCGGTGGCCCAGTACGAGCTGGACAAGATCAGCGCCAGCACGTACGCCGGGGACGCGCCCGGCTACTCCGAGTGCTTCGCCACCGAGAGCTCGAATGCGCCCGCGCCGGCCGCCGGCTATCGAGGAGCGTGCCCGGACTCGACCGACACGGTCCGAGCGGACGTCGCGTGGGTGCCCGGTGCGGCCGCCAACATCCAGGTCTGGACGGTGACCGTCGTGTCGCTGGCGACCGCTTCCCAGGTGGGCAATCCGATCTCGGTCCTGAAGGTCGATCGATGAAGCGGACGCCGAACCACCGCGGCCAGGCTGGGTTCACGCTGGTCGAGCTGATCATCACCTCGGCCATCAGCGTCGTGGTCCTGAGCGCCCTGGCCTCTGTGGTCCTCACGACCTTCCGCGCGGGCACCGTGGCCACCGGAAGGATCGAGGCCAGCAGCCAGATCCGGACGTTCGAGCTGCGCGCCTACGACGACTTCGCGCGCAGCGGCGTACCCCCCACGGCCGGCTGCGGCGCCTCTTCCTCCAACCCGTGCACGACCTCGGCGATCGTGCTGTCAGGGCTGCAGGTGAGCAACTCGACCCAGCCCGTTCCGGCGAACTATTCGGTCACCTACGTGTGGGACGGCAGCGCCTTCCTGGACCGCCGGGTGGGAAGCGGCGCGCCGGCCCACATGGCCACGTCGGTGACCGCCTTTTCGTGGTACGTCGACCAGTCCGGAGGCTCCCCGACAGTCGTCGTCAGCCTCACGGTGACCGTGCTCAACTACAGCGAATCGCAGACGCTCCGCTTCTATCCGAGGCTGAACCCGTGAAGTACCTGTATGCGGTGCTCGGCGACCGGCGCCGCAGGCAGCGGGGAAGCGTGCTCAGCGCGGTCCTGATCATCGTCGCGTTCCTGTCGATCATCGCGGCCGCGATCATGACCGAGCTCTCGACCAACTTCCTGCTGTCGCAACGGCTGGTCGACCGCGTGGCGGCCGAGGCGACGGTCACCTCGGCCGTCGAGTCGACGCTCAACCAACTGCAGGCCACGGGCCTCGGATCGGGCTGCCCGGCCCCGACGGCGGTGACCCTCAACGGCCACACCGCGGTCGCCACGTACGTCGCCTGCGCTCCGGTGGTCGACGTGCACTCGGTGCCCCAATTCCCGGAGATCGCGTCAGCGCCGGCGTCCTTCACGATCGATGGAACGCACGTCATGCTGCCCAGCCTGGGCCGGGACGAGTACCTGATCGGGGACCTGAACAGCAACCTCTACGAGTACACCTACGGCAGCGCGAACCCCGGCTGGTCGGTCGGCGTCGACGGCGTCCTCACCGGGCCCCCGGCCGCGATGCTCGACAACAGCGAATTCGGCGCGACGATCCTCGACCTCGTCCCGGTGAGCCACCCTGACGACAGCGGCACGAGCCCGAACTGCGGCACCAGGGGGTTTTGCGTCGCCGTGCTGCAGGAGACGCCCGGCTCCCAGCCCGTGCTCCAGTGCTTCATGGCGGCGGACGGAAAGGTGACGGGCCGGCCGGCCGCCGGCGCGAACCTTTCGAGCCTCGCCTATTTCGGGGACGCGACCGGCACGATGTACGCGTACGCGCCCGGCAGCGACGACAACTGCACGCAGAATGCGGCGTCGAACCCCCTCGCTCAGCCGATCGTCTCGGGCGCGTTCGTCTTCCCCGGCGCGTCCGGAAAGAAGTCGACCTCCGACGAGATCTACGTGGTGGCCTCCGACGGCAGCGGAAGCACGCTCGTCCACTTCACGTACACCCAGGACAAGTCCGGTGCCTCGCTCCAGACGAGCGACACGCTGGCACTGCCCTTTCCGAACGCGACCGGCGTAGCCCTGGAGCAGGCCACCCTCCCGGCGCGGATCGCGGTGACGTTCGCCGGCGGCCAGCTCGCGATGGCGCAGGTGCAGAGCGACTTCGACCTTTCTCTCCTGGCGACCCAGGCGGTCCCCACCACGATCTCCGGCGCCCCGTTCTGGTGCCACTGCCCGTCAGGCGATGTGATCGGGGTCGGAGGCAACAACGGTCTCTACCTGTTCGACACCGGCCTCAAGTCCCTGGGCAGCTATGCCGTCGCCGGCACCGCGATCAACACAGCTCCGACCGCCGACTCGGCCGGCGATTGGTTCGTGGGGGCCGACGACGGATCCGTGTACGAGATCCAGAAGCCAGGGTCCACCCTGACCCTTGGGGCAAAGTTCGGAACGCTCGGAGCAAAGGTCGGCAGCTCCGCCACGGTCGCCGGCTGTCCCTCTGGACTGTGCGTGTACGTGGGTCTTCGCAACGGCACAGCCTTCTTGATTCCTCTCGACGCTCGCGACGTGACCATCACCGCCTGCCTCAGCACGTCACCGCCCAGCTGCTCGGGTGACAACCCGCGGCTGTGGGCCAGGGCCGAGGTCGGCGTGGCCGGCAAGCCTCGGACGGTGCACGTTACGGGCTGGTCGTACTATTCGCCCTGACCCGTGCCTGCTATTCAATCGCGCCTTGCCATCGACCTCTCAGGTGGGCTGATACGTGTCGCTCATGGAGCCCTGGGCACCTCGCTGCGATGCGGCTCCGGCGGAGTGCCGGCCGGCGCGTTTGCGGACGGCAAGGTGGTCGACACGGCGGCTGTCGGCGTCGCGCTGCGACAGGTGCTCGCCCGCTCGGAGATCCAGGAGACCCGCGCGCTCGTGGCGGTCAGGGACACCCTCGCGACGTCGCGCATCCTGAACCTGCCGGCCACGGCGCTGGACTCCAACGTCGACTCTGTGGTGGCCAAGGAATTTCCACTGGACCCCGACCGGATCGGAGTCACCTGGGTGGAGGTCGCGCGTGACGACCATGGTCGCGCCGTGTACGCGACGGCGTGGGATCGGACGCTGGTCAAGACAATCTCCGACGCGGTGAGGGCGGGAGGCGTGGAGCCGACGGTGATCGACTTGAAGTCGGCCTGCCTCGCCAGGGTGGTCACGAGGCCGTCATGCGTGCTCGTCGACGCCTCGTCCAATCCCATCGAGATCGTCCTGATCGACGATCACGCGCCCCAGCTGTGGCACGAGCAGGCGCTGCCCGCGCCGCTGAGTGACGACCTTGCGGGCCTCCTCATCGAGCCGCTGCGGGCCGTGCTGCGGCACCAGAAACGCCGGTTGGGTTCCCGGCCGGGTGACCTGCCGGTGCTGATCTCCTCCGACCAGCCGCTTTCGCCCGTGGTGATGGCGGGACTCGCCAAAGAGCTGGGCCGGCCGGTCGAAGCCCTGCCGAGCCCGCCCCGGGTGCCTGACATCCGGTACGCCACCTATCTCACCTGCCTTGGGCTGCTCATGAGGCGGAACTGACTTTGTCCAAGAACAAGCGCGCCCCGGGCCCCGAGCGCCGCCGGCCCCTTCCGGAGGTCAACCTGGCCCCCGGCGCGAAGCCAGGCGCCGGCGCCAGGAAGCGGGGCTGCCTCCCGTTTTTCGGGCTCCTCGTCGTGGTCCTGGCGGCCGGGATCACAGTTTCGACCCTGGTCCGGTAGCCGATCCGGGTTCGCCCAGAACAACTCAGGACGCGCGCCCATGCGATTGGGCCATTCCCTCTATTCAGGTTTCGGCCCGACACCTCCAGACTGCGCCTGAAGCAATCAAGTTCGTGGGCAGCGGCTCTGGCTGCCTGGATTGGAGGAAGCGTATGACGGGTCTGTACGGGTGGATGAATCGAAACCTTCGCGGCAAGAAAGGGCAGGGAGGATTCACCCTGATCGAGCTCCTCGTGGTCGTGACGATCCTCGGCATCCTGGCCGCGATCGTGACCCTGAGCCTGGTCGGCCTGACGACGAACGCCAACCTCCAGTCGTGCCGATCCGAGTACAAGACGGTCCAGGCCGCGCTCGACGCGTTCATGGCCGCCAACAACGTCGACCAGATCAACGCGTCGATCAGCAACTCAGCTCCAGCCCCGACCAACGACATGCAGCAGCCGCTGCTTCCGGTCGCCTCACCGATTCAGGCCGACGGCGCCACGGGCACCCTGGCCCTGTTCAACCCCGCGCCCACCGGCAGCCAGCCCAACTTCACGCGCAACGGCAAGACGCAGTTCTCCTACACGTGGGACGCCAACGGGAAGATCACAGTGATCTCCAACGGCCCGAACGGGTGCAACAACGTCTCCTGATTCCGGCTCCATCGTGATCACGGCCGAACTCGAGGGCGCCGCGCACGCGGCGCCCTTCTTCTTGTCGAAGCCATGACTTGGCTGCCCTAGCTCCGTTCGTCGCCGCCTATCTCGTCGTCGTGGCGCTGCTCGCCGGGAGCTTCATCAACCTGGCTGCCGACCGCATGCCGAGGGGCGAATCGGTGGTCAGCCCCCGCTCGCACTGCAGGTCGTGCGGCCGGCATCTCGACTTCATGGACCTGGTCCCGGTCGCGGGCTACGCCATCCGCGGAGGCCGCTGCGCCACCTGCAGGGTCCAGATCGGCGTCTCGTCACCGGTCGTCGAGGCAGCCGCCGGCGCGTCCATGGCCGGTCCGCTGCTCTGGCTGGGTGTGTGGCCGGGTGCTCTTCTCGGCGGGTCGCTGGTGGTCCTGCTGGGCACGGCGTACACGCTGGCCTCCATGCGGAGGCGCGTGCAGGAGGCTCGTTCCTAGGCCGAGATCTCGGCCGGATAGGCGGACCGGCTGCGGGCGTCGCGCTCGGTGACGATGCCCGCGCGGATCAGCTGGTTGAGCGAGCGTTCCAGCGTCTGCGAACCATCGCGCAGCCCGGTCTGAAGGACGCTCCGCAGCTGGTCGACCTTGCCCTCTTTGATCATCGACCGCACGGCGAGGTTGGCGACCATGATCTCGAACGCCGCGACGCGCCCCCCGGCCACGGCCCTGACGAGCTGCTGGTAGATGACCCCCGCCAGGCAGCCGGCGAGCTGGACGCGGATCTGCTGCTGCTGAGCGCCCATGAAGCTGTCGACGATGCGGTTGATCGCCTGGGGCGCGTCGTTTGTGTGCAGCGTCGCCAGGACGAGGTGGCCGGTCTCGGCGATGGTCAGGGCGGCCGACATGGTTTCGATGTCGCGCATCTCGCCCACCAGCACCACGTCCGGGTCCTCGCGAAACACCGCGCGCAGCCCGTCGGCGAAGGACGGCGTGTCATCGCCGACCTGCCGCTGGTCGATGATCGAAAGCCGGTGCTTGTGCACGTACTCGATCGGGTCTTCCAGCGTGATGATGTGGTACGGGCGCGTCTTGTTCAGGTGGTCGAGGATCGCCGCCTGGGTCGTCGACTTGCCGCTCCCGGTCGGTCCGGTGAACAGGATCAACCCCTGGCGGCGGTCGAGCAGGTGGTGGATCGTCTCGGGCAGGCCCAGCATGTCGAAGCTCGGGATCTCCAGCGGCAGCAGCCGGAACGCGGCCGCGAGCGAGTCGCGCTGGAAGTAGACGTTGGCCCGGACCCGAGCCAGCTCTCGCCACGTGAAAGCGAAGTCGACCTGGCGCCTCTTCTGCAGGGTCCGCCAGTCGGCGGGCTGCATGATCTCGCGCAGCATCTTCTCCACCTCGGGCGGTTTGAGCGGCGGCGCACCAGCGTCGAGCAGCTCGAGCTGACCGTCCTTGCGCACGCGAGCCGGCGTTCCGCAGCTGAGCAAGAGGTCCGAGGCCTGGAGGCGGACGAGACCCTCAATCGCCTTGTCGATCGATTCCATTCACTGAACAATCTGAAACGGCGGCGCCGACTTATCAATGGCCGGTGGCGGACTGACGTCCCGTGTGGCCCATCGCGCCGCGGCTTTTGTCCCGGCACGATCAGGACGTCGGCCTCATGCGGTGCGGAGGTGCCGTCCATACGATGGATTGGCCGATGGCGATGCACCTGGAAGCACCTGTTGGCCGCCGGCGGATGGCTCAGTGACCCTGCACCAGCTCACGATGACATTCGATCAGGCGGTCTCGTGGTTGAACCACAGCCGCCACCTGCTCCCGCTCGGGATCGTCGGCATCCTGTCGTGGACCGTCTGGATCGTCAGGGTCACGCTTTCGAAGATCTACAAGCCGGTTCCGCCAGGTTTCAGGACGACGACCTCGGTGGTCGTGCCCGCGTACCGCGAGGACCCCGACATCCTCATGCGCTGCCTCAAGTCGTGGCTCGCCGAGGACCCGACCGAGGTGATCATCGTGCCCGACCTGGAAGACAGAGAGGTGATCGAGCGCCTTCAGCTCGTGATCGACCACCGGCTGCGCGTGATCCCGTTCGCGCACGAGGGCAAGCGCTCCGCGCTGGGTGTGGGGATGCGCGCGGCGACGTCGGAGATCATCGTCCTGTCGGATTCGGACACCGAGTGGGAGGCTGGCCTGCTCGACGCGGTCATGGCGCCGTTCGCCGACCCGAAAGTCGGCGGAGTGGGCACGCGGCAGAACGTGTACCAGCCGGAGACGAGCGTCTGGCGCCGCCTCGCCGACTGGATGATCGACATCCGCTACCTCGACTACGTCCCGTCGCAGGGGAGATCGGGTGCCGTCGCCTGCCTGTCCGGGCGCACGGCCGCCTACAGGCGATCGGCCGCGCTGCCGGTTCTGAGCCACATGGAGCACGAGTTCTTTCTCGGCAAGATGTGCATCTCCGGAGACGACGGCCGGCTGACCTGGCTGATCCTTGCCGCGGGCTACAAGACCGTCCACCAGTCCACCGCCCGCACGCTGTCGATGTTCCCCGACAAGCCACGCGCCTTCTTCAAGCAGAGGCTGCGCTGGAGCCGGAACTCGTACCGCTGCTACCTGACCGCGATCTGGAAGGGCTGGCTCTGGAGGCAGCCGCTGATCACCCAGCTGACGGTGCTGCAGTTCATGCTCACGCCGCTCACCATGGGCATCGCCATGGGCTACCTGGTCCATTGGCTCATCAACCCGCAGCAGATCGTCGCGACCATCGCGCTGGCCTGGCTGCTGGTCGGCCGGTCGATCCGCGGCCTGTCCCACCTCCGCCGCCACCCCGGCGACCTCGCGGTCCTGCCTCTGCTCGCGCTGGTCACGGTCTTCATCGCGCTGTTCGTGAAGACCTTCGCCATCGTGACGATGAACCGCCAGGGCTGGCTCACGCGACGCACCGACCTCATCGGCGGCGAGTCGCAGAACGCGGCGACGCTCGCCAAGGGGCCGGCGGTTGGGTAGGAAGAGGCTTCCGCGAGGCTGGCTGTCCGCGGTGCTCGCGTTCATGATCTTCGCGGGGCTTGCCGCGGTGCCCTTCGCGCTGCACAGCAACTCGACGCCGCCATGGGTGCGTTCGGCGTTGGGCACGTCGCCGGTGCCCATCTCGACGACGCAGCCGCAGAACGTGCTGCCTGGCGTCCACCTGTCGTCGGTCGCGAGCCCTGTCGATCCGTCCCTTGCGCCGGCGGGACCGCCGAGCGGCGACCTGTCGCGCGAGGCGAGCCTGGTCGCGGGCGAAGACCTCCGGCTGCGCACCCTGCTCCACCACCTGAGCCGGCTCAGCTACCCGATCGTGGTGCCCGTGGGCGCCGAGTATGACGTCGCGGCCGGAGTGACCCGCGCGGGCACGCCCACGCTGGTGCTGCCGGGCCCGGCGACCTACACGATCGACGACCTGCTCGCGAACCAGGCGGTCATCCCGCTGAGCCAGGGCGGCTACATGCTCGAGGACAACGTGCTCGTGGGATCGGGCGCGACGCTCAAGTTGAGCAGCGCCGAGGTCCCGATCCTGCTCATGGACAGCTCCGATTCCGGCTTCACGTCCCTGGTCACGTGGGGTGGCACGATCAGCCTCAGCGGAACCGGCGAAGGCAACCCTTTGATCATCGAGGGCTGGAACAAGATCGCCAACGCGCCCGCGGTCGACCACGGATACGGCCGCCCATACATCAGGGCGGTGGGCGGCGAGCTCGACCTCAAGTTCGTGCGCGCCTCCTACCTTGGTTTCTGGAGCGGCCGGACAGGCGGTGTGGCCTGGACCGGGATCAGCAGCCATGCGTCGACAGGCAGCGCCGTCTCCTCGCGATTCATGTACAACGCCTACGGTGCGTTCGTCTCGCGCGCGCAGGCCGTCAAGTTTTCTGATGACCTGTTCGAGGGCAACATGCTCGACGGCCTGCGTCTCCACCGCCTCGCTGTCGGGTCGGTGGTCGACCACAGCGCGGCGGCGCGAAACGCCGGCAACGGCTTCGTGGTCAGCCGCGGCGCGACGGGCAACCTGCTGCAGGACGACCTGTCCGTCAACAACGCGGGCAACGGCTTCCTGCTCGACGGCCTGGCCCTCGTCCACGGGGCTTCCCCGTCAGGTGACAAGGCGGTGGCCTCGCAGGGCACGATCATCGAGCTGAGCGACGCCGAGGCCAACGCGCGCACGGGCATCCTGGTCGAAGGTGGCACCGGCACGATCGTGAGGAACAACATCGTCTGCGGTCCAATCACGGGCATCGCGGTGCGCGTGGGTGCCGACCAGACCTACATCGTCGGGAACGACGTGCGCTGCGCCGGGAGGGTCGCCCTGTCGGTCGGACCTTCGGTCACCGCGACCACAATCAACGCAAACACGTTCAGCGGCGCGCGAATCGGCGTGGTGATCCGGAACGCCCCTGGCGTGCGCATCTTCGACAACCGCATCAACGACGTGAGTGTCTTCGGCATCTCGGTGCGCGGCAATTCTCCAGGCGTGGTTGGCAACTCGAACACCATCGCCGGCCGCGGGTTCCAGCCCATCGACACCCGCGGCGGCGCCTCGACGCCGACGTTCCAGGACACCAACCTGACCGGATGGCAGCATCGCTCGTCGCTCAACTTCGTCGAGTCCTTGCGTTACCACCCGCTGCTGACGGCGTGGGTGGTGATCCTCCTGCTCGTCGGCCTCTTCTGGATCATCTCGCGGCTGCGGCGCAGGCCGGCCA
>DATEHQ010000154.1:0-33220 GCA_035279525.1 Candidatus Dormiibacterota bacterium
GTCCGCAAGCAGCAGGCCAAACGGCGCCCCGCCGACGTGAGAACGCCAGCTCACGGCCCGGTGCGCGAGGTTCACGGCGTACACGTCGCCGGGGCTGCTGTCCGCCACGTAGGCGAATGCGCCATCCGCCGACACCGTGACCGCGACAGGGTCCGTTCCCACCGACAGCGACGCGACCTGCGCGCCGCCCTTCAGGTCGACCAGCACGAGCCCAGTCGCCGGAAGCACGGTCGAAGAGGAGTCGCCGCACCCCACGATCAGCGGGGCGAGGGCGCAGAGAGCCGCTAGCGCAGCGCGCGTAGGACCGGGTCCGTCGCGAACTGAAATGCCCTCGCCGCCGGCTTCATGTGCAGCTTGTTCAGCCGGTGCTGGATCGCGCCCTTCAGGATCGCAGCGCGCAGCTTGTGCTCCGAGAAGTCGGTGTTGAACAGCAGGCGGTTGTGGCGCACCTTGTGCCACTCGCCGTGCTGCCTGCGCTCACGCACCCGCTCGTAGAAGCCGGTGCCGGGGAGCGGGTAGGCGATCGTGTAGCTCACGTAGTCGAGCGGCAGGCTGCTCGAGAAGTTGATGCTGCGGATCAGCGAGTCGGTCGTCTCGCCGAGGTAGCCGACCATGAAAAAGCCGGCCGCCTTGATCCCCGCCGCGACGCAATTTTCGACGGCGGCACGGGCCTGGTCCGGGGTGATGCCCTTCCTCATCTCCTTGAGCACGTTCTCGTCGCCCGACTCGATGCCGAAGAAGATGCGCCTGCATCCGGCTCGGTGCATCTGGTCGAAGAGCGCGAGGTCGACGTGCGTGACACGGCTCAGGCATTCCCACGTGAGCGGGATGTGGGCCTCTTCGATCGCCTTCGCGAGCTCGAATGTGCGCTTGTAGTTGAGCGTGAACAGGTCGTCGGACATCCAGACGTGGTCGTAGCCAAGCGAAGCGATCTCGCGCATCTCCGCCACCACGGACTCGACCGGCCGCGCGCTGAACAGGTCGCCGAACACAGACTTGTGGCAGAAGTCGCATCGGAAAGGACAGCCGCGCGTGGACATGAGCGGAGTCGTCGCATCCTTCCAGTGCTTGCGCCAGTAAGCGATGTACTGCGCGTTGGGGACGTCACCGCGAAACGGCAGGGGCAGATGGGACATGTCCTTGGTGCGCATGCGCGCGGTGCTCCTCACGATCTCTCCGTCGCGCCGGAACACGAGGCCGGGAATGTCGTCCCACCGCCGGTCTTCGAGGTGCTCCATGATCGAGACGATCGTCTCCTCACCTTCACCCACCGCGACCAGGTCGAACTGGTCGACGAAGGTCTCGGGCTCGCCGGAGGGGTAAGGACCGCCGACCACCGTCAGCGCCTTGCCGCGGACCTGCTCCGCCAGGGACAGCGCCTCGTCCTGCATCGTGATCATGCAGTAGACGCCGATCACCGAAGGGCGCAGGCGATCGATCTCTTCCAGCACCTCGCGCCGCTCCAGGAACGTGTGGTCGATGTGGCGGACCGAGTACCCGGCCCGACGCAGGGCCGCGCTCAGGTACATCAGCCCGAGTGAAGGCATGATCCAGTGACGGCCCTGCGCCGGCACGCGCTGCGGATAGACGAGCACCACGTCGGCGCGCTCGGTATTGCCGGTCATCTCGCCTCCTCCACGTTGATGTGATAGCTGGTGCCCGCAAACGACGCCGGGAACATGTAGTCGAGGCCGGCCCAGTCGAAGCCGCCGGAGACCAGCTCTCGGCCCGCGTAGAGCTCCGCCCCGGGCAGCGACGGGAGCGACCACTCGACGCGCAGCGAGCCCGAACGCAGGCGCGCCCACGGGCCGGAGGTGGCGATCCAGTTGGGGAAGTCGGCGCCGACCATCGATCCCGCATGGTCGCCCGAGGCGAAGTCGTCGAACGTCGCCGACTGCTCGTTGAGGATGCCGAGCTGCATGTACCCGGGCGCCAGCCACAGGGGTTTGACACTCACTGAGACGCCACTCGGATCGACGGTGTAGGTGAGCTGGATCGCGCCGCGCGAGTCGATCGGCACGAACCGATACGCGTGAGCCGAGTCACCCCCGATCTCGTCGAGCTGGAAGGTTCGCGTCCATACCGCGTGGGTGGCCGTCGAGAGGTCCTGGGTGGTCGCGGTGCGCGAGTACACCCAGCCGTCCGGATAGCGCACGATCGGGACACCGAAGCCCATCCCCTCACCGGCGACGGACCGGCCCCCGACCACCAGGCTCACGCCCTTCGCCAGGTGTCCGGTCTTGCCCTCGGGCGGCGGGGCGACGATGGATGCGTCGACGCCCGGGTACAGCGACTGCCACATCAGCGCGGCGCCGACCCGGTACGCATACACAGGCTTACCCCCGCTCACCTGGTAGCTGCTCTGCTGGCCGAGCGATTCGAATGGCGGCGCGGCCTGGCCTGCCGCCAGGTCGGGGAAAAGGATCGCGGCCCGGTAGTAGCTGATGTCCTCGACCACGAGCTCGCTCACGCCGCGATCTCGCATCCACGCGATCGCGCCGGCGCGCGTCGACGGCAGCCCCTGCGATCCCATGATCTGCGATGGCTCCTTGCCGCTGTAGTACGCGGCCACAGGCGAGTCGGTGATCAGCACACCGTCATCGCCGGCCGCCGCCCTGCCGGCGGCGATCAGCCCGGTGTTGCCCGCCGCGAACCCGGCGAAGACGGGGATGAAGGCGACCGCAAGCCCAACGGTCGCCCCGACGGCGAGGACTCGCACCGGTGCCGCGTAGCGGTCGAGCGCTGCCGCCGCGAGCAGCGCCAGGGCGGGGAGGGCCAGGTAGAGGTAGCGGTGGCTGCCGGTGTAGGCGCCGGCGGCGACGAGCACGAAAACCGCGGCCAGGTAGGCCAGGGCAGGGATGTAGACGAAGCGCAGAAGGGGCGATGTCCTCCTCCGCCACAAGGAGACCAGCCCGAGGGCGCCGAAGGCGAAAAGGGGCAGCGCCGCCAGGCCGAACGTCGCCGCCAGCTCAGCGATTCGACCGCCGGCTCCCGCGGGCAGGCTCCCGCGGCTGGTCGCCGATAGGACCTCGATCGAGCCGCGCGTCACCGAGTGCGTGGCCGGGGCAAAGCCCAGCTGCAGGAAAACGAGGAGGCCTATGGCCGGCACGGCCCAGCCCACGGTGGGCCACCGCGAACGGGCGGGCGCGCGCAGCCTCAGCGCTTCGAGGATGGCGAACCCGGCGGCCGCACCGACCCAGATCCACGGCTTGGTCGAGGTCAGGCACGCAAGCGACGCCAGCAGCGCCGCGAGCTTCAGCCTCCCGCGCACCGCGGCGAGCGCCGCGGCCGTCAAGAGCGCGGTCACCAGCGGCTCGACCACCGCCGAGCCGGAGGTGAAGAGAAAGACCGGGTTCAGCGCGAGCAAGGCGACGGCCAGGCGCGACTGCCTCGCATTGGGCGCAAGCGCGTAGACGAAGCCGAGCGTCAGGAGGCCGAGGGCCGCGCTCATGAGCTTCAACGCGCCCAGCTGCCAAAGGCCGAACACGTGAAGCACCGCGCCGGCGAGGACCTGGTACCCGGGAAGCCACGTGTCCTCCATCCCGAACAGCGGATCGTGAAGGTGGCCGCTCGCCGCAAGGTTGGCCGCGATGAGCCAGTGAGCGTAGCCGTCCTCGAATGGCTCCGGCATCTGCGCCGCGAGGACGAGGAGGCAGGCCGCAAGCCCAAGCAGCAGGGCGGCGGGAGTCGCGGCCTGCACCCGCGAGAGCGCGCGACGTCCGACGCTGCGCAGGGTCAGGACCTCGAGAAGCTCGACGGCGCTGAGGCCCGCCACGCAGAGGAAGCCCAGCGCGAACATCGCCGAGTAGAGCGCGATAAAAGGCTGGTGGATGATCAGCGCGAGAGGGACCATCGCCGTCGCGGCTCCGCCCAGGACTCCTTCGAGCACCGCGCGAGGGTCACCGACGCGCACGTATGCCTGGTCGCGCCATTCCTGTCCCGGCTGCACGATGCGGTGCTTAGGCGTGCGCACGAACACGCCGCCCGGGCGCGTCGCCCGGACCAGGGCCAGCAGGGTGTTGAAGGACATCCCGGCGCCGACGAGCTGGCAGACGAAGGAGAGCAAGCCCGACCACCACGGGCGGCCGCGCCGGACCTGCGCCACGATGAAACCGATCCACGGCGACACGCCCACGAAGATGGCGACCACCGACGCCGCCGACAGGTACCACGGCAGCTCCAGGCCGTGCGAACCGAAGGCGATCAGCAGCACCGGGTAGCAGGCGAGCTGCAGCAGCATGACGGGCCCGACGCCGTAGGCCACCAGGTGCATGAATGCCTGCAGCTTCACTGCGGGCCGGTTGTCGCTCCGCATCACGGGGCCGAGGAGCTTGAAGGCGGACTGGAAGCTGCCCGTCGCCCAGCGTGACTGCTGGCGGCGGAACGCGTCGATCGAAACTGGCAGCTCCTCGGGCACGACGAGGTCCTCGAGATACGCCGCCTTCCACCCGCGGAGCTGCGCGCGGTAGCTGAGGTCGAGGTCTTCGGTCAGCGTGTCCGAGCTCCATCCGCCGGCGTCGTCGATCGCGGTCCTCCGCCAGACGCCGGCTGTGCCGGTGAAGTTGGTGAAGTAACCGCTCGCGGAACGGACGGCCTGCTCGACCAGGAAATGGAAGTCGATGGCGAGCGCCTGGAGGCGCGTGAACGTCGAGTAGCTCTCGTCCAGGTGACCCCAGCGGGCTTGAACGAAAGCGACTCGCGGCTGTTCGAAGGCTCCGATCGTGCGGCGCAGGAAATCAGCGGGCGGCACGAAGTCGGCGTCGAACATCGCCACAAACGGCGCCTCGGTGAGCTCGAGCCCATGGGCGAGCGCGCCGGCCTTGAAACCGCTGCGTGTGCCCCGCCGCACGTGGTCGACGAGGAGTCCCCGGCGGCGCCATCGGGCGATGCGCCGGGCGATGATCGCCGTGGTCTCGTCGTCGGAGTCGTCGAGCACCTGCACCTCGAGTCGGTCTTTGGGCCACTCGATCTCGCACACGGCGTCGAGGACGCGCTCCGCCACGTACCGCTCGTTGTAGATGGGGATCTGCACGCAAACCCGCGGTTCGGTCCCGGCCGTGACGGGCCGTGGGCGCGCCGGCTGCTCGAGCCGCATCGCGCGCCAGCTCAGGAACAGCATGTTGGCGCCGAAGCCGAACAGCAGCGCGCTGGCGACGAAGACGACGGTGAGCCCGGCGATGAAGATCAATCGTCGAAGAGCGTGTATGGGCGCATGGTGGATCGCACGAAAGCCACGCGGGCAAGCGCCTCTGGATGCCGGCGGCGGGTCCACTGCATGTATCGCCAGGCCGACTCGCCGACCGCCCGTGCCGCGCCGTCGAGGGCCCCTGGAAAAAGCGCGGCGGGCAGGCGGCGAGCAGGCGAGTCGACGGCGAGAGTCGAAGCCTTGCTCGCGAGCTGGGGGAGGTGGTCGAGCAGCTCCGGGTTGGCCGCGAGCAGCCGGCCCAGGACTTCGGCCCCGAACACGGGCTCCGACATCAGGAGCTCGAACGCCATGTCTTCGTCCCGGCGGGCCAGCGGAAAGCACTGCGAGCGCTCGAGGATCAGGTTCGCGGTCATCAGGCGAGGCGCGACGGGCCGGCGGGTCAGGTCGTCCACCGGCTTGCGGCGATGGCGGAGCGCGTGGGCGATGCCGAGAACGTTGACCATCACGTAGGCGAGGTGCCTGTGGCCGTCGTCGACGATCAGGTTCAGGTCCACGTCGTCGGAGGCGCGGAACCCCCCGCTGGCGAGCGAACCCGCGATCGACACGCTTCTCACGAACGGCGCGAGGGCGACGAGCCGCCGCACGAAGGCGAGAGTCATGTCGAGGTACGGCGCGGAATCGGTCGCATGTGTCGCGGCGCGGCTGCTGATGGCGTCCACGCGGCCGATCGAGTCGCGCTCGATGACGAGGTCGCGCTCGATGGCGAGGTCGGAGGCCGATGCCACCGCCCAGCGCACCTCGGGCTCGGACAGCGCCCCGCCAAGGCAAACCTCGCCCAGGCGCCGCACGGTCAGCGCATAGCCACGCCGGCCGAGCAGCGCGACGGTGCGCCGGACCCGGTCTGAGGCGGGTGCGGTGGCCTCGCTCGAATACAGAAGGGGTTCCCGGGAACTCACCAGCGCAGCCGCCGACTTCGTGGGGATCAAGTGCCGAACCGACACTAGGCTCGATACGACTCCGGGTTACGACGGGCACTGCCCAATTTGGGGCATCATCGTCCCTGAAGCAGATCGACGCAAGTCAAGGAGAACAAATGACCGCCGACGGACACTTCGAGGTTCCCAGGCCGATCAACGAGCCGGTGCGGAGCTACGTGCCGGGCGACCCACATCGGAAGAGCCTGAAGGCGCGCCTCGCCGAGCTCACCGACGCGCGGACCGAGGTGCCCATGCAGATCGGCGGCGAGCGGCGCTGGGGCGCCTCGCGGGCCAACATTCGCTCGCCTCACCGGCACGAGCTCGCCATCGCCGAGCACGCGGTGGGTGGCGCGAAGGACATCGAAGACGCCATCAACGCCGCCCTGGAGGCCAGAAAGGCGTGGGCCGCGACGTCGTACCACGAGCGCGCGGCGGTGCTTCTGCGCGCGGCTTCACTGCTCGCAGGTCCGTGGCGCGACACCATCAACGCGGCGACCATGCTCGGCCAGTCGAAGACAGTGCACCAGGCGGAGATCGACGCGGCATGTGAAACGATCGACTTCTGGCGCTACAACGCGTACTTCGGCGACCAGCTGCTGCGCAACCAGCCCTACAACGACGGCACGGCCTGGAACCGGCTCGAGTACCGCCCGCTCGAAGGCTTCGTCTTCGCAGTGAGCCCATTCAACTTCACCTCCATCGCGGGCAACCTGCCGACCGCTCCGATGCTCATGGGAAACACCGTCGTCTTCAAACCTGCCACGCAGACGCTGCTCGTCAGCCACTTCCTCATGGAGCTCCTGCTAGAGGCCGGGATGCCGCCAGGCGTGATCAACCTGGTCAGCGGCAGCGCTTCGGAGATCTCGGAGAAGGTGCTCAGCCATCGCGACCTGGCCGGCATCCACTTCACGGGATCGACCGAGGTCTTCCACGGCATGTGGAAGGAGGTCGGCGGCAACATCGACCGCTACCGAACGTACCCGCGGCTGGTGGGTGAGACCGGCGGCAAGGACTTCGTCGTGGCGCACGCCTCGGCGGACCCCGACGCGCTGCGCACCGCGCTCGTCCGAGGCGCATTCGAATACCAGGGCCAGAAGTGCTCGGCCGCGTCCCGCGCCTACATCCCGCAATCCATGTGGAACGCGATCAAGCCGGACCTGGTCGACATCGTCGAGGCGATCCCCCAGGGCGACGTGGCGGACTTCGGCAACTTCATGGGAGCGGTGATTGACGGCAGGGCTTACGCCAACCACATGAAGGCGATCGAGTACGCGAAGAGCGCCGCCGGCGCGAAGGTGGTCGCCGGCGGCAAGGGCGAAGACAAGGTCGGGTGGTTCATCAGGCCGACGGTGATCGAGACCACCGATCCAGACTTCAAGCTTTTGCGCGAGGAGCTGTTCGGGCCGATCCTCACCGTCTATCCGTACGCCGACGCGAAGTTCGAAGAGACGCTCGAGCTCTGCGACCGGACCAGCCCCTATGGACTGACGGGCGCCATCTTCGCCCGAGACCGGCAGGCGATCCGCAAAGCGTCGGAGACCCTCGTCAACGCGGCGGGGAACTTCTACATCAACGACAAGCCGACCGGCGCGGTCGTCGGCATGCAGCCGTTCGGTGGCGCGCGCGCGTCGGGCACCAACGACAAGGCTGGCTCGTTCCTCAACCTGATCCGCTGGGTGAGCCCTCGCGTGATCAAGGAGACCTACGTGCCGCCGACCGACCACCGTTACCCGTACATGGACGAGGACAAGGGAGCCCTCTGACCGCTCGCCCGGGCGTTCGTTATGAGCTCGAGGGGCCGGTGGCGACGGTCACCATCGACCGTCCGCAGGTGCGGAACGCCGTCGATGCCGAGACGGCGGATCGTCTGGCCGAATGCTTCGAGCGTTTCGAGGCCGACCGCACCCTGTGCGTCGCCGTGCTTTGCGGCGCCGGGGGCAACTTCTGCGCCGGATACGACCTGAAGGCGATCGCGGCACGTGGCACCCGCGCTCCGCTGAAGGTTCCACGCCGCGCCGGGCGGCGCGGGCCGATGGGGCCGACCCGGATGGAGCTCGGCAAGCCGGTGATCGCGGCGGTCGAGGGCTACGCGGTGGCGGGCGGCCTCGAGCTCGCGCTCTGGTGCGACCTGCGGGTGGCCGCGCGCGACGCGACCTTCGGCGTGTTCAACCGGCGTTTCGGAGTGCCGCTGATCGACCTCGGTACCGTGCGGCTCCCGCGACTCATCGGGCAGGGTCGCGCGCTCGACATGATCCTCACCGGGCGTCCGGTGCCGGCCGTCGAGGCGATGAGCATCGGGCTGGTTCAGCGCCTGGTCGAGCCAGGTCGAGCTGTGGCGGAGGCGCAGAGGCTCGCAAGCGAGATCGCCAACTTCCCTCAGGCGGCGCTGCGCGCCGACCGGCGCAGCGTGCTCGAGCAGTGGTCGCTCGACATCGACGGCGCGGCGAAGAACGAGCACCGCGGAGGCGCGGACGCTATGGCCTCTGGCGAAGCTCGAGAGGGCGCGCGTCGATTTGCGGAAGGGTCAGGGCGGCACGGGTCGGCCGAGCCGCCGCGACGGAGATGAGGACCAGGCCGCCGAGCTCGAGGAGGATGAGGGGCGCCGGGCCCCAGATCGGCAGGCCCTCGGCGGCGAGCACGATCGCGAGCGCGTAGGCCCAGGTCCACGCCGGTCGCCCGGGCGTCCGCAGGTACAGCCAGCCGGCGAGGCCGACCATGACGAGGTCGTCGAGGTGCAGATACGGCGCGGCGAGCACCCCGCCGAGCAGCGCGGGAACGAAGATCCACTCGACGCTGCGCCGGCCGAGCCGGTAGACGAGGGCCAGCGACCAGAGCGCGATGACGACCTCGACCGCGCGGGCGACCGCGACACTGCCGGCCAGGGCGGCCAGGGTGAGCTCGCGGTTCACGGGCACGCTCGACGCGAAGCTGAGCCTGTCCAGGTAGTCGGAGACGCCGCCCGGTCCGAGCGCGACCACCGACGCGACCGCGAGCCCGCCCAGCGCGACCACGCTGCCGGCGAAGGCGCGGTCTCTCCGCGCCACGATCAGCGCCGGCGGCACGAGGAAGGCGAGCTGCGGCTTCAGGGCGAGGACGCCGAGCGCCACACCGGCCCAGAAGTCGCGGCCCGCCCGCAGGAGCGCGTAGCAGCCCGCCACTCCGAGTGCGACCAGCAGGCCGGGCTGGCCGAGCTGCAGCCCATAGATCACGGGCAGCCACCCGACGGCGGCGGCAAGAAAGATGACGCGCGCCCGACCCGCACCCGGGGCGGCGAGGTACCAGCAGCCCGCCAGCGCCGCCAGCAGCATGGCGCTCCAGAGCCAGTAAGCCACCTCGTAGGGCAGAGGAGTGAACGGGATGGCCAGCCACGCCAGCGGTGGCGGGCTGATGTAGCGGGCGAGCTCGGCGACCTTGATCCTGGAACTGAGCGCGTCCAGCCCTGCCTGCTGCAGGCTCAGGTCGTACAGCGAGCGCCAGCCATGGTTCAGGCCGAGCCGGGCGGCCATGTCGTAAAAGGTGAAGTCGTTGTGGAAGTGATCCGAAAGGTAGGCCTGCAGCCACTGGTAGAGGTCGTAGCCGGCAAACAGGACGGCGGGCACCGCGCCGGAAGCCGTGCCGAGGTTGCGCCAGCGCGGGGAAGCCGTCATGCGGCGCGAAGGTTACCTTTTGATGCAGTGACTCGGCCCGGATTGCGCTCGTGCGACATGCTTCGGCCCACCGGGCCGCTCCACTGATGGCGCAAGCGCCGGCTTTCACCGCCAGGACGCTCGAGCTTCGAGAGGGGACGAATGTGCACGTGCGCCCAATCGTCCCGGAGGACGAGCCGCTCCTCCACGAGGCGGTGGCGTCGATGTCCGAGCGCACCGTCTACTTTCGCTTCTTCTCGCCGCTGAAGCGCATGTCCGACGCCATGGCGCATCGCCTGGCGGTCGTCGACTACAACGACCGCTTCGCCCTTGTCGCGGCGGCGCACCGGCCCAACGGCAAGGAGCGCATCGTCGGGGTCGCGCGGTACGACCGCGCGCAGGGCACCGATGTGGCCGAGGTGGCGGTCGCAGTGATCGACGAGTTCCAGCGCCGCGGCCTCGGAGGTGCCCTGCTCTCGATCCTCGCCCACGTGGCGCGCGAGCACGGCATCAGGACCTTCTCGTTGATCGTGCTGCCGGAGAACGGCGAGATGCTCGGCCTCCTGCGCAAGATGGGCTGGATTCACCAGGCCAGGCTCACGGGCGGCGTTTACGAGATCACGTTCGACCTCCCCGAAGAGGCGTAGGTGGACGGCCAGCTCCTCGCGTTCATCGGGGTCTCGATCCTGCTGGCGATCACGCCGGGGCCGGACATGGCGGTCGTGACGAAAAACGCTCTTGCGCACGGCAGGCGCGGCGTGGTGCTGACGACGACAGGCATCGGTCTCGCGCTCGCGGTCTGGGTCACGGCGACCGCGGTCGGTCTGTCGGCCGTGCTGCGCGCCTCCAGCGACCTGCTTTTCATCCTGAAGCTGGCCGGCGCGGCCTACCTCGCGTACCTCGGCGTGCGTTCGCTGCTCGATTCGCGCCGGCGACCTGGCGACCTCCTGGCCGCTGCTCCTCCCGCGGCGCCCTCGCGCTCGATCTTTCAGCAGGGCTTTCTCTCCGCGATCAGCAACCCCAAGCTCGGCGTGTTCTTCGTCACGTTCCTGCCGCAGTTCGTGGCTCCCGGCCAGGCGCTGCTGCCGCGGCTGCTCGAGCTCGGCCTGGTCTTCGCGTTGATCGGGTGGACGTGGATGAACGCCTATGGCTTGCTCGTGACCAGGCTGCGAGACCTGATCAACGCGCCTTCAGTCAGGCAGTGGATGCAGCGCATCACCGGGGTGGTGCTGCTGGGTTTCGGCGCACGCCTCGCGCTGGAACGCATCTAGCCCTGGCTTCACCGCGGACGCTTCGCCCGGTCTCCAGGAGGCGCGTTCTCCTAGCTGGTACCGGCCCACTGGAACTCAGTGCAGACGTAGTCGAACAGCTGGCTCTCGGGCATTCCGTTGGGTGAGTTCTTCGGGTCCGCCGGATCGACCGCCATCACCACCACCGTCACCCCGTTCCTGGTCGCGACGATGACCGCCAGGCGCACGGGCGTCGCTGTCGAGCTGGCGCCCACGAGATTCGCGGAGTAGACCGAGCCGAGCCCGTCCTGGTCGCCCAGGTGAGCTCCCTTGAGGTTGCCGGCCAGCATGACGTTCTGCCATGTCCCCGTGGGCAGCGCGGACACTGTCGAGCTCAGCACCTGCGCGTTGTCGCCGGCGTGCATCCCCGTCACCTGGAGCGACCCGATGGTCGTGCCGATCACGATCCCGCTCGCGTCCTCGCTGCGCACCTTCCAGCGCGAGCTGTAGTTGAGCTGATAGCCGTATGCCGTGCTCCTGAAGGTCGCACCTTCCGTCAGCGGGGTCACGATCTTGGGCGCGCAGTCGACGGTGCAAGGAGAGTGGCCTCCGCCGGTGAAGTGCGAAACCGCGAACGCTGTCACCACGACGGTGACGACGGCCAGGATGGCGATCATGACTCCGGCGATCGCGACCTGCGAGGCGCGAAAGCGGCCAGGCGTCGGGTAGGCGGCGCGCGGCGGGGCGACCGGGTACGTGTAGATCGGCTGCGGCGCGAGAGCGGCCCCGGCGGGCGCGCCGCACCTTCCGCAGTAGGGAGACCCTGGCGCGACCTGCGCGCCGCACCGGCCGCAGAACCTGGCGCTGGCGACCGCCATCAGGCGGTGCCCCCGACCCTGCCGCGGCTCTGTTTCGATCCGGCGGCGCGTGCGGCCCCGCAGGCGGGGCAGAACGCCATCGTCGGCACCATGCGGTGACACTCGGGGCACGCCGATTCCGGGCCGATCTCGTGCTCCGCCCCCTCGACGAGCAGCGCCTGGTGGATGACGAGCCTCACGTAGAGCAGCAGCGCGACGGCTGCGATGGCGACGACGGCGAACTCGATCGTGAGGTCCTGGATCGCCGAGGTCAGCATCCCGAGCCCGATCTGCACGCCAAACGCGACAGCCGTCGCGGCGAGAAGGCCCGACTGCCACTCGAGGTTGGCGCGCCGTCGGTCGTAGCGGTGCAGCCAGAGCGCCACCGCCACCAGCCCGGTCGTGCTGGCGTTGATCACAGAGACCAGCAGCCCTGCTCGCGTCAGCCTCACCGCCCAGTCCAGGGGCTGTCCGCTCGCCAGCAGCGGTCCGGCGATCAAGGGCCAGAACGCGGTGAGCGAAGCGGCGACCGTGAAGCCGAGCGCCGACGCGGCGCCGAAGGCAAGCCCGTCCAGCGGCTCCTGGAATCGCGGCCTGGACAGATAAAGGAAGAGGGGACCCGCCAGCATCAGCGCCTGGCTCACGATGGGGATCGTCACGCCGCTGAGCACGAACGCGGTCTCCGTGTCGCCTGTGACGTCCAGCCGCGACAGCAGGCCGCCCGCGTAGTTGGTGAACGCAAACCCGAGGACGAGCCCGGTGGCCATGGTCGCGCCGACGACGAGCCACGGCTCGTCCTCGTAGACCTCGACCTCATAGAGATAGATGAGGTAGAGGATCGGAACCACCAGCACCGCGGCGATCGTCGCGGGGGCGAACAGGTGAAGCACCGCGAGCACCAGCACGACGGCTCCCCCGGCGATGAGCGCGATGCGAAACGGCCGGCCGCGACGGTGAGCAAGATGAGGCAGAAGGGTGCTGATGATCGACAGTTGGGCGACCCGCTGCGACGGCACCGCGGCGAAGGAGTGGGTCCGCGATTTGCTTCCACTCGTGAGGTGCGCGCCGCAGTGGCCGCAGAACTCGCCCGAAGGCACGATCGACCCGCAGTGCGGGCACGTCACCAGCGGCGGTCCGCCGAATTGCTCCTCGGACTCTCCGGCACGGCGCCCTGTCGAGTGACGCCTGTCGTCGCCGGGGCGTCTCATGCGCCCCCGCCTTTGATGTAGCTCGTCCAGGCGGCGTCCAGCGCCTGGCCATCCATGCTTCCCCAGCCGGTCGCGAAGTCCCATCCGGCCGAGGCGGCGTACGCGAGGTTGTTGCCGGCGGTCACGTCGTGGAAGGGACGAGCGGCGTAGCGGGAGGCGTTCTCGCCCATGTAGTAGAGCGCCGGGTTGGCGAATCCGACCTCGCGCAAGCCTTTGTTGACCAGGTCTTCGTTGATCAGCGCGACGGTGGCCGCCCATAGCGGGGTTGCCGCCGAGGTGCCACCTGCCTCGCCCGCGGCACCGGCGAACACGATCTGGTAACCGGTCATCGGGTCGGCGTCCGCGGACACGTCCGGCACCTGCCTCATCCCGTGGCCCGCGGCGACGGATTCGTTCCTCTGCCATGCCGGCACCGGATACACCTGGCTTGCGCCGCCCCCGCCCCCGCTCTGGTCGAGGGGACTGCCCCACGCGAACTCTTTGAAGTAGACGCCCTCCTGGGACTGGAACACGGTGGTCCCGCCGACGGCGGTCACCGTCGGCAGCGTGGAGGGAAAGCTGCCCGCGGGGTCTGTGTCGAAGCCGCATGTATAGGCGCCGTTGTCTCCCGTCGCCACGAAGTGCGACATGCCCTGGGCAACGGCCCTGTCCTCGATCGTCGCGTAGGCGTTCCGGTGCCCGCTCGAGGTGTCGGGCTCGCATGCGCCGAGGCTCTCAGAGATGATCGAGCCGAGGTGCTCGGTGACCATCTGGTCGAAGGCGCGGTCGCCGTGGCCGAAGTCCGCCGCGGACAGGTACACCACGAGCTTCGCGGCGGGGGCGATCTCGTGGAGGATCTCGAGGTCCAGCGCGGTTTCGCCCTGGGGTTTCTCCGGCGTCCCCCAGCTTGGACTTCGCTTGACGGTGAGGATCGGCTCGAAAGGAGGCAGCCCGAACTTGGCGGCGAACGCGTCCAGGTCCTTGAAGTCGGGCAGGTCGTCGATCTCCGGGAGCACGACGGTCTGCCCCTGGCCGTCCAGTCCCTGGTCGCGCAGCGGTTTGAGGTTGTAGAAGCTGAGGAGGTCGGTGGTGGTCAGTCCCCCCGGCCGGACGGCGAGGGGACGGGCCGCGCGGTAGCTGTCGAGGCCGCTCACGCCGCTTGCGACCGCGGCGACAGGTCCAGGCAGGCCGGGCTCGTCGAGAGTGGCGTAAAAGGTGGTGCCGTCAGCGAGCCGGTACGACTGGATGTCGACTCCGAGCAGCTCGTCGGCCGCAGGCGCGGAGCCGTCGGCGGCGATCACGTCCGAGCCACGGGTCCAGCTGACAGCGAAGCCGGCGCCCCTCAGCGTGGACTCGGCACGGCCGACCAGCGCCGGATCTGCGGCGAACTCGGCGGCATACTCCGCGGGCGACACCGTTCTGCCCGAGGCGATGAGGCTGGACAGCAGCGCCGGTTGACGGGGCCTGAGGGCGAAGCTGAGGTAGACCGTGGTGCCTGTTCGCGCGCGGCCCAGGTGAGCCGCATGCTGGATCGCGGCTTCGAGGGTTGCCGGCGGCTTCGAAGGCGCCGGGATCGTCGCAGTCACCGCATGCGGGACGGGTGGCTGGGCGCCGGCGCAGGCCGACACCAGCAGCGCCGCCAGGATCACCAGGGCGGGAGCGATTTTCACGGGAAGGTAGCTTCCCAGACCTCGCTCTCAAAAGCGACATCGAAACCGAGCTTTCGGTACGCGTTCGGGGCCTGGGTCGGATTCAACGCGTCGACGTAAAGCGAGGCATGGCGCGCACCCGCCGCGCGCAAGCGGACGAGCGCCTCCGACACCAGCCAGGTGGCCAGTCCCCGCCGCCGGTGTTGCGGAACCGTGCCGACCGACCGGATCAGCCCCACAGGCTGCGGACGGGAGTCGGAATCGAGGCGCTCGACCTCGCACAGCGTGATCGCGGCCGGTTCGCCACCGGCCGACATCGCCATCAGGCACAGCGCGGGCGACTTGCCACCGACCAGCTCGTCCTCGGCCCGATACGAGAAACGCCAGTGATCTGCGAACGAGCGGTTGTGCATGTCGGCCCACGAGCCGCGTGCCGCGTCACGCCCATCGATCAGCCTGTAGCCGTCCACCGCTTGCCGTTCCGGGACGCCGTCCTGCAGGTCTCGGTCCATCCTCCACCAGGGTCGCGTAGGCTGAAGCCCCACGCTGCGCAGCGGCTCGCCGTGTCCTCGTCCCGTCCAGACGAGGACGGCGACAGCGCCGGCGGCGCGAGAAAGTCCAACACCCCAACGGGCGAGATCCTCCATCACGGCCGGGCTCTTCGCCGATATCTCGAGCTGCGCCAGCGGCCCGTCCGGCGACGGATAGGCGGAGGCCAGGACCGCGCCGGTGAGCTCATCCTCCGAGCCTGGGACCACCCTCGACCTTGCCGGCCAGTCGAACCGATCCGCGAGCAGGTCGACGTGTGCGCGGCGCGGCATCGAATCGCGGCGGCCCGCAGCCACGTCGGCTCGCCAGAGCTCCACGATCGCCGGAAGGTCTTCGGCCCGGCCCGGCCTCATCCGATCCAACTCCTCAAGCCTTGACCCGGGCCACGACCTCGTGCACCTCGGGGAAGGCGCGGCGGATCTGCTCTTCGAGCTGGGTCTCGATCCGGTGCGCATCCTCGAGGCTGCGCTCTCCCGCGACCTCCGCCACCACGTGCGCGTGGATGCGCTGGTGGCGATCGCTCAGCTCCACGTCCACGGCGCGCTTCACGTCCGGATGAGCGGCGACGATCTCGCGCATGCTCTGGGCGAGGTGCGCGCGCCGCCGCGTCACGTCCTCTCCACGCACGACGCGCGGCTCCATCGGCTCGAGGTGGATGTCGACACGCGCCGCCTCGGGCAGCTCCTCGCGAACGGCGCGCTCCAGGTCGTCGCTCACGCGCGACGCCCGCTCCAGTGACATGTCACCGGGGAGCTTGGCGTGCATCGTGAGGTGCAGCGACCCGTCTGACTCGCGTTCGACGGTGACGTTGTGCAGGTCGCGGACCGTGTCGTTGCGCGCCGCCGCCACATGGACGCGCTCGACCAGGTCCGCCTGCTGCTCCTGGCCCTCGACCAGCACCGAGAGGTCGAGCGTCGGAAGCACCGAGCGCGCCCTGGCCTTGACGCTGTCCACCAGCGCCCCCGCGGCTTCGACCGGGATCATGCGACCCGTTGCGATGCTGGCGTCGCCGATCAGCGCCGGTCCCGAGCGCCGCACACGAACCGAGCGCACCTCGCGAACGCCGCTCACGCCCTGGATGGCTGCTCGCAGCTGCTTCTCCGCGCCGGCCGGTGCGCGATCGATCAGGATGTCGCCGGAGCGCCAGACGAGCAGGCCGGCGGCCCGCGCGACGATCCCGGCCACGAAAAGGGCGGCCACCGAGTCGGCCCAGGTCAGGCCCATCCGCACGCCGACCAGGCCGGCCATGACCCCGAGGGTCGCCAGCACGTCCGCCAGGCGGTTGGTGGCGTCCGCCAGAAGAGCCTCGCTGTCGGCCAGACGGCCGACCCGGCGCAGCACACCGGCACGACCCGCCTCGATCATCAGCGTCGCGACGAGGAGCACGAACGCGTAGCCGGCCGGGTTGACCGCCGACCCGCCGACGATCAACCGGCGGACAGCCTCGAACGCGATGCCGAACGCGGTGATCAGAAGCAGGATGCCTTCGGCGAAGGCGGCGAGGTTTTCGGTCCTGCCGTGCCCGTAGGGGTGCTCCGAGTCGGCGGGCTTGCGCGAAGTGCGCACGGCCAGCAGCGTGAAGGTGCTCGCCGCAAGGTCGAGGAACGAGTGGGCGGCCTCGCTCAGGATCCCGAGGCTCCCCGTCAGCAGCCCGACCACGAGCTTGCCGACGACGAGCGCCACGCCGATGCCGACCGACCCGAGCGCGACCAGCTCCGGACGCCTTTCCAGGGAGCGCATCAGCGAACTCTAAACGCCATGTTTGGACCCTTGCGGGCCCGTGGTAAAGCAGAAAGTGCCACTGCGAATTCTCCATAGGAGGTGTGACATGAGCATCACGTGGTGGAGTCCAAGCGCTGACATGCGGAATGCCCATCGGGCGATGGACCGCCTGTTCGAGCAGTTTTTCGGGGAGGGCGCGCCCGAAGCAAACGACGGGAACCCGCCGACCTACTACCTGCCGGTCGACGTGTTCGAGAGCGACGAAGCCTACACACTGGTCGCCTCGATTCCCGGCTTCTCGCAAGAACAGGTCGAGATCACTTTCGAGGACGGGATCCTGTCGATCAAGGCCAGGGCGCCCGAGCACAAGGCTCCCGGACGCTGGCTGCGCCAGGAGCGCCCATACGGCTCGTTCGTGCGCAGACTGGAAGTGCCGCAGCAGGTCGAGACGGGCAAGATCAGCGCCGGCTTCGACAACGGCGTCCTCACGGTCTCGATTCCGAAGACGGCCAAGCCGCAGCCGGTCAAGATCCGGATCGCCGGATCGGAGCAGAAGCCAAAGCAGATCGCGGGCACCTCGTCCAGGTAGGTCGACCTCGTCGCTGGCGCGCCCGTTCGTCAGGGCGCGCCAGGTTCATTTCAAGACGGCCGCGGTGGCGAAGAGCTGCTCCTGGGAGCCGAGCGCGATCACGAGGTCGCCTTCCTCCAGGCGAAAGGTTCCTGTCGGGTTGACGTGAAGGGAGCCGTCGCGCCGGCGCACGGCCAGCACCTTCGCCGCCCTCGACGCGAGCAGGCCCGCCTCCTCGAGGGTCTTCGCCGCCGCGGCGGTGCTGGGCGTGACGACCATCTCTTCCACGCCGATGCCGGCCTCACCATGATGGAGCGTGTCGAGCACGTCCACCATCGCGGGCCGGATCGCCAGGTCAGCCATGCGGTGTCCGGCCATCAGGTACGGGGAGATGGTGCGCGTGGCGCCCGCGAGCTCCAGGCGGCGAATCGATTCGGGACGCCCCGCCCGGGCGACGATGTAAAGCGTCGGGTTGAGGGCCCTGGCGGCGAGCACGATGTAGACGGCGCGCTCGTCGGAGTCGACAGCGGAGATCAGCCCGCGTGCGCGCTCGATGCCCGCCTGTTTCAGGACCTGTTCGTTCGATGCGTCGCCCTCGATGTGCAGGCGTCCCTCGGTGCGGATCCGCTCGAGAGCCTCCTCGGTCTGGTCGATGACCACATAGTCGACGCCGTGGTCTTCGAACTCCGCGACCACCTGCGTCCCGATGCGGCCGTAGCCGCAGATGATGAAGTGGTCGCGCAGCTGGTTCAGGCTTCGCTGCAACTGACGCTCCCTCCTGTAGATGCCGAACGCATTGTCGGCCAGCGTCTCCGCGAACACCCCGAAGCCATACAGCATGGTAGCCACGCCGAAGACGATCAAGCCCGATGTGAAGATGCGGCCGGCTGTGCCCTGCGGATGGATCTCTCCGTAGCCGACGGTACTGATCGTGATGATCACCATGTAGAAGGAATCGACCAGGTTCCACCTGTCGATCAGCATGTAGCCGGCGACGCCGAGTGCGATCACCACCCCCAGCAGCACGACAGGGAGCCGAAAGCGCACCAGCGGGTTCTGCACGCGCGTGCGATTCACTTCCTCTGCCGGCGGCGCCTCTCCATGCGTTGGACTGCCTCCCAGTGGGCGGGGTCGGCCCACGCGCGAGCAAACGTCTCGATGGTTTCATCGGCGAGCTCCGGATTGCGGTGGGGCTGGATCGCGTTGACGGATCGTTTGATGCCGGCCACCACGTCGGGAGGGGCGGAGGCGATGGCGCGCCCGAGCTCGACCAGTCGCCCCTCGAAGCGATCCTTCGCCACGACCTCCTCGACGAGCCCGAGCTGGAATGCGCGCGCCGCCTCGAACGACTCGCCGCCGAGCAGCACGCTCAGGGCGCGGCCCCGGCCGACCAGGGCCGCCAGCCGTTCCGACGCGCCCCACGATGGCATCAGGCCGAGGTTGATCTGCGCGAACGCGATGCGCGCGTGCGACGCCGCGATGCGGAAATCACAGGCGATCGCGAGCTCGGCGCCGCCGCCGAAAGCGTCGCCGTTGATGGCGGCGACGACCGGGATGGGGAGCTGAGGGATCTTGTCGAGCGTGGCTCGCATCTGGCGCGCCATCGCGGCCGCGTCTTCCTCCGAGCGCATGTGCTCGAGCTCCTTCAGGTCACCGCCCGCGCAGAAGGCGATGTCGCCGGATCCCCGGATGACGATCACACGGGCACGCCGCCGCCGCGCCGCCTCGAGCGATTCGTCGAGCTCGGCCATGGTCTGCAGCGCGAGCGCGTTGCGGGAGAGCGGCCGGTTGATGCTGACCGTGGCGACGCCGTCGGTGACCTCCAGCAGGAGGTCGCGCATCATCCGAGCACCGGCCCTCTCACCTCACGGGACATGGATGAGGGAGAGGGGCAGGGTCCTGGATCAGCCGCCTCCGCCAGGACCTTCCAGGCCGGGTTTGGTCATCTTTCCGAGGTCGAGCACCCGGTTGAGCTCGCGCTCGGTGACCCCCTTCGCGCGCGCGAGCTGGCGGATCGAGCGGCCGCTCCGCATCGACTCCTTGGCCAGCTTGGCCGCCTCGTCGTAGCCGATCACTGGATTGAGCGCGGTAGCGAGCATGGGGCTTCGCTCGACGAGCTCCGGCCCGCGATCCGTGGCCTGCAGGCCCTCGACACATCGTTCTGAGAAGTTGCGCGCGGACGCCGCGAGCAGGGTGATCGACTCGAGCATCGAGTAACCGGCCACGGGCATCATCACGTTGAGCTCGAAAAAGCTGCCCCCCTGCGCGCTCACCAGGATGGTGGCGTCGTTGCCGTAGACGCGGGCGATGACCATCAGCAGCGACTCGACGATCACGGGGTTGACCTTGCCCGGCATGATGCTCGAGCCCGGCTGCGTCTCCGGCAGTCGCAGCTCACCCAGGCCGGCGATGGGACCCGTGCCCATGAGACGGATGTCGGAGCCGATCTTCCACAGGCTCGTCGCGATCGTGCGGAGGGCGCCATGGGCGGCGACCAGGACGTCGAGGCTCGCCTGCGCATGGAAGTGGTTGGGCGCTTCACGCACCGCGACGCCGGTGGCCTTGGCGAGACGGGCCGCCGCCATGCGTGCGAACTGGGGATGGGAGTTGATGCCGGTGCCGACCGCGGTGCCGCCAAGCGGCACGCGCGCCAGCTCTTCGATGGCGGCGTTCGCGCGGCGAACCGATTCCTCGAGCTGGCCCGCGTAGCCTTTGAATTCCTGCCCGAGCCGGATCGGGGTGGCGTCCTGAAGGTGCGTGCGTCCGGTCTTGACGACCGGCCAGAACTCCTTGCTCTTCGTCTCGAGCGCTCGCCGCAGCCGTTCCAGGGAGGGCACGAGCTCCTCTTTGATCGCCATCGCGGACGCCAGCTGGATCGCGGTCGGTATCACGTCGTTCGACGACTGGCCCAGGTTGACGTGGTCGTTCGGGTGCACCAGCTTCGAACCGCGCTCGCCTCCGATGATCTCGGTCGCGCGGTTGGCGATCACCTCGTTGGCGTTGGTGTTGGTCGAGGTCCCGGAGCCTGTTTGGTAGACGTCGATCGGGAACTGGTCGTCGAGCGCGCCCTGCACCACCTCTTCCGCGGCGGCAGCGATCGCCCGCGCCCGTCGCCGCGCCAGGAGGCCGAGCTCGCGGTTGGTCTGGGCGGCCGCCTTCTTGATCATGCCCAGCGCGCGGATGAATCGGCGGGGCAGCGGTTGGCCGGAGATCGGGAAGTTGAGCACCGCCCGTTGCGTCGAGGCGCCGTAGTAAGCGTCGGCGGGGACCTCCATCTCGCCCATCGAGTCCCGCTCCAGTCGCGTCCTCTTCGCCATCGGCCAGATTCTAGAGTTCCAATGAGATGAGACTCGCCGCCGTCGACATCGGCAGCAACACGGTACACGTGCTCGTGGCCGACGTGGTGCGGGGCAAGCTCGAGGATGTCGCGCACTACGTGGAGATGCCGGAGCTCGGTGCCCAGGTCGCCCGCACCGGCATGATCGGCAAGCGCTCACGCACGGCGCTGCGCGCGCTGCGCAAGGTCATCGCCCAGGCGAAGCGTCACAGTTATCACAAGCTCATCGCCGCCGCCACCGAAGCCGTGCGGCAGGCTTCAGACGGGCCGGCCTTCGTCCGGCAGGCGAGCGAGCTGATCGCGTCGCCGGTGCGGATCATCTCGGCCGACACGGAGGCGCGCCTGAGCTTTGCGGGGGTGGCAAGCCGCCACGCCGTGCGCCGCGAGTGGGCGATGGTCGACCTCGGCGGCGCGTCGACCGAGGCGGTGATCGCGCGCGGAGGCGAGATCCTGCAGATGTCGAAGCTGAACCTCGGGTCGGGGGTGCTGGCCGGCAGGTACCTCTCCGACCCGCCGCGTGCTGAGGAGCGCGCCAGGCTCCGCCGGGCGGCGCTGCGCGAGCTCGCCCGCGCACCGGATGGCGAGGTCGAAAGGCTCGTCGCGACCGGCGGGACCGCCTCCAACCTGCCGTTCGTCCTGGCGCGGCGCAATCCGCCCCAGGTTCTGACCACCGAAGACCTGCTCCGGTGCGAGGCGCGCCTCGACCGGGCTCGCGCCAGGGAGCTGGCGGTGGCTTCCCTCCTGGGAGCGGGCCGGGTCAGGGCGATGCGCGCGGGCGTGGAGGCCCTCCTGCTCTTTCTCGACTGGTACGGCCTGACGGTCCTGCACGTCAGCCACGAAGGGCTCCGCCACGGGATGCTTCTGGCTTATCTGGCCCATAACGAGGATTGGTGGCGAGACGGCTGGGTAAAGTGAAGTCATGCGGCGGCTCAGCGACCACGGAGCGGGCTTGAAGAGGGCTCTCGCCCTCACGTGCGTGGTCCTGGTGGTCGAGTTCGCCGGCGGGCTCCTTTCGCACTCCCTGGCGCTGCTTTCCGACGCCGGGCACGTCCTGACCGATGTCTTCGCCCTGGGCCTGGCCTGGTTCGCGGTAGAGCAGTCGAAGCGGCCGGCCGACCAGCGCCGCAGCTATGGCTACCAGCGGATCAGCATCCTGGCCGCGCTCGTCAACTCCGTGGCCCTGATCGTCATCGTGCTGGGGATCGGTTACGAGGCCGTGCGGAGACTGGCGGCGCCGCAACCCGTCCAGGGAGGGATCGTGGTCGTCGCGGCCCTGGCGGCGATCGCGATCAACGCGTTCGTCATCCTCGGCCTTCGCGGCCACGGCGCGAACCTCAACCTGCGCGCGGCTCTCCTCCATGTCACCGGAGACGTCGCCGCGTCAGCAGGGGTGGTCGTCGCGGGCCTCGTGATCCTCCTCACGGGCTGGCTCTACATCGACCCCCTGCTCTCGCTGGCGATCGCCGCGCTGATCGCCTGGGGCGCGTGGGGCATCGTGCGCGACACAGTCAACCTGTTGATGGAGGGCACGCCGCGCGAGCTCGACCTGGCCGCCGTCGCCGCCGAGATCGACGCCACCGAGCACGTGACCTCCGTCCACGACCTGCACGTGTGGGCGCTCTCGTCCGAAGAGCTCGCCCTGAGCTGCCATGTCGTGGTCGGTGATCTTCCACTGGCTGACGCCGAGCATGTGGTGCGAAACCTGGAGAGCAGGCTGTGCGGCAACTTCGCGATCGGGCACACCACGATCCAGGTCGAGAGCTGCCATCCCTGCGGCGAGATCCATCACGGGGCGGGCGAGCACAACCACCCACACCGTGTGTTCAGCTCTGGGGCAGAAGCGCGCCCTCTCTCTGCAGAATCCGCCGCGCCACCGCGATAGCCGAGGCGTAGGTGGAGTCCATGCCCCGGTAGCTGAGTCCGCGAGCGCCCAGCGTGCGAGCCTGGGTGTATGGCGTGTCCGAGGCGTAGTGCACTATGCCGAGGTCGAAGTTGACCTGGGCCATGTTCACGCTCTCGCCGAGCGGGTAGCGGTCGGGCTGCACGATCTCGTAGCAAGCGTCGAGGTAAGGACCGGCCTCCATCTCGACGACCGTGTACCGGCCCTGGTAGTAGAAGTCGAGGTAGTCACGGTTCTGCAGGAAGGTGCCGCGCACCGCGACCGCGCGCTGGTTGTCCAGCGCGGAGCCGTAGACGAGATTTGGCTGCACGTCCGAGGCGGTGAAGCAGTTGTTGAGCCAGTAGGTGTTGCCCGAGTGCTCGTTGTGGACCACGTTGGGGATCATCACGTCGCCGACGTCGGCGTTTAGCGTGGCCGCCTTTCCGAGCACGTAGACGCCGGCGATCCACGACGCCTGCTCGGCGACCTGCCGGAGGATGTGATAGGCCGCCTGCCCAAGGGGGTAATCCACGTTGAGGATGCACGCATCGGACTCGCGCAGCTTCTTCTCGTCGACGGCGCCGACCCGAGGGTCGATGGCCGATGCGTCGAGCCTGGAGAGCATGAAGACCTGTGCCGCCGAGTCGACCCCTGTTCCCCGTGCCGGGATGTGGCGCACGCCGTTGGCTGCCTCCATCTCGGCGCGCCGCTTGCGCAGCCGCTCCCGCTCGGGGTGCGAATCGAAGACCTGGCGCGCGCCGTAGTAGAGCCAGTTGTGGCGCGACGCGCGGCTGTGGCCGGCTTCGAGCTTGCGCCGCTCCGAGTCGAGGTCGCGGTCGTTGCGGCTGATCCAGTCGACGATCTCGTCCTCGAACTGGCGGGCGACGCCGGTCAGCACGTTGACCAGGCTGTGTGCGTTCGATGAGACGAAGTAAACCTGGGCATCGCGCGCGCCCATGCCGTCCAGCGCCGCGGCGATAGGGAGCCACCAGCGGCTCGCGTTGCGGTCGTAGCCGAGATGGCTGCCGCCGATCAGGCGCAGCACGACGCGGCATTCGTCACGTTTGATCGCGGCGAGGTTCGACTCGAAGCCGTCGCCCCAAGCGTCGCGCAGCCGCCGCCAGTCGTCCTCCGAGGCGCCCGCCGCCTGCCTGGCCTGCTCGCTCGACAGCTCGGCGTCCTGCAGCGCTCGATGCAGCTTGTTCCATTCGATCTGGAAGGCCACCAGGGTCGGGACCAGGTCGTCGATGTCTGAGGCTGACGCGATGAGCACGGCCAGCGTGTTCTTGCCGTCGTGATACCAGCGGCGGCGGCGGGCCGGCGCCTTCACCGCGTCCCAGGACAGGATGTCCGCGTGAAGCACGGCGCGGAAGCCCTGCGGGCTCTGGCCCATGATGACGTTCCGGCAGCGATTGATCGCCTCGGGGAGGCGCCGCACCGCGTAGAGAAGCGCGCCCATGTCGACCTGCGGGGCCGCCGCCAGCGGGTGCAGGACCGAACCCATACCGAGGTGCGCCTGGACGAGCGACTCGACCTTGATGTCGCCTGAGCTCTGGAGCATGGTCGTGTACGTCCGGACGTACAGCTCGACGGCGTGCTTGCCGCTCCAGCCGGCGCTGCCGGGGGAGCCTGGCAACTCCATCTGCCGACTATAGGCCGCGGCCCTCGAGGTGGGCTTACAAGCCCTTACAAAACCTTGACTCTCTTCAGAGGAAGCCACCCGCGTTGGCGTCGTGTACTTGTGGGGTGATGACAAGAATCGCCAAGCTTCGCTACGTCCGGATCGCGGGCCTCGCCGCCGGGGCGGTCGTCGTGGCCGGCGGAGCCGTCCTGATCACAGCGTCCGCCGCGGGCCTGTCGATCGGGTTCCGGCCCACCAACGCAGCGCAAGCCGGCACCAACCCCACCACGACTTCGATCAGCCAGGCGAGCAGCGCGTCGTCTGTCTGCACCGACTTCATCTCGCACCTCTCGACGGACGTGGGAAAGAGCCAGAGCCAGGTCGACGCCGCGGTTCAGAAGGCCATCGGTGAGACGCTCGCCGACGAGGTGAAGAACGGAACGCTGACCCAGGCCCAGGCGACGGCGATCCAGAAGAAGCTCGCGAGCCGGCCCCTGTGCACGCTGGCGGCGGGCCTCGGCAAGCGTCCGTCGGCGAGAAGCGCGATCGGGGCCTACAAGCAGCAGCTCCTGGCCGCCGCCGCGTCGGCGCTCGGAGTCAGCCCCACGGACCTCCAGGCCGACCTCGCCAAAGGGATGACGCTTTCACAGGTGGCCGCGGCACAGAAGCCGCCCGTGACTGAGGCCGAGTTCCGCACCAGGCTCGTCGCGCAGCTGAAGCCCCTCCTCGACACGGCGGTGGCGAACCACAAGCTCACCTCGGCACAGGAGATGCTCATCCTTGAACAGCTCCAGGCGGGGCCGATCCCATACTGGAGCAAGCCGATGCATACGCCGAAGTCGAGTGCCCCGGCGAGTCCCGCGACGACTTAGCGAGCGCTAGCTCGGGGGTCTTTTCTCGAGCGCGGCGGCTATGCGCTCCAGCGCCCGGGCGCCGCGCCACAACGCCACGACGAGGAGCACGGCCGCTGCAATACCGCCCATGACGACCACCGCATAGACGAGGCTGATGAGGATGAAGAAGAAGCCTCCGCCGGTCACGCTCATGGCGCGAGGGTAGCAGCCGCCCCGCTAGTTCAGGGGTTCGTCGGGCGGCATGGTGCCGCCCAGCCTGCGCATCAGCTCCTCGAGCAGTTGCCGTGTCTCGGGGTCGGCCATCAGGCGCTCCTGCATCTGCTCCGCCGAATGCCGGATCTCCGGGTCGGACATGAGGCGTTCCGACATCGCCTGGAACCGCGAGGCCATGTCCTGCATGGCGCTCTCCTGCGCGACCTGGATCAGAATCGGCTGGCTCGCCGCGGCCACGACCGCCTCCGCCTGGGCGCGCACCATCTCGATTCCTTTGCAGCCGAGGCACTCTCCTTTCAGCCCGCAGTGGCACAGCTGCGGACGCAGCCGGTCGAGCGCGGCGTGCACGTCGGACATGTCGATCGGTCCCGCCATGGTGAGGAATTTACGCCGGCCTGGATCTGCCGGTGTACATGGCCTCGATCTGCTCGGCGTACCTCGTCGCGACCGCCTTGCGCTTGACGTCGAGCTTCAGCGAAAGCTCGCCCGACTCCTCGGTGAAGTCGTGGGGCAGAAGAGTGAAGTACTTGATGCTCTCCCACTGCCCGAGGCGGGCGTTGGTCTGGTCGACCGTCTGCTGGATCGAAGCCCTCAGCGCAGCCTCGTCGAGGCCCTGCTTGCGCGCCGCGTCCCAGTCAGGGATCACGAGCGCTGTGACGTACGGCTTGCCCTCGCCGACCACGACCGAGCGCACCACGAGCGGGTTGCTCAGCAGAGCGTGCTCGAGCTGCTGCGGCGCGACGTACTTCCCGCCGGCGGTCTTGAACAGCGACTTCTTCCGGTCGGTGATCTTCAGGAAGCCGTCTGAGTCGAGCTCGCCGATGTCGCCCGTGTAGATCCAGCGGTCCTTGAGCATCTCTTCGGTCGCCGCCGGGTTGTCGTGGTAGCCGACCATGTTGCCCGGGCCCCTGACGAGGATCTCACCGTCATCGGCGATCTTGATCTCGACCCCAGGGAATGGTTTGCCGACAGTGAGGAAGCGATGCTGGTGGAGCGTGTTCGAGCAGGCGCCCGACGAAGTCTCGGTCATGCCCCAGCCGTTCAGGATCGGCACTCCGATCGCCCAGAAAAATTCCTCGATGTCGCGGGCGAGCCCCGCTCCGCCGCTGACGAAAAAGCGGAGCCGGCCACCGGTCAATCTCTTGCGCAGCGCCGCCAGCACGAGCCTGTCCGCCAACCTTCTTTGCGCGCGCAGCAAGGGACCGCGGTCCGTCGTTTGAGAGAATCGGGTGCCCACCCGCAGCGCCCAGCTGAAGATGGCGCGCCGGGCCGGTGAAGCCTCGTGGACCCTTGCCATGACGGCCGCATGCATCTTCTCGTACACCCGCGGGACGCTGACGAGGATCGTCGGTCGAATCTCGGCCAGCTCTTCGCCGAGATGCTCGGTGCCGCGCGAGATCCACGTCTGGCCGCCGAAAAGCAGCCCCGTGAAGATGCCGTTGATCCGCTCGAGGACGTGAGAGTACGGAAGCCAGGAGATGGTGGTGTCGGCATCGCTGAGCGGGTGCACATCGAGGACTGCGCGGCTGATGTCGACCACGTTGCGGTGCGCCAGCTCGACGCCCTTGGGGTCACCCGTCGTGCCGGAGGTGTAGACGATCGTGCACAGGTCGTCGGGCTTCAGCTGCCGGAGGCGGGCCACGACCTCCGCGGTCCGCGCCGGACCCTCGCTCGTCCACCTGGCGACGTCCGTATCGATGAGCGCGACGGACTTGAGCGTGCCCCCCACCGGCAGCCTGGCCGCGATGGCGGCGTCCGCCGCGATCGCGAGGGTGGCCCCTGAGTTTTCGACGATCTTCTGGGCGATCTCCGCCGGCGAGTTGGGGTAGATCGGAACGGTGATCGCTCCGGCGGCCTGGATGCCGTAGTCGCAGAAGAGCCATTCGAGCCGGTTCTCGGACCAGAGGATCACCCTGTCGCCCGCTTTGATCCCCGCCTCGACCAGGGCCGACGCCACGGCCAGCACGTGGCGCGTCATGTCGTTCCAGGTCTCGACCTGCCACGCGCCATTGCTGAGGTAGTGCACGAGCGGGCGATCGCCGTACTTCGCGCCCTGCCGGAAGAGGACGCCGGCGGTGGTCCGGTCCGCGATCGCCTCTGGGTCGAGCTCGTGGATCGACGTGGCGGGTGTCCTTAAGGACGTGGTGCTACTTGACCGCCTTGATGGTGAGGGTCAGCGTCCCGGACGGGACGCTCACCGTCACCTTGTCGCCCTTCTTCCGGCCCACCAGCGCGCGACCCACCGGCGAGTCGACTGAGATCCGCCCCGCGGACGGGTCGCTCTCGACCGCTCCGACGAGGTGGTAGGTCTCAGTGTCGCCTTCGCCGTCGGTCACCTCGATCGTCGAACCTGGACCCACCACGCTCGAGTGCGTGTCCTTGATGATCTGGGCACGGCCGATCATCTCCTGGAGCTCATAGATGCGGCTGTCGAGGAGCCCGACCTCTTCTTTGGCCTGCTCGTACTCGGGGTTGTCTTCGATGTCTCCGGGCTGGAAGGCCTCCTTCAGCCGCTCGCCCGCCTCGGCGCGCCGAGTCAGCGCGACTTCGAGGTCGCGCTTGAGCTTTTCCAGCCCCTCGGGTGTCAGCAGGACAGGTTCGGTGAGGTCCATCTCCCAGCCTTCTTGATAATAAACCC
Source organism: Candidatus Dormiibacterota bacterium (assembly GCA_035279525.1). Classification (GTDB taxonomy): domain Bacteria; phylum Chloroflexota; class Dormibacteria; order Dormibacterales; family Dormibacteraceae; genus DATEHQ01. The sequence continues at coordinate 28,053 of DATEHQ010000154.1, forward strand.
GCCCATGGACCCCTCTGATCTGCGGGCCGAGGTCGCGGAACGGTTGGCGAATAGTACGCCGATCGACGCCGAAACGTTCAATGCCGCGTGCTTCATGCTGTCGCGCGCGCTGGAGTCGCTGGAGCTCAGTGTCGACGAGGCGGCTCCGCTGGTCCGGCGCCTCCTTCGCGTCGCGGGTCGGGTCGTGATCGACACCGGGACGGCGGACGCTTCACCCGACGTCTGGCCCAACACGAAGGAGATGGCCCTGCAGTGGATCGACGAGGCGGTCCGCGCCCTCGGCTACGAGGTTCGCCCGATTGGAAACTAGCTGCTGAGGAGGTGGGCGGGGTTTCCTTTCAGGCCCACCGCGAACGTCACCGTGTCCGTGGCAGTCACATTCGTCGAGATCTGGTACCTGAGCGACCACCACCAGTTGTTCGGGTTCAGCCCTGGGTTGTAGCCGGAGGGAATGGGCACCTCGAAGCGGATCCAGTGACCGTTGTAGTTGGTTGCCCCGGCCGTCGTTGCGCGGACTGTTGCCGTTTGGGGTTGGCCGGTCTGTGCGAGGCAAGGCGTGGGCGGATTCGTCAGGCCTCCGGCTCCGGTGCACGCCACAGGCGGCCCGACACTCGTCCTCGACACTCCCAAGTCCCAGACGTTGATGGATGCAGGATTCGCCACCGAAACGATCGCCCCCGTGTTGTCGAGCACATAGAGGTCGACGTTGCCTCCACCGGAGATGTCGCCCGGGTCGAAGACGTCCAGCGTGATGGTCTGGCCGGCGTAGTCAGGCGGCACCTTGAAGATCGGGATGTCGAAGTGGCCGCCGGCAGGGACCGCGATCGGGGTGTACAGCGCCATGTCGTCCCATGCGCCCACACTGCATCCGGTGCAGGTAAAGGTTCCGCCAGCCAGGCCCGCTGCATCGACCACGCGGACCGCGTACGCCTTGTGGGCCTGCCCTCCGGAGCTCGCACCATTGGTGGGTGGGTTGCTGCCATCCGAACCAAGGGTGTCGACCCGCAGGCGATAGGTGCCCGCCGGCAGAGGTCCGGGGGCCGGGGTCACCAGGCGCTGGAACGTCCCCCCGTCGCCCCCGCCCGTGTAGTTCGTGATGTCGACCCATGAGTGGTAGGTCTGCATGTTGACGGGATTACCGAACGCGTCCCAGGTCTGATGGATATAACTCCCGAGGCTGTTGATCGGGTTGTAGTTCTTGGACGGCTGGCAGGCCCCGACACAGTTTGCGGGCGTCTTGTAATAACCAGTGGCGTCGATGGGATACACCTTGACCTGGCTGACGATGGTATCGCTGGCTCGAATGAACGGAGTAGGCACTGCCTCAACCGTGTATTCCATCGTCGAATAGAGATCTGTCTGGGCCGCGCCATACGAGGAGAGGTTTTGCGAGTCCTCCTCGTGGAGGTAGTAGCTCTGGGGGTTCGTGCCCACGGCCGTGCTGCATTGGTCAAACACATGCGTCACCGGCGAGATGTGGTTGTCACAGCCGTTGTGGTAGACCGGTCCGGCGCCGGCCCAGGACTCAGATGCGGGAAGCGCTCCACCCCCTCCGGGGCAGCTCTGGGTGTTCGAGCTCCCATAGGTGCTCGTGCTCGTGCAGTTGTCGGGGGCGAAGATCGCGTTGTAGACCTGTATGTAGCCGCCGTTGGGCAGGTTGACCAGGTAGTTGTAGCCGCCGCGGTCAGGCAGCGTAGCCCCGACCGGGTCACTGCCCTCGGTTCGGCTGATGGCGTGGACGTCGCCGCTGCCGGCGGGGTTCGGCGTGAACGCGTCGCCCTGTGACCTCGGCGTGCTGTAACCCTCTTCGCGCATGAAGTAGTAGTTGTTTCCGCCGGTGCCGAGCGTCGAAGTGACCGAGCCGACCTGCGTGCCGGGCTGACCCAGCGACAGCGGCGGCAGGTAGGTGGCGATCGCCGTGCGCGAGACGGTGAAGGCACTGATCCCGAAGAAGGACATGAAGAAAGTGGGCACACTTCGCGTCACCGTCACGGAGAGCTTGTTGTCGAAGCCGGGCACGACCGCGACAGTGACCGTGAGCCCGTTGGACCCCGTGGCGGTGCAGCTTCCCCCCCCGCACGCGATAGCGCTGTATGCGGTGAAGCCGTTCTTGCCCGCCTCGGCGATAGCGCGGTCGGTTGCGTCGTTGCCGGTGGCGGCGGGAATCGCCTGTGCGGGGGTGAACTGGCCAGGCATGAAAATGACCCCTGAGAGAGCAGCCGCTCCCGCGGCCCGCTCTGCCTGGTTGTTGTAGTAGTAGCCGAGACCACCATCGATGGCGAGCCCGATCGCGCCGATCAGGACGACGATCATCAAGGCGACCAGAACGATCGCCTGACCAGGTTGAGTCTGCGGATCGAGGAACAGGCGCCGTGGGGCCTTCATGTCAGACCAGGACCGGCGATGCTTTGTAGACGGCGTGCTCGTTCAGCGCGATGGTGAATGACTGGAACCCGGTCGGTGGGGTGTAAGACCAGTCGAGGCGCACCCCTATCGAAGTTTCGTTGGGAGGAGTCTGGTTGCGATTGGTGAGCAGGAAGCTCTGGTGGAGCTTGACGTCAGCCGCGCTGTACTGGTTGTAGAGGTCGGTGGCGGCGTTGAAGTCCCCATTCGGGTTGGTGGGCGCATAGATGGTGATCGTGGCCAGGCTGGAATAGTTCATGGCGCTGGCGACCGCGAGCACGTTCCGCACCACGTCCTGGTCCACCTGGTCGGTGGTCAGTGTCGGGTTGGTGAGCTGTCCACCGATCTCCGCCGCGAGCCGAGCGCCCTGGCGGCATGCGCTGCCGGCGATGACCTTGTCGGCGATCATGACGCCCGCGTTGAACAGGCCGAACAGCATGAAGATGAGGACGGGTGTGGCGATCGCCAGCTCGACGATCGACTGCCCGACCTGTCTGCTGCGTGGCGAGAAGGCGCCCATCAATACGACTGCGGTTCCAGACGTATCTCAAACGTCTGAGTCAGGTTGACGGCGCTGGGCGCGATGAAGATCCCGGTCTTCCACTGGTACCGGTAGCGCAACGTGACTCCAAGGAAGTCGCTCTGGCCGTTCGTCACATTTCGGCCCGAAGACGGCCAGTTGATGCTGCCGATCGGCGTTCCGTCGAGCTGGTACTTGTTGTATTTGAGGGGGTCGACCGTCAGCGTCCCATTGGCCTGCTCGGTCAGGTGGTATATGTCGACCTCCTGGACCGATGCCAGGCTGGTGGTACCGATGGCGGTCTTACGCAGGGCCGCCAGCGAGAGCTGGTCAGCGTTGGCGGCGTTGCCCGACTCAGACTCCTGGCGGGCGACCTCGCCGGCACCAAACTTCGCCGACCCGATCACAAAAAGCAACAGGCCGCTCTCGAAGATGCCGAACAGCAAGAAAAGCAAGATTGGCGCCACGATCGCGAACTCGACCATGGACTGGCCTTGCGAACGTCTGGTCAACTGCCCAGGACCTCGTTTCGCATTCGCGACTGGGGATGGTACAGGCAGGGCCCCGAGCGCGCACACACTAACGTCGGAAAACATGAACCGGTTAACGCGCAACAGGCCAACTCATTGCGGAAGGGAATCGAGTTCGTAGTCCTCATGACTCCAACCTTCTAAAGGGCCCCGCCCCCAATGCTCGAGGCAGGGCGCGGCATCGGCCATCCGGCACGCGTGGCCTCGACCACGCAGAGTCCTCGCAGGCATGCTGGCGGCGCCATTCGAGGAGTTTTTGCAGCGACCGAAAGCCAGATTTCGTCTGCGTTGCCTGGCGCGAACGCGCGTTCGGTTCTCGGCAACCACGGCGGGAAGGTTGCGGCGGGGAACGTTGAGGTGGGCAAATGAACTGCGACAGTTCCACCCGCGTAACGAGCCTTAAAACGTTTTCGTAAGGCAACCACGCGAGTAACGTATCGGGACGCCTCCGCGAGGTGGTCACAGGCAAAGATGGACGCCGCACCACGCAATCCCCTGGAGTCGCGCCGCTGGCAAGACGTCCGCGCGCGTGCCATCGACGCCAACTTCGACTCGGATCGCCGCCGCGTCGGCGAACGCGTGGCGCTCGTCTTCCGTTGGCTGTTCCTCATCGTCATCGGGGCCCAGAACAACCTGAGCTCCAGCACCCCGGAGGCGAAGGTCACGATCGACGTGATCCTTTTCTTCTGGGCGGCCATGAACGTCGCCGTCCAGGTCGTGCTCGTCCGCGGCTACCGGCCGGGCAAGCAGTTCAGCCTCTCGACGATGGTCCTCGACATCTTCTTCGCGGCCGGCCTGGTCTACCTCTCGGCCGGATTCAACAGCCCTTACTTCCTCGCCCTGTTCCTGGCGGTCATCACCAACGCCGTGAGGTTCGGGGCGGCCGCGAGCTTCCTGTCGGCCCTGGTCATCTCCTTCATCTATCTGTTCATCGGGGGAAGCTTCACGCCCGCCACGTTCGCGGTTGACGCCAATGCGTTGCTCGGCAAGATGTTCCTTTTCCTGGTCGTCGCCCTGGCGACGGGGTACATGACCCGCGAGCTGGAGCGCGAGCGGCGCGCGGCCGTCGAACGGGCCGCGCTTGCCGACTCGATGCGGGAGATGAGCAAGAACCTGGTCACCGACACGGACATCAAGGACGTCTTCGCGGTCCTGATCGACCACGCGGTCCAGATGACGACCGCCGAGAAAGGGCGGCTGATCCTGTCCTCGCAAGAGGGATTCGCGCTGGTGGCCGGCGCCGACCGGCACGGTCTCATCGCCAACTTTCCCGAAGAGGAGCCGATGGACGAGCACCAGCTCGGACAGGCCGCCTCCACCGGTGAGGCGGTGTTCGCGACCGACCGCAAGGGCCTGGTCATCCCGATCGCCTCGGGCGACGGGGTCACCGCCCTGGTCTGCCTCACCTCGCAGGGAGCTTTCACCAACCAGGACCTGTTCGCAGTCGACGCCCTGTCCGGCAGCTCCGCGGTGCCCATCGCCAACGCGCTGCGCTACCAGCGGAGCCAGAAGGAGGCCAACACCGACGGCCTGACCGGCCTCGCCAACATCAGGGAGTTCAGACGCCGGCTCGAGCTTGCTTTCTCCCGGCCTGAACGGCGCAAGACGTCGCTCTCGCTGCTGCTGATCGACTTCGACCACTTCAAGTCGGTCAACGACGAGCTGGGTCATCAGCACGGCGACCTGGTCCTGCAGATCGGCGCCCGCATCGTCCG
>DATEHQ010000155.1:0-56072 GCA_035279525.1 Candidatus Dormiibacterota bacterium
TCCACGTTGCCAACCGCAACCGGGCCCTCGGCAGGGCCGCGTGACGGCCCCCCCGGATACGAACTAATGTTTGTGGTTGACAAAGGGTGTCTCATTCGGTGGCCACCGCCCGCATCCTGCGCCTGGTGCGGAGTCGGAGCAATGGCGCGAGGGCGCCGGCCATGACGACGAAGACGAGCAGCGCACCCTGGATGACCTGGCCGTAGTTCGGGTCCGTGCCCAAAAGGATGAGGTCCGCCGGGACCAGCGTCAGGATGAAGGCGGCGACGATCGGTCCCGTCACACCGCCGCGTCCGCCGGCCAGGCTGACGCCGCCGAGAACGACCGCGGAAACGCCGGCCAGCGTGTAGATCGATCCCGCGAGGGGCGAGCCGATGCCGGTGCTCATCAGGAGCGCGAGGCCGCCACATGCGGCGAAGAAACCTCCAAGCGTGTAGGCGACGACTCGTGTCGGCCCCACCCTGACCCCGCGCCGAAACGCCGCCGTGCGGTCGCTGCCGACGGCGTAGACCGCGAGGCCGAGCCGTGTCAGCCGCAGCGGGATCCAGACCGCCGCCACCACCACGATGAGCAGGACGAGCCCACCCGGGATCCACGGCGTGATGAAGCTGCCGTTGGCGACATTCATGAAGGCGTCCGGCGCGCCGCCTCCCGGCTGCGCCAGGATCAGCAGCGCGACTCCGCCCCACACGAAAGACATCGCCAGCGTGACCACGATGTCCGGCACCCTCGTCCGCAAGGCGATCAGTCCGTTGAGCGCCCCGGCAGCGCTGCCACCCAGCAGCACGAGCACCGAGATGAGGATGGCGGTCTGGAAATCGTGGCCCACCATGTACCGCGCCGCCAGCACGTTGGCCACCGCCATCATGGCGCCGATCGAAAGGTCGATCCCGCCCGACAGGACCACGCACGTCTGCGCGACGGCGGCGAAGGCCAGCGGGAGGGCACCGACGACGAGCGACTGGACCTCGAAGGGGCCGTAGGACGGGTGGATGACCACCGTGAACGCGAGCGCCGCCACGAAAAGCCCGTAGATGCCGAGGTTCCACGCATTTCTCCGCACGAGCCGCGGGACGTTCAGCCCACCGGACGACCGGCGCATCGCCGCGGCCGCGCTCATGACGCCGCCTCGACGTCCCCACCGGCGCGGGCGAGACCGTGCGCGGCCCTGATCAGAACAGCCTCGGTGGCGTCGTGGGCCGGCATCTCCGCGACCACGCGACCGCCGAAAAGGACCAGCGTCCGGTCGCACGCGAGCTGGATCTCCGGCAGCTCCGACGTGAAGAGCAGGACCGCGGAGCCGGAGGCGGCCAGCTCGCGAAGCACGTTGTAGATCTGCTCCTTGGTGCGGATGTCGATGCCGCGAGTCGGGTCGAAGCAGAGAAGCGTGGTGAAGCCGGTGGCGAGCCACCGCGCGATCGTCACCTTCTGCTGGTTGCCACCCGAGAGCTGCATCACGCGTGAGCCCGCGCGCGTGTCGATCGCCAGCCGGTCGATCGCGCTCCTGACCCGCCGCCGTTCGGACCTGGTGTTGATCAAGCCCCAGCTCCGCAGCCGGTTGACCATCGGCAGCGCGATGTTCTCTCGGACGGAACGCTGGCGCAAAAGCGCCAGCGCGCGGTCCGCCGGAACGAGCACCAACCCGGCCGCGATGGCATCGTGCGGGTGTCGAAAGCGGCGCGCCCTGCCCTGGACGAGGATCTCGCCCGCTTCCGGCCGCCGGTTGCCGCTCAGGCACTCGAAGAGGTCCGCCTGGCCCTGGCCCTCGAGTGCGACCAGGCCGACCACCTCACCCCGGTTGAGGGTGAAGGAGACGTCCTTCAATATCCCCGAGCGCAAGCCGCGCACCTCGACCGCGGGGCTGGGCTCGACCTTCGGAGCGGGCGCCGTGTCCGCCACAGCGCCCTCCGAGACGACGACCGAAGCGGCGGCCGGGCCCAGCATGAGCGAGACGATCTCCTCCTCGCCGCTCGTGGTGAGATCGACGACGCCCACCGTCGTGCCGTCGCGCAGGACCGTGGCGCGGTCGCAAAGCGCTTTGACCTCGGGCATGCGGTGCGATATGAGCACCACGGACCTGCCCTCCGCCCGCCAGCGGCGGGCGACGCGAAAGACGCGCTCGGTGAGGTCGGCGGGCAGGGTCGCGGTCACCTCGTCGAGGATGAGCAGGCGGGGGAGCGAAGCCAACGCCTGCGCCAGGTCGAGCAGGTGAAGGATGGGGGTGGGCAGGTCGCGCGCGTACTCGTCGAGGTCGACGCCCTGGAGCTGGAGCTCTTCGAGCCAGGGTTGGAGGCTGGACAACGTGGTGCCGGTGAGGCGAAGGTTCTGACGGATCGTCAGCACTGGGACAAGGCTCACGTCCTGATACACCGACGCCAGTCCTGCCTTCCGAGCCGCGAACGGCGACCCGAAGCGGCTCGGCGTTCCGTCGAGCATCATCACGCCAGAGTTGGGCGCAGTGTCGCCGGTGAGGACCTTGACGAGCGTGCTCTTGCCTGCGCCGTTGGCTCCCATCAGCGCGTGGATCTCGCCCGCGCGCACCGTCAGGTCGCCTGAACGAAGAGCGACCACCGCCCCGTAGCTCTTGGAGAGGCCACTGGTCTCGAGCAGGACTCCGGCCTCACTCATCGCACGATCCCAGTCTGCAAGAAGAAAGGAACAGGGCGTGGATTGCTCCACGCCCTGCCTCGAGATTTGCGTTCGTGTCTAGCCGACGTTCGCGCAGGCGAGCAGGTCCGCCTTCTGGTACGTGGTCCACGGCGAAACCTGGTACGAGACGCTGTAGTACGCGTCGAGCGACGCGTCGTAGTGGTTCTGCAGCTGACTCAGGCCGTCGGCGCTCGTGTTGTCCCAGATCTGTGGGTCGAGCTGCACGAGGTGCGGCTCGGTCTTGCCCTGTAGAACGTCCAGGCCCACCGCGAGTCCTGCACCGCCGACCGTCGGCGGGTTGGTCACGGCCGCGCCCTTGAGGCCGTTGCCCTTGAGGCTGATGAGCTGACCGAGGAAGGCGTCGTTGTCGGCGCCGACAACCGGCACGAAAGGCTTGTTCGCCGTCTTGTACTGATCGACGACCGTCGAGTCGATGCCGGAGGTCCAGACGCCGTCAACCTTCAGGCCCGAGGCCAGGATGTCCTTGGTCTGCTGGGCCGCGGGGTCGAGCGACCAGTTGGTGAAAGTCATCTTGACGACGTGGATGTTCGGGTAGTTGGCAAGGGTCTGCGTGAAGCCCTGGTGCCTGTCGGCGTCGGCGGACACGCCGTTGATGCCACGCATCTCCACCACGTTGCCGCTGCCGCCCAGCTGCTTGAAGAGCCAGTCGGCTCCCAGCTGCGCGTACTTGACCTGGTCGTTGTGGACCTGGTAGGCGGTCGGCGAGGTGACGCCCTGGTCGACGGTCACCACCACGATCCCCTTGTCGGTTGCCTCCTTGATCACCGGGTCGAGCGCGCTGCGGTCGGCGGGGTTGAGCACGATCACGTTCACGCCCGCCGAGATGAGGTTGCGCATGTCGGCGATCTGGCCGCTGGGGTCGGTGTTGCGGTTGGCCACGATGACCTTCGAGACGATGCCGGAGGCCTTCGCCTGCGCCTTGATGGAGCAGATCATCTCCTCGCGAAAACCGTTGCCGGTGAGCGTGTTGGAAACGCCGACGACGTACTTCTTGGTGCCTCCGCCGGTGTTGCCCGACCCGCCGCAGGCCATCGCGAGCAAGCCCGCGACCATCAGCAGCCCGATGGCCTTTGGCCAACTATGTCCCGACATATCCAACCTCCTGTCGTTCAAATCAGGCGCAGGCGGCGCCTGTGTCATGGGTCTCGCCGGAACCGCTGCAACCGCATCGATGGAAATCGTTTGCCCAGACGCGGTGATCGTAGTGTCCGATCAGCGCCGTGTCAAACCGACGATCGCGCGTGCGGGACCTGATTCTTGTGGCCCTAGGCATCTGGATTCGGGAGCAATACGTCTCTCACGAGACGGGCCAGGTCGCCACAAGCCTCGATGAACTGGCGCAGCGTCCGCCGCGTCGGACCGAAGCCGTCGAAGTCGGCCAGCGTCATCCCGTCCTCGATGTACGCCCTGCGGAAGTCCGGGAAATGCGAGAGCAGACTTTCCACCACCTCGGCCTCGACCGGGTCGCCGATCCTCGGTCTGACCTCGATCGCGCTTGCGTTGAGCCGCCGCTGCCATGCAAAGGGCGGCGAGATGACCGCGTCGGCGCCGATCAGCTCGCTCCAGTGCATGTGGTTGCGGAATGCGGCGGACAGAAGCCTGATCCGATAGCCGCGGTCTCGAAACAGCTGGTAGGACTTCTTGAAGACCGCGACTCCCGCCCACTCGAGGCGGCCGGGATCGATCGAGATCGCCTCCTTCTCCATCACCACCTTGAGCCAGTCGTCGAGCCTGCCGACCATGATGGTGCAGACGGGACCCATCGACGAGATGTCCTCGCCCGCCTTCTCGCGCCGGGTCAATCCTCGCTCCAGCGCCTCCGCCACCGCGACGCATTGCGGGAGGGTGAAGCAGACGGTCGCGTTGATCGTGATCCCGAGGGCGGTCGCCTCCTCGATGGCGGCGATGCCGGCGTGAGTGGCCGGTATCTTGACGATCATGTTCGGAGCCAGCCGGCTGAACCTCACCGCCTGCTCGACGATCGCATTCGTGTCGCGGTAAAAGCGCGGGTCGGTCTGAATCGAGAGACGGCCGTTGCGACCGCGATGCTCGACGAAGATCGGCTCGAGGAGCCTCGCGGCACGCACCGAGAGCTCCTCGACGAGCTTCCACGCGATCTGGTCCTCTGTCGCCGCCGGCATCTCCCGGCCCAGCTGCTCGATGCGGCCACGCCAGGCAGGCAGTTCCTTTTTCAAGATCGACGCGGCGATCACCGGGTTGCACGTGGCGCCGACGGCGCCGTCGGCGATGGACTCGGTGAGCTCGTCCACCGAAGCCGAGTCGTTCCACAGGCAGGTGGCCGTCGTCCGGGTCATCTGCTGGAGCGGGCTTCGGTACCTGACTGTCGAGCTCACACGCCTCTCACGCAGTCTACCCGTACTTAATCGATAATCTACGAGAGGCGCGGGCGGCCCAGAAGTCAAGCAGGGAGGCGGGGTGGCGCGACCAGCGGACGAGATCCTCGGCCAGTTTCTCGGCGACGAGAGCTTCCCCGTCACGTGGGAGTCGGAGGCGGAAAAAGAGCTCTTCTGGGTGTTCGACGACCTCCACTGTCCAAACCCGCTGAGCCCGATGTTCGCCGACATCGGCGGATGGTGGCTGACCTGCGACCACATGTTCCGGCGTTTCGGCACCGACTTCGCCTGTGACTGGCTAGCCAAGTTCGTCAACGGGTACGTGTACACGGCGGTCATCCCCGCCGACCCCGAGCTCCTGATCGACTCAGATCACTACGGCTACCGGCACGCGGCCCGCGTTCCGCGTGGGCCCGGTTACGCGCAGAAGATCGGCAGCTACGGCGCCGCGGTGCTGCCGACGTACGGCGAGCATTTCGGCGATTGGTGGCGCGAGCGCCTGGTGCCCGAGATGGATCGGAACTACTCGTACCTCGAGGACATGCTGGACCGGTCGGAGCGCCTGACGCTCATGGAGCTCGCGGTGCTGCTCGAGGACGCGATCGACATCCACGACCGGCACTGGAAGATCCACTGGATGCTCAACTTCGCCCAGTTCTCGGCGTCCCTCAACCTGCGAGTCGCCGCGGAGAAATGGCGCGGGAGCGTCGACGAGGCGCTGCTCGGCCGGCTCCAGAACTCGGCCCACGACCGCAACTGGGACTCGATCAAGGCCCTGTGGGAGCTCAAGGAAGAGGTGCGAAACGACCCCGAGCTCGCCTCCGTCTTCAGAGGTGACACGGCCGCCGCCATCCTCGCGGCCCTCCGGGACTCGGCGCGCGGCCGGAGGTTTTTGACGGACAGGGTCGGCCCATATCAACGCGAGTACGGCTACCACGCGGTCTGGAGCCACGAGTTCGTCTTTCCCACCGTCCGGGAGCAGGTGGAGCCGGTGCTCGAGCTCGTCCGCGGATACCTCGAGACCGCCTACGACTACCCGAAGACGATCGCGGCGGTGCAGGCCGACATCGAGGCGGCGACAGGCGAGCTGCTCGACGGGCTGACCGGCGAAGCGCTCGAGGAGATCAAGCGGCTCAACGACATCAACCTGAAGATGGCGCCGCTCACACCCGACCACCACTTCTACATCGACCAGGGCGCGAACGCCCACCTTCGCCTGGTCCTGATCGCCATCGGATCCAGGCTGGTGGAGATGGGACTCCTCGACCAGCCCGACGACGTGATGTTCCTCCGGTACAACGAGCTGAGGATGTACATGGGCGACCCTGCCGCCGTCGAGGCGCGCGCTCTCATCGCCTCTCGCCGTGGCGAGCGGGAGGCGGCCTATCGCCTGCGCCCTCCGGACTGGATCGGCACCGCCACACCAACCCAGCTTGCCGTGCCCTACCTGGCGAACTGGGGATTCCCCGCCAAGTTCGAGCGCAAGGCGACGACCGTGAAGGAACGCGTGGTCGGGCTCGGCGGCTCACCTGGCGTGATCGAAGGGGTCGCGCGGGTGGTGCTGACCGTGGACGAGTTCGACCAGGTCCGCAAGGGGGACGTGGTGGTGTGCCAGATGACCAACCCGGCCTGGGTCGCCCTCTTCACCAAGATGGCGGGACTCGTCACGGACGCGGGCGGCCTCACCTCGCACGCGGCGGTGCTGTCGCGGGAGTTCGCCATCCCGGCGGTGATCGGCACGTCGGTCGCCACGCGGACGATCAGGAACGGCGACCGGATCCGGGTCGACGGCACCAACGGTGTCGTCGACATCCTCGGACACGCGTCCGAGCACTCCCCCTCCGCCGGCACCGCCCGGCCCGCGGGCCGGCCGCAGTAGAAAGTGGATCTCGCCGAGGAGCTCACCGCCGGTCCCGCGCGGCTGCGGGTCGACTACCACGGCCGTGAACCTCGCGAGCACCTTCTCGAGGACCTGAACTTCCTGAACTACCGGCTGGCCGGGGTCGAGATCACGCCTCGGGTGACCATTGGGCAACCCGACCTGGTGTGGGATCGCGACGTCGACAAATCGGTCGCGTACGACGGGCGCACCCTGACCTTCGGCGGGCAGTGGGCGGCCGGCCCGCTGCAGAAGGCCGTCGTCGCCCTGCTCGCGCTGCGCCTCGAGGCGGCGGGACTGCACCCGTTCCACGCCTCCGCCGTCAACTATCGCGGCAAGACCGTGATGTTCCTCGGCGGCGAGTCGAACCACGGCAAGAGCATGGGTCAGATCGAGGCGTGCCGCCGGGGCGGCCGCCTGGTGGCCACCGAGACCACGGTCGTCGACGAATCCGGCACGGCCGTCGCGGGATCGAAGGACGTGTACCTGAAGAAGCGGGCCGAGGGCACCGAGCGTGTAGACAAGGCCGCGCCCCAGGCCGGTGTTCAGAAATTCTTCGGAGGATTGCCCTCCTGGGAGGAGCATCCTGGGCCGAGCCGTGTCGAGGTGGTCGTGGTGCCGGCGATCGACGGCAACTTCGAGCCGGGCCTCTCCGAGATGATCCCCTTCGAGCGACAGTTCCAGACCCTTCATTCCCTTCAGAACTACTACCTGCTCAACGAGCTGCTCGCCCCCGGCTGGCCGATGCCGGTCGTCGACACAGATGACCTTCGCCGGGCGCGCGCGAAGTTCGTCGAGCATTTCTGCGAACGTCCCTACTTCTTTGTGCGGGCCGCGACTCCACAGGTGCTGATGGACCAGGTCGACAGGGTCCTCTGAAGGGTTCTCATGCAACCGTTCGATTACGTCAGGCCGTCCACGCTGCCGGAGGTCCTGGCCCTGCTCGAAGAGCACGGATCGACGGCGTGCCTCATCGCGGGGGGCACCGACGTGGTGGTCGGGCTGCGCAACCGCTCGCTGAGGCCAGGCGTGGTGATCGACCTCAAGCGCGTTGGCGAGCTGAATTCCGGGATCGTCGAGTCCGGGCAGTGGCTCCGCATCGGAGCCACGACGACGATGGCGCAGATCGTCGAGGACGCGACGATACGTTCGCGGTTTCCCGCCCTGGGCGACTCCGCGTTCACGGTCGGGTCGATCCAGATCCGGAACCGGGCGACTCTCACCGGCAACCTGTGCCACGCGTCCCCGGCGGCGGACACCGCGCCGGCGCTGCTCGTGTACGGCGCGGTGGTCAACCTCGCGAGCACCCGCGGCGCTCGGCGCGTGAACGTCGATGAGTTCTTCCTGGGGCCGCGTCAGACGGCACTCGAGTCGGGTGAGCTCGTGACCTCGATCGATCTGCCCATGCCATCGGGGCGGCGCGCGGCGACCTTCGCCCGCATCACTAGGCGCCGCGGCGTCGACCTCGCGACGATGAGCGTCTGCTGCCTTGTCGACCCGAACGGCGCGACCCGGTTCGCATTTGGCGCGGTCGGCCCTCGTCCATTCCTCGCCATCGATGACACCGGCGTTCTCCAGGATCCCAACGCGACTGAAGTGGCAAGGGACGGTGTGCTGCGCCGGCTGCTCACCCGTGCGAGCCCGATCTCCGACGTTCGGGGGAGCCGTGAATACCGCGCGGCTATGCTCCTGGTCATGAGCCGGCGCGTTCTTGGCGCGTCAATCGAACGGCTCCGCGCGAGCTGATGGCCGCGCGCTCCCGCATCCGCGTCACCGTCAACGGCTCAGAGCACGACCTGGACGCGCGCGGTGGGATAACGCTGCTCGACCTCGTGCGCGACAACCTGAGGCTCACCGGGACGAAGGAGTGCTGCGACGTCGGTGAGTGCGGCGCGTGCACTCTGCTCGTCGATGGGCGGGTCGTGAACTCGTGCCTCGTCCTCGCCACGGAGGCTGACGGGGCGGAGGTCACCACCATCGAGGGCCTGTCGAACGATGGGCGGCTCAACGCTCTTCAAGAGGCATTCCTGGCGAAGGGCGCGGTTCAGTGCGGATTCTGCATCCCGGGCCAGGTCATGGCGGCGCAGTACCTGCTGGAGAAGAACCCTCGTCCGACCATGGAGCAGGTCAGAGAGGGGCTGTCCGGGAACCTGTGCCGATGCGGCGGATACGTTCAGATCTGCGAAGCCGTGCTGGCGGCGGCCGAGGCGGGAAGTTGACGGCCGGCGGCATCGGGACTCCTGTCCGGCGCTCGGGCGGCAGCGCCCGCGTCACGGGCAGCCAGCAGTTCATCGGGGACATTCAGATCGCCGGCGTGCTCCATGTGAAGCTCGTCCACCTGGACGCCGGACACGCGCGGATCCTGTCCATCGACACCGCCGCGGCGGCACAGAGCTGCGGCGTGGAGCGCGTCGTCACAGCCGGCGATCTGCCTCAGCCGATGCCCCGCTTCGGCCCGGCTCATGAGGACAGGCCGATCCTCGCGGCCGGCGAGGTCAAGTACCACGGCCAGCCCGTGGCCGCGGTGCTTGCGGCCAGCAAAGAGGAGGCCGAGGCTGCGGCGGAGCTGGTCGACGTGAAGTACGAGATCCTGCCGGGTGTCTACAGCGTCGACGAGGCGCTCGATGCCGCGTCGCCGCTGGTCCAGGAGCCCGAGCTGCGCCCAGGCGATCCGCGGAACCGATCGAACGTGCTCAACGAGCTGAGCTACGGCTGGGGGGACGTGGACGCAGCCGGAGCCGACCTGGTCGTCGACAACGTCTACACGTTTCCGATGGTCACGCACTTCGCCATCGAGCCCCACGCGTTCATCGCGGCGCCGGAGGACGGCGGTGTCGCGGTCTGGACCGCGACGCAGAACCCGTTCCAGATGCAGCGGATCATCGCCAGGGTGCTCCGGCTGCCCGTGTCGAAGGTCAGGGTCCGCGCGCCGGATCCGGGCGGCGCGTTCGGCGGCAAGCAGCATCCCAAGTACGAGCCGCTGGTCGCGTTCCTGGCGCTCATGACAGGTCGCCCGGTGCGGCTGCTCCTGACCCTGGAGGAAACCTTCCAGGAGGTGCGCCGCACCTCATGCCGGATCCATGCGCGGACGGGATTCCTCGCCGACGGGACCATCGCGTTCCAGGACGTACACGGCGACTTCCTGATCGGCGCGTACGCGGACATCGCGGAGCGCGTGATCGCCAAGAGCAGCTATCTCGCGTGCGGCCCCTATCGCGTGCCGGCGGCGCGAATCGTCTCGCGAGCCCTTCTGTCGCACACCACGCCGAGCACCGCGTTTCGTGGGTTCGGCACGCCCCAGGTCTCGTGGGCTCATGAGTCGCAGATCGACGACGCGGCGCGAAGGCTCGGCCTCGACCGGGTGGAGATCCGGCTGCGCAACCTCCCGCGCCAGGGCGAACCGTTCGTGCCCGGTGACACGCCGGCCGACGGGGACTGGGGGGAGGCCGTGCGCAAGGCCGCCGCCGCCATCGGTTGGGGCGACCCGCTGCCGGCGCGACAGGGGCGCGGCCTGGCGGTGGCGATCAAGGCTTCCGCCACGACCGGCGCGTCCTACGCGATCGTGAGGCTCCACTGGGACGGCAGCGCCACGGTGCTCGCCGGCACGTCGGACATGGGCCAGGGCGCCCGCACGGTCCTCTCCCAGATCGCCGCGCACGAGCTGGGCATCCCGGTCGAGTTGACGACCGTTGTCACGGGCGACACGTCGGCCGTCCCTTTCGACCTCCAGACGTCGGCGAGCCGATCGACCGTTTTCATGGGCCAGGCCGTCGCGCGCGCGTGCCAGGACATCAGGAGGCAGCTCGGGAGCCCCGCGTCTGAAGCGGGAGTGGCGGATGCGCTGCGCGCTCGCTTCGGAGAGGTGAGGGGTGAGGTGATCGGGGTGGGGTCGATGCGAAGCGAGCATCGACCGGACCATCCGCTCGGCGGCAGCCCGTCGTTCTACGAGTTCACGTGCACCGCCTCGGAGTTGGAGGTCGACATTGCGACGGGCGAGATCCTGCTGGTGCGCCACGTCACGGTGGCGGACGTGGGTAAGGCGATCAACCCGCAGCACGTCGAGATGCAGGACGAAGGCGCCGCCGTGATGGGCCTCGGCCACACGCTGATGGAGCACGTGATCCTCGACGAAGCCGGCCGGATCCGCAACCTCGGCGCCCTCGACTACCGAATCCCGACCACGAAGGACCTCCCTCTGGAGATGCAATCGCTCATGGTGGAGAACGCGGACGGCCCCGGACCGTATGGCGCCAAGGGCGCCGGCGAGGGCGGTCTGATGGCCACCGCGCCCGCGCTCGCCTCGGCCGTGACTGAAGCCACGGGCCTCGTCATCCGCGACCTGCCCCTCACACCGGAACGTGTGTGGCGCGCGGCTCAAGAGCAAGCGGGCGGTGCGTCCACGGCCCGGTGACCTACGTCTACACGCTGGACCATCACCACGGGCTGCCCCCCGCCGAGCTCGCCTCCCTGATCGGGGGCAAGGCCGCCGGACTGACGGTGATGGCGGCCGAGCTCGCCCTTCCGGTCCCGCCCGGGTTTGCGATCACGACGGCCGCGTGCCGGGAATATCTGTCCGCCGGCTGGCCGTCCGGCCTCGACCAGGAGATCGCCACCGCGATGCGGCGGCTGGAGGGAGCTGTCGGGCGGCGCTTCGGCGACGCCGGCAACCCCCTTCTAGTGAGCGTCCGGTCCGGCGCCCCGGTGTCGATGCCCGGGATGATGGATACCATCCTCGACCTCGGTCTCAACGAGAGGACCACGCGAGGCCTGGCCGATGCCTCCGGCGACGCCGCGTTCGCCGCCGACTGCCGCCGCCGGTTCGTCGAGATGTACACGCGGGTCGTGGGAGTCGCGACCGCTCCCGATGATCCATGGGACCAGCTGCGCGCGGCCGTGGAGGCGGTGTTCCGGTCCTGGAACAGCGATCGCGCCAGTGCCTACCGCATCCGGGAGGGCATCGCCGGCGACCTCGGCACCGCCGTCACGGTACAGGCGATGGTGTTCGGCAACTGGGGTGCCGGATCCGCCAGCGGCGTGCTCTTCACCCGCAATCCGGCCACCGGCGAGGCCTCGCTCTACGGCGACGTCCTGTTCGCGTCCCAGGGGGAGGACGTCGTGGCCGGCGCGCACAGGACTGAGCCCGTGTCGGTCGTCGACGAGAGGTTGCCGCAGGCCGGCGCGGAGCTGCGCAGATGCGCGGAGGTGCTGGAGCGGCACTTCGCGGACCTCTGCGACATCGAGTTCACCATCGAGCAGGGAAGGCTGTGGCTGCTGCAGGTGCGCCCGGGCAAGCGGAGCCCGCGGGCGGCGCTTCGCATCGCGGTGGAGATGGCCGAGGCTCCGGGCTTTCCGCTGTCGCGTGCGCAGGCTGTCGAGCGCACGGCGGCACTTCTGTCGCACCCACCGACGGTGTCGATCGCGCGCCGATCCGGCGTTACCGCGCTGGCCTCCGGGCTGCCGGCCTCGCCCGGTGTAGCGACGGGAGAGGTCGTCACGTCCGCATCAGCGGCGGTGACGGCCGCCGACGAGGGGCGATCGGTCATCCTCGTCCGGGCGGAAACGTCGCCGGACGACGTCCGCGGCATGGCCCGAGCCGCCGGCGTGCTGACGAGCAGGGGCGGCCTGGCGAGCCACGCCGCGGTGGTTGCCCGCGGTTGGGGGATCCCAGCGGTGGTCGGCGCCGAGGCGGTCGAGGTGCGCGAGCGCGATGTGAATGTCGCGGGCCACGTCCTGAAAGACGGCGACGTCATCACCATCGACGGCAGCACGGGCGAGGTCTTCGCGGGAACTGTCGATGGAAGCACCGCGCCGGCGCCCGAGGCGGCGATCCTGGTCGGGTGGGCGCGGGAGCTGGGGATCGAGATGCCCGGCGATCCTGGTGAGCTGCCGGTCCAGCCTGGCGTTGTTGGCCACCAGGCCGGCGAGCCGGGCAACGATGACGTCGTCCGAGCGCTGCTCATCAAGGGCTCGGCCACGACCGAAAGCCTGGCCTCCGCGCTTGTGTCGAGCGGCGATCGGGTGAGGGAGATGGTCGACCGGCTGGTGGCGGACGGCCGCGTCGAGGTGCACGACGAAGCCTTCCGATTGACCCGCGAAGGCAGGGGGTTCGCCGAGGCGCGTGTGGCTGCCGACCGGCAGGCGTGGGGCGCGCGCAATGCGGAGTCCGCGCTCGAAGGGTTCCAGCCGCTCGACCGGCGGGTCAAGGACGCGGTCACCGCATGGCAGCTGCGTGAGGTCGGAGGTGCGCAGGCGGCAAACGATCACACCGACGCCGCGTACGACGCGAGCGTGCTCGAACGTCTGGCCGGGCTGCACCACGACGCGACGACCTGGCTTCTGGCCATGAGCAATGCGCCTCGCGAGCTGGACCTGTACCGGGCACGGCTCCAGCGCGCGATGGAGCTGGCGCGCGCAGGTGACCACCGATTTGTCGCCTCGCCCCGAGTCGACAGCTACCACAGCGTCTGGTTCGAGCTGCACGAAGACCTGATCCTCCTGGCCGGGCGCAGCCGGGCCGAGGAGAGCGCCGCCGGCCGCGCCTGACGCCCTAAGGTTCCCTTCGCCCTGGGGCCCCCTTCCCGGAAGGAAGCAGAGACATCACCCCGCTGCGCGGGGCGCCGTCATCTTGTCGTACAGCGACGCGGCATTCTTGGTCTGGATGTGATCCATCATGTATCCCTGGCCGATGTCCACCGGGTATCGGTCCGCGAAGCTCACGCGCGCGATCGTCTCCTCGCGTGACCAACCCTTCGCGATGGCGTCCGCCACTGCGCTCTCCCAGTCCATCAGCACAGCGCGCTGCGTTGCGGCATACGCCGTGGTCGTCACGGGTCCGTGTCCTGGAAGCACGTGGTCGACGTCGAGCGAGCGAATGCGGTCGAGGGCTGCGAGCCACTGTGGGATGTCAGACGTCATGAGCCACGTCTGGCAATCCATGAAGATCGTGTCGCCGGTGAGCACGACGCGCTCTTCGGGCACGTGCACGGCGATCTGGCCGGGGGTGTGGCCTGGCGTGTGAATGAGATGGAAGGTGTGGTCGCCGACGCGCAGCGTCACGTCACCGGTGAAAACGATCGTGCCCTTGTTGAGATCGCGGTAGTACGTCTCACGGTCGGGCAGCAGCGCGGCGCCTTGCGGGTCGTCCATCGGGATCGCCTCGGCCCCATACGCGTAAGGGTCGATGTCGGGCATGACCTTCATGAACAGGTCCGCGACTCCTTTGTGATGCACGACCGGGTACGCGCCCCTGAACCAGTGGTTCCCGAAGATGTGGTCGACGTGGTGCTCCGTGTTGACCAGGTAGCGGATCGGACCGTGGGACTCGGCGAGCTTTCGCATCTCCACCGCCCGGGTCGGCAGCTGTGGAGTGTCGATGACGACAACTCCGTCGGAAGTGACCACGAAGCTCGGGTTGCAGCCGCGCAGCTTCGTATCGGTGAATACGTTCGGTGTCACTTGCTCCATGCGCTCGACCCCTCGCTTTTCTACTGGGTTGCGGTCAGGCCGCCGTCGACGGTCAGGACCTGCCCGGTGACGTAAGACGACGCTTCGGAACAGAAGAACAGCACCGGGCCGACCAGGTCCTTCGTCTCCCCCACCCTCTTCAGGGGTATGCGATCGACCAGCTTGCCCTTGAAGACAGGGTCGGCCAGCAGCGACGCGACCTGCGGCGTGTCGACGAAGGTGGGCGCGATCGCGTTCACGGTGATGCGGTGCCTGGCCCACTCGGTGGCCCACTGGCGCGTCAGGGCGTTGATCGCGCCCTTGGCCGCGACGTATGCGGAGTAGCCGGCGTTGATCCCCAGCTGCCCTCGCACCGACGAGATGTTGAGGACGCGGCCTCCGCGCTTGCCTTCGATCATCGCCTTGACCGCGGCCTGCGTCGGCAGCACAGTGCTTCGCAGGTTCAGGTCGACGATGCGCTCCCACTCGGCGAGCGGATAGTCCTCGGCCGCGAAGAGCGCCGTCCCGGCGCCCCCGCCGATGGCGTTGAGGACGATGTCGAGGCGCCCAAAACGTCCCACCGTCTCGGCGACGATCCTTGCGCACTCCTCCGGGTCGTTGGCATCGCCGGCCACGGCCAGGCTCTGCGCGCCGGTGTCGCGCACCCGCCCGGCGACCACCTCCAGCGATTCGGCGGTCCTCCCCGCGACCGCGACCATCGCGCCGGCGAGGCCCATGGCCTCGGCCATCGCCGAGCCGATGCCCCCGGCGCCGCCCACCACGAGCGCGACCCTGCCGTCGAGCCGGAACAGCCGCTCGAGCGCGGGCGAGCCGGCGAACGGCGTCGCCTCGCCGCCCATCAGCCGCGCGGCCTCGCGTCTATATAGAGCGGCCTCGCGTCTATATAGAAGAGACGCGAGGGATGGCGGTTGCCGGTAGATAATCGATAATCTAGGATGGCAGACTAATTATGGCCAACCTGCGGGCCCGGTCCCACGTCGCGGAGCCCGCCATCGCGCCTCGGCTGCCGTCCGACCAGCCCATCCCCCTCCTGCGCAACGTCCTGCGCAGCCAGGTCCGCGACCTGCTGATCGAGCGCATCGTCGAGGGCTACTACAAACCCGGCGCACGCCTCGTCGAGACCCAGATCGCCCGCGAATTGGGCGTCAGCCAGGCGCCCGTGCGCGAGGCGCTGCGGGACCTGGAAAGCGTGGGCGTCGTCGAGTCGCACGCTTTCAAGGGCGCGCGCGTGCGCAACCCGACGCGGGCGGAACTGCTCGAGGCCTACCCGGTCCGGGCCGTGCTGGAGTCGCTGGCGGCCGGCGAAGCGGCGGCCAGGATCACCGACGCACAGCTCGATCAGCTCGAAGACCTGATCGACCAGATGGAGAAGGCCGCGGCGCTCGGCCAGGCCCATCGGCAGGCGAACTTCAATGCCCAGTTCCACGGGCTCATCGTCGAAGCGGCGCAGAACAGCACTCTCGCGCGCCTCTGGCAGTTCCTGGAACCCTGGGCGCGCACCTACCTGACCGCTGCGCGCTCGGGCGTCGACCTGCATGAGCTCGCGGTGCGCCACCGCAAGATCGTCGCGCCTCTGCGCGCGCGCGATGCGCACGGCGCGGCGGCCGCCATGCACGATCACCTGATGGAGGCGGCCCGGTGGCTGCAGGACGGCACCGAGAAGTGAGGCTGCCTCGCGAGGAAAAGCGCCGCCTTCACTGATGCCGGTGTTCGATCCCTCGCGGCAACCCGATCCCTCGAGCGCGACGTTTGCGTTCGTCGACTCGCGCATGCTCGTTCACGCGGAGCCTGAGGTGCGCGTCCCGCGATGGTCCGAGCTGCAAGGCTGCGGTGCGATCGCGGCCGGCCCCTTCGATGTGGGACGGCCCGGCGGCCCGCCTGCGGTCGCGGTCTCGATCTCGTCGTCGGACACGTGCGACGGTCTGGAGCTGAAGGGCCTGCGAGAGCTGTTCGGGCTGCTGCCAGAGAGTGACATGGAGCTTGGCGCTCGCGCCTTCCAGACGCTCGAGTGGTCGGCCGCCCACGCGTTCTGCGGTCGCTGCGGGTCACCCACCGCATACAGCGCGACGGAGCGAGCCCGGGTCTGCCCGTCGTGCGGCGCGGTCCACTTCCCGCGGATCACGCCGGCGGTGATCACGCTCGTGCGCAGGGGCTCTGAGATCCTGCTGGCCCGAGGGGTGCGCTTCGGCGCGAGCTTCTACAGCCTGATCGCCGGGTTCGTGGAGCCTGGCGAGACGCTGGAGCAGGCGGTCCAGCGCGAGCTGCTCGAGGAGGTCGGGATCGAGGTCAAGGACATCGCCTATTTCGGCAGCCAGTCGTGGCCGTTCCCAAGCCAGCTGATGGTCGGGTTCACGGCCAACCACGCCCGGGGCGACCTGCGGATCGATCCCACGGAGCTGACCGACGCGCGCTGGTTCCCGGTCGTCGACCTCCCCGGCCCAGGCGACATCCAGCTCCCCACCGCATACAGCATTTCGGGGCGCCTGATCCGGAGCGCGCTGGACTCGGCGGGCCGTTAGCCAGGCTTCGACCGTCCCAGGAGTCTGTGGAGCCGTGACGGGGTGATCGGGACCTCGTCGAGCGGGGTGGTGACACCAAGCTTGGTCAGTGCATTCTCGATCGCCGAGACGATGGCGGCGGGAGCCGGAATCGTCGCGCTCTCGCCGGCGCCCTTGAACCCCTGAGGGTTGCCGAAGACCTCGGATTCGACCTTGATCATCTCCGGCACGACAGCAACCTCGTTCGCGCTTGGAATGAGGTAGTCGATGAAGCTCGGGGTCACGAACGTCCCGTCTGGTTGATAGACGGCCTCCTCGAGCAAGGCGTAACCGAGGCCGTGCGCGTACCCGCCATGCAGCTGGCCCTCGACGAGCAGCGGGTTGATCGACCTGCCGGAATCGTGGGCGATCACGTAGCGTGCCAGCTTCACCGCGCCATCCTCGGGGTCGAGCTCGACGACCGCGGCGTGGCAGGCGCTTGCATACGCGGGCATCGCCTTGAACGTCTCCGCTGTCTCGAGAGGACCGTCGCGCAGGATTTCCGCGAGCGCGACCAACCGGCCGGGGGCGCCCATCACGTGCACGCCGGTGGACGTCAGCAGCACGTCGGCCGGCGCGGCTTCGAGCAGCTCGGCGCCCATCTCGATGAGCCTCGTCCGGGCCGACGCGGCCGCGAGCGCGCTTGCGTTGCCCACCTCGAAGGCAGACCTGCTCGCCGCCGTGACCGCCGCACGCGGCACAGTGTCGGTGTCGCCCGCGATCACTCGCACCCTCTCCAGCGGCCAGCCGAGCGAGGTGGCGACCACCTGCGCAAACGACGTCTCGTGGCCCTGGCCGCCAGGTGTGGACCCCAGTCGCGCCACGACCGTTCCGTCCGCGTGTACGGCGATGCGAGCCTCCTCCCCCGCGCCGATGCCGGTCCTCTCGACCGACAGTGAGACGCCGACGCCGGCGTGAGGGGCGGCCTTCTCTTTTTCGACCGCCGCCGCGACGCGCTCGAGCAGCGCGGCGTAGTCACCACCGTCGTAGACGACGCCTGTCAGCCCGGTCTCGTACGGCATCGCCTCGACAGGGACCAGGTTGCGGCGGCGCACCTCGACCGGGTCGAGGCCGAGTCTCGCGGCGATCCGGTCCATGGTGCGCTCGATCGCGAAGTTGCCGACCTCCCGTCCCCCACCACGGATGAAGCCCGTCGGCGCGGTGTTGGTGTAGACGAGGTCGATGTCCGCGCGATAGGCCGGCACGCGATACGCGCAGAGCAGGTGATTCGTGATCGTGATCACGACGGCGGCCCCCGGACCCGCATAGGCGCCGAGGTCGTGAAGCAGGTGCGCCTTGAGCCCGAGCAGTCGACCCTTCTCGTCGACCGCGGCCTCCACCTCCAGGGTGTCCCCATGCGCCTGCATCGACGACGCGGTGTCCTCGCTCCGGCCGGCCACCCACTGCACCGGACGCGCCAGCCTTCGCGCGAGGGCCGCGACCAGCACCTCCTCCGGGTACGTCGCGCCCTTCGGTCCGAATCCGCCGCCGACGTTCTCCGCGCGCACTCGGACGCGAGCCGCCTGCAGGCCCAGCATCTCCGCGACGCGGTCGCGCACTCCGTGCACCCACTGCGTCGACGTCCAGACCTCCAGGCGTTCCGAATCGGCGTCCCACACGGCGCTGCAGGCTCTTGGCTCGAGGTAGCCGCCCGAGACGCGCGCCATCCGGTACGAGTGACGTTCGACCAGCGCCGCGTGCGCGAACGCCGTGTCGATTTCGCCGAACTCGCGGACCAGACTGCCGGCGACGTTGCCGTGATGCGGAGGGTGGACGTCTGGAGCGCCGGCGGCGATCGCCGCCGAGACATCGGACACCGCGGCGAGCGTTTCGTACGAGATCTCGACGGCCGCGCTCGCGTCCGCGGCCAGGTACGCGTCCTCGGCCACGACGACGGCCACCGGTTCGCCGACATAGCGGACCCGATCGCGTGCCAGGACGCGTCTGCCCACCAGGTGCACGTCCGGAAATGAGGCATCCACCATGGCACCGCGAATCTCGTCGAGGTCGCCTACGGCGAACGCGCCGACGACTCCTGGCATCGAACGCGCCGCCGCAAGATCGACAGCCGACAGGACCCCATGAGGCACCGTCGACCGGGCCACCGACATGTGCAGCATCCGCGGCAGGTGCACGTCGCTCGTGTAGCGGCCCTGGCCCTGCACGAGTGGCAGGTCTTCGCGGCGGCGCATGGGCCGCCCCACGTATGAATGCTCTTCCGGCGGGCTGTCTGTCCCCTTCACCTCATCCGGCGCCGGCCCAGTCACGTCGCCGGTCCCAGATCTGGTCTGCGCAGCGCAGGGCGAGGGCCTGGATCGTATGGCTGGGGTTGACCGCGGCGCTCGTGGGCATGCTGCTGCTGTCGGCGATGAAGAGATTGGGCACGTCGTGGGCGCGGTGACCGCCGTCGGTCACGGACGTCCGAGGGTCGGCGCCCATGCGGGCCGTCCCGAGCAGATGCCAGCCCCAGATGGGCGCCAGCCCGAAATCGCGCACGCTCTTCGCCCCGGCTGCATCGAGGACCTGGCGCGCGTGCGCGATCATGTCGGCTCCCAGCCGGCGGCTGTTCTCGTTCAGCTCGTGGTGCGTGGTCACGCCAGGGAGGCCGAAAGCGTCGAGGTGGGCCCAGTCCAGCTCCACCCGGTTGCTCTCCTCGGGCAGGTCCTCGCCGCACATGTAGAGCGAGATCTCGTGGTTGATCCGCTCGTCGAAAGCCCGGTGATGGCCGGAACCCCATGGGGCGGTCTGCAGCGCGAGGTTCAGCGGTGACCAGCCCCGACATCCGCTGAGCACGAACCCCCGAACGTAATCGCGCGCCGGATCGGTCTCGTAGAACTGACGCGTCGAGACAGTGCCGCCCCAGGTGCCCTCCCATCCGTCGACCGGCTCGTCGAACAGGCCGCTGGCGAAGCTCTGCACGTGGACCATGAGGTTCTTGCCCACCATCCCGCTGGAGTTGGCAAGCCCGTCGGGGTGCGTCGCCGAGCTCGACATCAGCAGCAGGCGGGGGGTGCCGATGCCACCGCACGCGATCACGGTCACCGCCGCCCGCGCTTCGCGTACCACCCCGTCCTGGTCGTAGTAGCGCGCGCCGGCGGCGCGGCCGTCAGGCGCGAGAATGATCTCGCGCACGCGCGAATTGGTGCGCAGATCGACTCCATTCTCGAGCGCGCCAGGCCAGTAGGTGAGGTCGGCCGTGGACAGGGACTTCTGCGTGCAACCGAACGTGCACCAGCCCATGTTGGTGCAGGCCGGGCGGCCGCGATAGTCACTGGTCGTGATCGACTGCTCGGTCGGCCACCAGTACCAGCCGAGCTTCTCGTAGGCGTCGATCAGCAGCTCGCCCGGACGCCCGATGGGGGCGGGCGGGTTCGGCAGCGGCTCGCGAGGCGGACCGCAAGGGTCGCCGGCCAGGCCCGCGACGCCGACCTCCGCTTCGTTGATGGCGTAGTACGGCGAGAGCGCCTCGTAGTCGTAGGGCCAATCCATACCGACTCCGTCGAGAGTGCGCACCCGGAAATCAGAGGGCGCCATGCGCCAGTAGTTGCCGGCGAAGCCGATCTGGCTGCCCCCGACAGCGTTGTACATGTAGATGTCCACCGGGTCTGCGCCCTCGCTGCTCACGGGGTAATCGGCGGGCCAGCGGCGCACGTTTGGATTCGCCGCCCAGAACCGCCGGCCGCGAACCTCCCAGTCGACGTGGGCCTTGGGCAGGCGGTCGCGGTCGACCCAGTCGCCCTGCTCGAGGCACACCACCTTCGCGCCCTTCCCCGACAGCCGCTTGCACAGCGCCGCGCCGGCGGCGCCGGCGCCGACCACCAGCACATCCGCCGCGGGTTCGCGGCTCATGCCTTCATCTCTTTCGCGGCATCGACACCGCGATAGCGGGGCGGAAGCGCGCGCACGCGTTGCAGGCGCGAGGCGTCGAAGGGCGCCATCACGGTGCCCGTCATGGGGACCATCCCACGCCAGCCGTTCTCCGTTTCCATCGCGGCCAGCACGTCCGGATGTCCGTAGTAGGACTCATAGGTGAAGTCGCTGACCATGCTGAACGCGTCGCTGTCGTCGACCGCCTGGAACTGGCGCAGCACCTGCTCGCGCTGCTCGGCGCCGCACCGGGTGAAGGAGTGGCCTGTCAATTCGAGCGCGAGGCTCTCCACGCGGTCGATCGCGTGGAAGAGCGCTGGGCGCAGCACCGGGACGAGGTGCACCGTGGCGTCGATGTACTCGGCCGCGCCCACGCTGCCGGCATCGGGCCTGCGCCCGGCGGCCGGGATCAGGGCGGCGGTCCAGGCCGTGAGAATCGCGGCACGCGACGGGTCGAGGACCACGAAATCGCGCGGCTCGCCGACAGGGACCTCGGCCCGGCCGACCTCGAGGCGGTAGTCGGGGCGGCTAGATTGCGCGACCTCGTGCCTGCCCTGCTTCCTGTCGTACGCCATCTCGCCCTCCCTCGAAGCACGACGCTCCGGCGCTCAACTTGACGCTCCCTCAGGCGGGCTTCCATAATAGGTAATCGATTATGTCTGTGATGGCGTGAGCGAGGGAAGGACGCTCCGCCGCGCGAACCCCAGACCTTCCACAGGGGAGGAGTCATGATCCAGAGTTCCGGGTTGCGCGGCAGGCTCTCGGCTCTGGCCGTGGCCGTCTTGGCGGTCGCGGTCGGGGCCTGCGGAAACTCCACCCCCGGCGGGGGCGGGCAGCTCGCGGCGCAGCCGTCCGGCGACATCACGTTCGGGAGCGACAGCTCGTTCACCGGCGCGAACGCCTTCTTCGGGCAGGAGCAGATCGCCGGCTGCTACACGGCGGTCAGCCTCATCAACCAGAACGGAGGAATCCTCGGCCACAAGGCGCACTGCCAGGTGATCGACAATCGCAACGACCCGGCGGACGGGGTCGCCGCGGCCACCAAGGCGGTGGCGACGATCACCAACCTCGAAGGCACGCTCGGACCCGGAGGCGTCGCGACGGCGACCGAGCCGATTTACGAGGCGGCCAAGATCACGATGATGGCTGACACCGGGGACTCGGCCTTCAACCAGACCCATGACAAGTACTTCTGGCGGATCACGCCGCCCGACAGCGCGGGCGGCTTCGCTCTAGCGGCCTGGGCGCTGAAGCAGGGCTACAAGACCGCGGCCGCGGTGTTCGGCAGCGACACCACCGCCCAGACCAGCGTTCCGACCCTCGTCTCCGGGTTCAAGAAGGGCGGCGGCAACATGGCCCTCAACCTGGGCGTCACCGAAGACCAGCCCTCGTACCAGACCGAGGCCGCCCGGATGGTGGCCGCACACCCCCAGGCCATCTTCACAGAGGCCGACCCGCAGACCGACGCCACCTTCTTCAAGGCCTTCCTGCAGCTCAACGGCGGCCAGATGGTGCCGATCATCGGCACGGCGCCGACGATCTCGGCGGACTGGGCGAAGGCCGTCGGCGACGCGATCGGGACCGCCAACCTCGACAAGTACTATGTCGGCCTGCAGCCTTACGTCGCCGCGGCGGGACCGTCCTGGAACGTGTACAACACCGCCCTTCTGGCCGACACCACCGACGTCACGCAGCCGTCCAACCAGTGGTCGGCCGACGCGTACTCGATGACCGACTACGACGGGATCAACCTGATGGCGCTGGCGATGCTCGCCACGAAGTCCGTGGTGCCTGTCGACTACAACAGCCACATCATCGACGTGGCCAACCCGGGCTCCGGCAAGACCGACGTCCACTCTTTCGCCGAGGGGAAGGCGGCGCTCGCCGCGGGAAAGAGCATCCGCTACATCGGCGCGGGGGGCGCGGTGAACTTCGACCAGTACCACAACTACGGCGGAGACTTCAGCGCCAACGGCTACGACTCGAGCGGCAACCAGACCACGGCTGGAGTCGTCACCGCCGCCGACATCCTGAAGCTGCACTAACCACCGCGGCGATGACCGCGAGCCGAACCATGGTGCCCGCAGACGGCGTGCGATCCTACTGACCCGTGGACCTGATCCCGGTGTTCATCGGTTTCGGGCTGGTCACCACCGCGGTGCTGGCGATCGCCTCGGTCGGCTTCACGCTGCAGTACGCGGTCACCAACGTGCTGAACCTGGCCTACGGCGAGGTGATGACGATCGGTGCGCTCACGGCTTACGTGATCAACCACAGGGGAGGGAGCATCTGGCTGGGCCTGGTGGCCGGCGCCATCGCCTCCGCCGTGGCGTCTCTGCTCCTGAACCGGTTCATCTTCGGGCCCTTCGCGCGGCGGGGGCTGAAGCTCTTCGGCATGGTGGTCGTGGCCATCGCCGTCAGCCTGATCATCGCCAACGGCCTGCTGATCGTCGCGGGAGCGTCGAACTTCAGCTACAGGTTCGACCCAGGACCGACGTTCACCGGCCTGGGCATGATCCTCACCACCCAGCAGCTGATCGTGATCGGGATCGCGGTGGTGGCGATGATCGCGGTCAGGATCCTGCTCGCGGGCACCAAGCTCGGCCGCGCCATGCGAGCCACCGCGACCGATGAATCACTGGCGCGCGCATGCGGCATCCCGATCCGCCGCATCACGGACATCGCCTGGTTGATCTCCGGCGCCCTGTGCGGGATCGCCGGAGTCGTGCTCGGCATGTCGGTCACCGGGTGGGGCGTCTTCACGGGGCAGGGGCTGCTGATCACGATCGTGGCGGCCGCCGTGGTCGGCGGCATCGGGCAGCCCTATGGGGCGATGCTCGGCGCTCTTCTGCTCGGCATGGCGACCACGCTGGTGGCCGGATACTTCAATCCCCAGTACACCGACGTGACCGCGTTCGTGATCCTCGTCCTCTTCCTTCTCTTCCGGCCGCAGGGAATCCTGGCCGACGTGGTCGCCCAGCGCGAGGTCGTGGCTTGACCAGCGCCCAGGAGTACTACGTCACCCTGCTCCTGGTCTACCTCGGTGTGGACCTCATCGCCGCGCTCGGGCTCAACCTGCAGTTCGGGGTGACAGGCATCTTGAACTTCGCGTTCATCATCTTTCAGTCCGTGGGCGCGTATACGTACGCGCTGTTCACGCTGGGCGCCCCGGCTTCCGGCAACCTCGCGGGAGCCGGCTTCCAGACCTACTTCTGGGGTGCCACCCTTCCGTTTCCACTCCCCTACCTCGTCGCCACCGCCGCCGGCGCGCTTCTCTCGCTGCTGATCGGCGCGGTGATCCTTCCGCGCCTGCGCGGGGACTACCAGGCGATGGCGTTCCTGGTCATCTCGCTCATCGCCACCGGCGTGGTCACCAACCAGGTCGGATTGCTCAATGGCGCCAACGGCCTGTCGCTCGTGCCGAAGCCCCTGATGGACCAGCTCGGCCTGGGGCTCTTCGACTATGGGTGGTTCTACGCGGGCCTGACCGCTGTCTTCTGCGTGATCGCCTGGTGGGTCGTGCACCGCATCACCTCGTCCCCGCTTGGCCGTGCTCTTCGCGCCGTGCGCGAGAACGATCAGGCGGCCCAGGCGCTGGGCAAGGACGTGCGGCGCCTGCGCATGCTCGCCTTCGTCGTGGGCGGCGGCCTCGCCGGGTTGAGCGGAGCGCTGCTCGTCGGTTTCATCAGCGCCTGGGCGCCGGGCAGCTGGACCTATGCCGAGACGTTCGTCTACGTGACGGCGGTCATCGTCGGCGGCTTCGGAAGCAACCTTGGCGTGATCATCGGAGTGCTGCTCGTGCCGATCGTCTTCGGTGAGCTGACGCGATTCCTGCCGGACGTCGGCCAGGCGGGCTGGATCGACGCCGGCCAGCTGATCGTCTACGGCCTCCTCACGCTGGCCTTCCTCTGGTTCCGGCCGCGCGGGGTCTTTCCCGAACGCCGCGTCCGCTTCAAACGATCGGCCGTTGCCGGGGCAAGACCGGCCGGCACCCCGCGCTCGGGCGGCGCCGCGCCATAGACGATTCGTCCGGCGTCCGCCATCCGGACGGCCTGCTCGCGGTGCGCGACCTGCACCGCGAGTTCGGCGGCGTGGTCGCGGTCGACGGCGTCTCGTTTGCGGTCCCGGCCGGCGCGATCGTCGGCCTGATCGGACCGAACGGAGCCGGCAAGTCGACTGTGATCGGCATGATCGGCGGAGCCATCAAGCCGAGCTCGGGCTCCGTCCTGCTGGACAGACGCGAGATCTCGGGACTCGCTCCTCACGAGATCGCTCGCCGCGGGTTGATCCGCACCTTTCAGCTGTCGGCGGAGTTTCCTCGGCTGACCGTGATGCAGAACCTGCTGGCCGGCGCCCCCCACCATCCCGGCGAGACTTTGCTCGGCGCCCTCGTCGGGAAAAGGATGTGGGGCGCCTACGAAGCGGAGCTGATCGACCGGGCGCGTGAGCTGCTCGAGCGCTTCAGGATGGCCGACAAGGAGGACGCCTATGCGGGGGATCTGAGCGGCGGCCAGCGACGCCTGCTCGAGGTGATGCGCGCGCTGATGGCCAGGCCGCGGCTGCTCCTGCTGGACGAGCCCACCGCCGGCGTCCACCCGTCGATGATCGGAGAGCTCGAGGGTCAGCTCGCCTCCCTGCGTGATGAAGGGCTGACCATGGTGATGGTCGAGCACGAGCTGGGCATCGTCGAGAGGCTCTGCAAGGTCGTCGTCGTCATGTCTCACGGAAAAGTGATCGCACAGGGCTCGCTCGCCGCCGTCCGGGCCGAGGCGCAGGTCAGGGAGGCTTACTTTGCGGGCTGAGGTCGAGCCGGGCGCCGTACCGCATCTCCGGGTCGAGGGCCTGACCGCCGGCTACGGCGGGGTGCCGGTGATCGACGATGTCTCGCTCGCCGTGGACCGCGGCAGGATAACCGCCCTGATCGGCCCCAACGGCGCGGGCAAGAGCACGGTCCTGAAGGCGGTGGTCGGCGTGATCCGCGCGATGTCGGGAAAGGTCTTTCTGGGCGGCGAAGACGTGACCAACCTGGCCACCGAGCGCCTGGTGGCCAAGGGCATCGGCTACGTGCCTCAGATGAAGGACGTCTTCGGACCGCTGTCCGTGCATGAGAACTTGTTGATGGGCGCCTACCTCTTGCGCGGTTCTGAGGTCGACGACCGCCTGCGCGAGGTGTTCGCCGTTTTCCCCGCACTGGAGTCCATGCGCACGCGACAGGCCAGCAAGCTGTCAGGCGGAGAGCGCAAGATGCTCGCCTTCGGTCGCGCGCTCATGCTCCGGCCCACCGCGCTCGTTCTCGACGAGCCGACGGCCAACCTGTCACCGGAGCTGTCGGAGGTGCTGCTCAGGACGCACGTGCGGCGCCTCGCGTCGAGCGGCGTCGCGATCCTCCTGGTCGAGCAGAAGGCGAGGCTCGCGCTGGAGGTCGCGGACCTGACTCACCTCCTGGTCAGCGGGCGGACTCAGCTGTCAGGTGAGTCGCAGACCCTGCTCGCCCGGCCCGAGTTCGCTGAGCTGATGCTCGGCCGCACGCTCACCAAGGCCGATCCAGGCGAGCGCCAGGAATGAACCCGGTGATCGCCGTTCGCGCCGCGACCGAGCACGGCACGCCGCTGGTCGTCGTCGACGAGGAGACGATGGAGCGCAACCTCGCCCGGATGGCCGAGCTGGCGCGAGGGAACGCCGTGCGCCTGCGCCCGCACGCGAAAACTCACAAGAGCGTCGAGGTGGCGCGCCGCCAGCTCGCCCACGGCGCGGCGGGCTTGACCGTGGCCACGCTCACCGAGGCCGAGACGTTCGCGGCGTCTGGCGTAGACGACATCCTGATCGCACACCCGCCCGTGGGTGAGGGCAAGCTGCGCCGGCTCGGCGCGCTCGCCGGCAGGGTGCGGCGGCTGGCGGTCGCGCTCGACGACGCCGGCGTCGCGGGCCGGGTGCCGGAGAAGGTGGAGATCCTCTGGGAGGTCGACACAGGACTTCATCGCATCGGCACACCCCCAGGGCGAGCCAGCGTCGACGCGGTCGTCGAGCTGGTCCGCCTGACCGGCCCCGAGCGATTTCGCGGGCTCACCACCCACGCAGGGCACGCCTACCGCGCGAAGGAGGATGCCGAGCGCCGCGAGGCGGCGGCGCAGGAGGTCGTCGGACTGCTGGAGACCGCCGAGGGCCTGCGGGCGATGGGGGTCGCGGTCCGCGAGCTGAGCATCGGGTCCACGCCCACGGTTGGCCTGCACCCGCTGGAGGGCATCACCGAGGTCAGGCCCGGGACCTACGTGTATGGGGACGCCAACCAGGTGGCGCTCGGCTCCCAGCGGCTCGAGGACTGCGCCCTCGCGGTCGCGGCGACCGTCGTGTCCACGCCCGCGCCCGACCGAGCCGTGGTCGACGCCGGATCGAAAGTCCTGTCAGCCGACCTCCGGGTGCCGGGCATGCCGGACTTCGGCATCGTCCTCGAAAGGCCGCACCTTCATGTCGCTCGGTTGAGCGAGGAGCACGCGGTGCTCACCGCCGACGGTGCGACGGGACTGTCCATCGGCGACGTCGTCGCGATCATCCCCACGCACGTCTGCACCACCGTGAACCTGAACTCCGAGCTGGCCCTGGTGAGTGCCGAAGGTGGCGTGCGATGGCTCAGGGTCGACGCGCGCGGCTGGCGGTGAGCCGCGTCCTCACCAGCGCGAGATGAACATCTTCTTGCGCGTGTAGAACTCGATGCCATCCATGCCATGCACGTGAAGGTCTCCATAGAACGAGCCCTTCCAACCCGAGAAAGGAAAGAACGCAAACGGCTGCGCCACGGGCACGTTGACGCCCACCATCCCCGCCTCGACGTGCTCCCGGAACTGCCGGGCCGACTGGCCTGACCGGGTGAAGATCACCGCCATGTTGCCGAGCGACATCCGGTTGGCCTGCGCTATCGCCTGCTCGAGGCTCGCCGCGTGCGACACCGACAGCACCGGGCCGAAGATCTCGTCCCGCCCGACGGCCATGCTGTCAGAGACTTGGTCGAGGATCGTCGGGCCGAGGAAGAACCCGCGGCGCTTCACCTCGGCGCGGCCGTCGACGATCACCCTCGCCCCCTCACGCTCGCCGGTTTCTATGTAACCCACCACCCGGTCTCGATGATCCGCGCGGATCAGCGGGCCGATGTCGACTCCCGGTTCGTCTCCAGGCCCGACCTTCAGCGCGGACGCCCTCGCGACCAGCGGCTCCATCAGCTTCTTCGAGGTCTCGCCCACGGCCACGGCCACGCTGCCGGCCAGGCAGCGCTCACCGGCATTCCCGAACGCCGAGCCGAGGATGGCGGGGACGGCGACGTCGAGGTCCGCGTCGGGCATCACCACGATGTGGTTCTTGGCGCCGCCCAGGGCCTGGACCCGCTTGCCGTGCGCGGCGGCGGTCTGGTAGACGTGGCGCGCCACCGGCGCCGAGCCGACGAAGGAGATGGCGGCGACCCCTGGATGGGCCAGCAGTGCGTCGACCTCCTCTCTCGCGCCGTGGACCAGGTTGAGCACTCCGGGAGGGAATCCCGCCTCGGTGAACAGCTCGGCGAGACGCACGGCGCCGA
Source organism: Candidatus Dormiibacterota bacterium (assembly GCA_035279525.1). Lineage (GTDB taxonomy): Bacteria > Chloroflexota > Dormibacteria > Dormibacterales > Dormibacteraceae > DATEHQ01. The sequence goes on from DATEHQ010000155.1 coordinate 28,336, forward strand.
GAGGCGTGCGCTCCGAAGGCTTGAGGATGAAGGTGTTGCCGGCGACCACCGCGAGCGGGAACATCCACAGCGGGATCATCACGGGGAAGTTGAAAGGCGGGATGCCGGCCACCACGCCGAGCGGGAAGCGATAGAGATCCTGGTCCACTCCGCTGGAGACGTCCCGCAGGGTCCGTCCCTGGAGCAGCGTCGGAGCGCCGCAAGCGAAGTCGACCACCTCGATCCCGCGCCGCACCTCACCACGTGACTCGTCGAGGGTTTTGCCGTGGTTGCGCGAGACGATCCTCGCCAGGTCCTCGAACCCGTCCTCGAGCAAGGCCTTGAACCGGAACATCAGCCGCACCCGCTCCATCAGCGCGGTCCGCGACCAGGTCTCGTACGCGGCGCCCGCCGCTTCCGCGGCCGCGGCGACCTGCCCGGCGCCGGACAGCGGCACCTCGTCGATCACGTCGCCCGTCGCCGGGTTGTAGATCGACACCGTCCGGCCGTCGGGCCGTATCCACCTGCCGCCGATCAGGTTCGCGATCAAGGCTCCTCCTCCGATGGCTCAGACATCGCCGGCCTCGCGCAGCGCGCGGATGCGCTCGGCGTGGTAGCCCAGCTCGCCGAGGATCTCATCGGTGTGCTCGCCGAGCTCTGGCGGGGGCCGGCGTAGCGTCGCGTCGCCTGAGCTGTACCGCACGGGATGCTTCAGCGCCCGCACGCGACCGGCGCGAGGGTGGTCGAACTCGAGGGCCGGGGCGATGTGCTTGACCGCGGCATCCTCGAACGTCGATTCCAGGTCGTTGACCGGGGCGCACCAGATGTCGTGTGCGCGCAGCAGCTCGACCCACTCGGCCGTGGTCCGCTCGCGGAAGATCGGGTCGAGGGCGGCGCGGATCTCGTCGCGCTTGACGAAGGCGAGCCCCGGGTCCTCGAACGGTTCGAGCTCCTTCGGGCCGCCCAGCGCCTCGCTGATCGCCTTGATCGGCGCCATCGAGATCGCGAGATGGCCGTCCGCGGTGGCATAGAACCCGTATGGGACTTTGTGGAAGGTGTCGGCCAGTTCTGTCTTCGGGCGCTCGAGGCGCCGGCCGTTGAGGTGGTACATGACCGGCTCGTTCTGGAGGTCCAGCGCGGCCATCATCATGATCAGCTCGACGCGCTGGCCTTCGCCGGTGCGGGCTCGGTTGACCAGGGCGCCGAGCACTCCCATGGCGAGCAGGGTCGCGCTGTGCTGGTCGACGATCGCCGAACCGGCGGGAAGCGGTCCGCTGGTCGCGGTGCCGTTGCCCGCGCCAAGGCCGGAGACGGCCTGCACGAGGAGGTCCTGCCCGGGAAGGTGGCTGTACGGTCCGTCGCTTCCGTAGCCCGAGCCCGAGGCGTAGACGATGGCGGGGTTGATCGCCTTGACATCGTCGTAGCCGAGGCCGAGGCGAGTCATCACGCCGGGCCTGAAGTTCTCGATGATCACGTCGGCGGTCTCCGCCAGCTTCAGCGCAACCTCGCGTCCCGCGTCGCTCTTGAGGTTGACGGTCAAGCTGCGCAGGTTGCGATTGCCCATCAGAAAGAACGCGCTGACTCCGTTCAGGAACAGGTCGGTGCCGGACCAGCTCCGCTCCCACGCACCCTTGCCCGGCGGCTCGATCTTGATCACGTCGGCGCCCATGTCCGCCAGGTACTGGCTGGCCACCGGGCCCATCAGGAACTGCGTGAACGCGAGGATGCGAACGCCTTCGAGCAGGCGCAGCGGCGGGGCTTCGGTCATGTCACCAGCTGCATGATGTGGGTCAGCACCGCGACGAGCTCCTCATTCTGGTTCTTGACCTCGATCTTCGCCACCGTCCTCTCCTTCTCGCGTTCGATGCCGGTGATCTCATACTCGATCGTCAGCGTGTCGCCGAAGTACACCGGTTTGAGGAAGCGAATCCTGTCGTAGCCGACCGACACCATCGGCCGGTCGAAGTCCTGAAGGATCCGCGTCGAAGCCGCCGACGTGTAGCCGACGATGAGGGCGCCGTGGGCGACCCGGTGGCCGAGGCTCGTGTGGCGGCAGTACTCCTCGTCGACGTGGTTCGGGTCGAGGTCACCGGTGATCCCGGCGAACAGGTACACGTCGGATTCGCTGACCGTCTTGGTGACGCGGGTCTTGATGCCGACCGGGACGTCGTCGATGGTCTGCGGGCTCATCGGGTCACCACCACGCGCTGCCGGCGGTCAAGCCGCCGTCCACGAAGACCGTCTGGCCCGAGATGAAGCGCGCCGCATCGGAGACCAGGAAGGCGACGACGTCCGCGACATCCTCCGGTGTGCCGAGGCGGCGCAGTGGTGTGTTGTCGACCGCCGCCTGGGCGCGCTCCGGGTGCTCGTCCATGTAAGCGCGGGTCAGGGGTGTGTCGATCACGCCGGGTCCGACCGCGTTGACGGTCGCGCCTTTCGGTCCCCATTCGACGGCGAGGGCGCGGACGAGACCGGAAAGGCCGGCCTTGGTCGCCGCGTAGGCGGCTCGAAGGTCCTGCCCGTGGATCGCGGATATCGAGCTCGTCACCACGACCCTTGCCCCGGGTTTGGCGAGGAGGAGCGGCCCAAACACCTGGCAGGTGACGAAGACGCCGTAGAGGTTCGTGTCGAACATGTCGTGCAGGGGCTCGTCAGGCAGGTCGAGGGCCTTGACCCTCGTGTTGACTCCGGCGTTGGGCACCAGGATCTCGAGCGAATTGAGCCGATCGCGCGCAGCCTCGAGCGAGCTTCGATCGCGCACGTCGACGAAATCTGCCGCGGCCAGCGGGTCCTCCGCAAACTCCCGGTTGAAGGCCGCGAGCTGGTCTCTCGAGTGGCTGACCGCGATCACGCGAGCCCCGTCGCGACGCAAGGCGCGCGTGATCGCGAGACCGATTCCCCGCGTGCCTCCGGTGACGAGGGCGGTCCGCCCCTCGAGTGTCACCGCGCCGCCCTGGCGTGGACCCTGGCGAACGGCTCCAGGATGTGCTTGGCGAAGAGCTCGAGCTGGGCGAGATCCGCGGTCATCGTATGCAGGAACATCTCCTCGACCCCGGCGTCGATGCGCTCCTGGATCCGGCGCTGGATGTCGTCGATCGTGCCGGTCAGGTACACGGCCTCTATGTAGTCCCACGGCCGCTCGTCGGAGACCACGGCCATCATGTACCGCTTCTGCTCCGCGACCGCCGCCTCGGTCGATCCCTTCTCGCTCAACCAGCAGAAGTTTTCGTGCGCGACGGTGAAGCTCTTCTCGGCCCGGCTCGTGCCGAGACGGGTGAGCTCGGCGTCGATCTCCCCCAGGTCCTCTTTGATCTGGGACGGATGCGAGGTCGGGCGCACGATCCAGCCGTCCCAGCGGCAGATCCGGGCGAGGACGTTGGGAGACATCTCGGCGCGGTCGGGTGAGGCCGCGTGCGCGTACTGCTGGCCGCCCGCGACCCACACGGGGGGCACGTGGCTGAGGGGCTCGACGGTGATGCCGTCCATGCGGTAGTACTTGCCCTCGAAGCTCACGTCAGCGCCCTTGAGCAGCCGCATCGACGCCTCGAGGACCTCGTCGGTGCGGGCTCCGCGCTGCTGGCGGGTGCTGCCGGTGGACTCGAACTCCGGCGGAAACCAGCCTGTGCCGATGCCGTAGACGAAGCGGCCGCCGCTCAGGTGCTGCAGCGTCGCGATCTCCTTGGCGAGCACGACCGGCTGCCTGGTCGGCAGCACCAGCACGGACGTCCCGAGCTTCACCTTGCTCGTCACGGCGGCCACGTGCGACAGGGTCATCATCGGCTCGGTCCAGCTCACTCGATAGAACCGACTCGCCGTGAGCAGGTGGTCGGTGATGAAGAGGGAATCGAAGCCCAGTTCCTCTGCCCTCTCCGCGAAGGCGCGGATCTGGGCGCCGTGCCTGGCGTCCTGGCCTGGAAGGAGGTAAGAGGGGACGAACGTGCCGAGCTTCATGCCTTCACCCTCAGTTTGGTCGCTGGCTCCAGCTCGCCCGCATGGACCATGGCCGTGCGAATGCGTTCCCGCTCGGCGTCGGTGATGGGCAGCAGCGGCGGCCGCACCGTCTCCCGCTCGAGTATCCCCTGCATGACCAGGGCGGCCTTGGCCCGCGCGCGGTAATTCCTCACCGGCGCCGCGAAGATGGCGTCGACGAGAGGGGTCAGGCGGTCCATGATCCGCCGCGCTTCGGCGTGGCGGCCGGCAAGCGCGTGCTCGATGAGCTCGACCTGCTGCCGTGTTGCCACCGCGCCGAAACCGATGAGCGCGCCCTCCGCACCGAGCACGAACGACTCGTAGATGAAGTTGTCGTTGCCCGTCAGGAACACGCATTCAGGCCGGGCGGATTTGACCGCGGCGCGAATGTCGACGAAGAGCTTCGCGTCGAAAGAGGCCTCCTTGATCGCTACGACCTGGCTCACCCGGCAGAGGCGTTCGAGCGTCTCCGCCGTGAAGTTGACGCCTCCGAGGGCAGGCTGGAGGTTGAACAAGATCAGAGGCAGGCCGGTCGCGTCGCCGATGGCGGCGTGATACCGGACGGGGATCTCAGGGTCGAGCGGCCGGCCCTGGTAGGCGCTGATCGGAAAGACGAGCAGGCCGGATGCGCCGGCGGCCTTGAACTCCCTGGCGAAGTCGACCGCCTGGGCGGTGAACTGCGCGCCAAGGCCGGCGACCACGGGAATCCGGTCCCCCACCTCGTCCACGACTATCTCCAGCACTCGAAGGCGCTCCTTCGGCCAGAGGTGAGGTCCCTCGCCAGTGTCCACGTTGATGGCGAGAGCCGTGGGTGCGGCCTGCGCCACGTGCCGGATGTACCGGCGCAGGCCATCCTCGTCGATCGAGGCGTCGGGTGTCATCGGCAGCACGGTCGCCGGGATCAAGCCGCGAAGGTCCAGGTTCATATGTCTCTCCTAAGCATGCGTGGCGGTTCTCACCGCCCGTGAGGTGCCCCTCACGTGTCTCCCCTCGAACAGATCGCGGCCCGCCACCAAGGCGCGCATCTTCGCGTCGGCGATCGAACGCGCCAGCATCCAGAAGCCGCAATCGGGATGCACGTATGCGATCCGCTCGGCTCCGATCACGCCGGCGGCCGTCGCGATCCTCGCCGCCACCTCTTCCGGCGTCTCGACGATGGTGGTCTTGATGTCGATGACACCGATCCCGAAGCGGAGCTTCGTCCCGACGTCCTTCAACCGCTCCAGGTCGCCGTAGCCCGGGCGGGCGAGCTCGAGCACGACGTGGTCGGCGTGGATCCGCTCGAAAAAGCGCACCAGCTTCGCCCAGCTTCCCTGCTGGATCCGCTGGCCCCCGTAGTTGCCGAAGCAGAGGTGAACGGCAGGCGTGCCCGGGACGGCGTCGAGGATGCGGTTGATCGCCTCCGCGGCGAGCTCGGCGTCGTCTGGACGGCCGGGCAGGTTTGCCTCGTCGACCTGGATCACGGCCGCGTCTATGTGCCTCACCTGCGCCGCAAGCACGTCCGCGAGGGCGAGCGTCAGTGCCGTCGCGTCCTTGTAATGCGTGTCGAGGAGCATGCGCGCCAGCATGTACGGGCTGGTCAGGGTGAACTTGACCGGCAGCCGGCTCAGCGCGGCGACGCGCTCGTAGGCGGCCACGAGGTCAAGGGTTCCCTCGCCGATCGTCTCTTCGACGACCGCCGCCGGCCGGCGGCGGAAGCCGAGGTGCGGCTGGGCGCGAAAGAGCTCGATGTCGGAGCGGGTGATCGCCGAACGGACGCCGGCCATCGGCCTGACGAAGTACTCGATCATGCCGTTGGTCTGGGGGTGGTCAGGGTCGAACCGGTAGAGCTCGCCGTCGACCGCGAGGTCGATCCCGGCGAGCTCCTGGAGGTGCAGCACGACCGCCGTCGCGTCACTCAACGCCTGCTCGCTCGGCTGTGCGATCAGCCACTGCGGCACTGGATAGCTCCCGACCAGAGTGGCCTGGATCGTGGGAGAGCTCATCTCACCTGCACGTACTGGACGAGCACGCCGTCCTCACGGCCGGGATCGACCACGCCGACCAGGGTGCCTCGAGAGCCGTGACGAGGCACCGAATCGATCAGCTTGAGTCCGTGCCTGCTTGCCTCCGCCAGGGCCGCAGCGACGTCGTCCACCAGGAACGCGAGGTGATGCAGTCCCTCACCTTTGCGCGACAGGAACTGCCCGATGTCCGAATCCTGGATCAAGGGTTCCAGGAGCTCGACCATCGTGGGGGCCGATCCGAAGAACGCGGTGCGCACATCTGCGAATCTCTCGTCGCCGCGGAAATCGAGGCCGAGGTTGGTTTCGAAGTGCGGGCGCGCGGAATCGATGGAATGGACGGCCCAGCCGAGGTGGTGAATCACCGCCAAGCGCTGTCTCCCGGGGCACCGCGTGGCGGAAGCGCCGAGCCGGCGACACTGCGCACTCAAATAGTATGCGGCATTGATGGAAATCCATTTCCTTCCCAGCCTCGATCCTCCGGCTTAGTATTCCGGGTGCAGGTGGAAATCCATTTCCGAGGCGGCGCGTGGTGACACACCCGCTGGAAGGAAAGGTCGCGGTCGTCACCGGCGGCAACCAGGGCATCGGCCTGGCCATCGCGCGAGCGCTGGCGGTTGCGGGGGCCAACATCGCGATCTGCGCCCGCACCACCGAGTCCCTCGAGCGCGCGGCGGCCGAGATCAGGCAGCTGGGCGTGGGTTGCGTCCCTGCGCGGTGTGACGTGGCCGATCCCGCTTCGGCGGACTCGATGGCCCAGGCCGTGCTCGAACACTACGGAAAGGTCGACGTGGTGGTGGCCAACGCAGGCATCGCGGGAGCGATCCGCCCCATGCACGAGATCACTTACGAGGAGTGGCGCGAGTGCCTGGCCGTCGACCTCGACGGCGTGTACCTCACCTTCCGCAGGTTCATCCCGGGGATGATCCGGGCCGGCAACGGGGGCAGCCTGATCGCCCTCTCGTCCATGACGGGCAAGCGCCCGCTGCCCGAGCGAACGCCCTATGGCGCCGCCAAGATGGGCGTCATCGGACTCGTCCGCAGCTTGGCGCTGGAGCTCGGCCCGCACAACATCCGTGTCAACAGCATCTGCCCCGGCGCGGTGGCCGGGCCGAGGCTCGACCGGATCGTCAAGCAGCGTTCGCAGGCGCTCGGCATCACCGAGGACGAATCGATGCGCCAGTTCAGCGACCCGGCCGCGCTCAAGCGCCCCACGCAGCCCGAAGAGGTCGCCGCAGCATGCGTGTTCCTGGCCGGGGACGCCGGCGCCGGCGTGACCGGCGAGGACATGAACGTCTCCGCCGGCCTGGTCATGTACTGAGGGCCATTTGGCGAGAGCAGCGCCGCCACGGGCGCCGGCCGGAAGGGTGAACCGAGGTTCGCCGCGCCTGCCCATTCTCAACGACGTCGCGAAACAGGCGAAGGTCTCGCTGACGACCGCGTCGCGGGCGCTCGATCCGACCAGCGACCACTCGGTCAGCGCGCGGACCCGCGCCCGCGTTCAGGCCGCCGCGGCAAGCCTTCTCTATCGCCCCAACCCGATGGCCCGCGCGCTGCGGACGCGGCGGGTGCCGACGATCGCGATCGTCGTCCACGACGTCACCGACCCGTACTTCGCCGAGATCGTCCACGGCGCGACCCTGGCCGCCTCTGCCCGAGGCTTTCTGACCGTCGTCTGCAGCAGCGACCGCGACCCCACCACGGAGCTGCGCTATGTCGAGATGCTGTCGCTCAGCCGGGTCTCAGGCGTGATCTTCGCCGGTGGTGGGCTCGATCTCGCCTCGTACCGCAGCGCGATGGCCGGGCACGCGAAGAGCATCGCCGCATACGGCGGGGCGATCGTGGCCCTGGCGCCGCGCAGCGAGCGCTGGCCCGCCGAGCTGCCCGACAACCGGGCGGGGGCCCGCATGGTCACCGAGCACCTCCTCTCGCTCGGCCACGTCAGGATCGCCTTGATCAGCGGACCGCCGGCGCTCAGAACGAGCCACGAGCGAGAGGTTGGTTATGTCGAGGCCATGAAGGCGGCGCGCGCCAGGCCGTGGACCGTCGCGGCGGACTTCACCACCGGCGGCGGTGCGCGGGCCGCCGCCCAGCTGATGGACGATGACCTCCCCCCCACGGCCATTTTCGCGGCGACCGACACGATGGCGCTCGGAGTCCTGTCCGAGCTGCAGCGCCGCGGCATCCGCGTGCCGGCCGGCGTCTCGGTCGCGGGGTTCGACGACATCCCCGGGTTGGGCTTCATCGAGCCGAAGCTCACCACCGTGCGCGTGCCGATGGCCGAGCTTGGCGCGGCGGCGGTCGCACGCCTGCTGCACCTCCTCGACGGCGAGCCGGAGGAAACCCTCGTGCACCTGCACAGCGTGCAGCTCGTGGTGCGGGAAAGCACGGGCCGGCCTCGACGCAAACACTGATGCCACCGAGACGGCTGGACGAGGTCGGGGCCGCCGTGGTGGGGACAGGCTTCATCGGTGCCGTGCACGTCGAGGCGCTGAGGCGGCTGGGCGTGCGCGTTCACGGCGTCGTCGGTTCGAGCCCCGATCGCGCCGCCATCCGGTCGCGCGACCTGGGCCTTCCGCCTGCCTACGAGAGCTTCGACGCGATGCTTGGCGATCCCAGGGTCGAGGTGGTGCACATCACCAGCCCCAACCACCTCCATCACGAGCACGCACGCGCCGTGCTGAACGCCGGTAAGCACGTGGTCTGCGAGAAGCCCCTCGCGATGACGTCGTCGCAGTCGGCCGAGCTGCTGGGCCTCGCGCATCGGAGTGGGCGCGTCCATGCGGTCAACTTCAACATTCGCTTCTACCCCGTCTGCCAGCACATCCGGGGATTGATCCAGGAGGACGGCCTCGGCGAGGTTCGCCTCGTCTCAGGCCACTACCTGCAGGACTGGCTCCTCCTCGACACCGACTGGAACTGGCGCCTCGAGACGGACCTGGGCGGCGAGCTGCGTGCCGTGGCGGACATCGGGTCGCACTGGATGGACCTCACGACGTTTCTGACCGGGAAGAGAATCGACTCGGTGATGGCCGACCTCGCTACATTCATCAGGGTGCGGCGCCAGCCGGCGGGTCCGGTCGAGACGTTTGCGCTCGACCGCAGCGCGAAGACTGTGGACCGTGAGATCAAGACCGAGGACTGCGCCACGATCCTGCTGCGTTTCGAGGGCGGAGCGCGCGGAGCCCTGACCGTGTCGCAGGTCAGCCCGGGTCGCAAGAACTCGCTCGTCTTCGAGATCGATGGTGCGGGCTCGTCGGTGGCGTGGAACTCGGAGCGTCCGGAAGAGCTCTGGATCGGGCATCGTGGCCTGGCCAACGAGGTCCTCCTGCGGGACCCGGCGCTCCTGAACGCGGGAGCGCGGCGCGCGACCGGGCTGCCGGGCGGGCACGCCGAAGGCTTCGCCGACACCTTCAAGTCGCTGTACTCGGCCGTCTATCGCGCGGTGGCGCAGGGCGAACCTGGCGAGGGGTACCCGACGTTCGCCGACGGCCACGACGAGATGCTGGTCTGCGAGGCTGTCGCCCGCAGCTCACGCGAGGAACGCTGGGTCGAGGTCGATCGCACGCCGGGGCCGGCTCTCAGAGGCATGGGCGCGAGATGAAGCTCGGCCTCCTCACGGCGGCGTTCTCTGGCCTGAGCCTGGAGGACGTGGCCCGGTGGGCGCACGAGAACGGGTTCGGAGCGCTCGAGATCGCGTGCTGGCCGTCGGCGGGAAGCGAGCGGCGGCGCTACGCGGGCGTGTCGCACATCGACGTCGAGAGCTTCGACCCCAAGCAGGTGCGCGACCTGATGCGCCGGTACGACCTCGTGATCTCATCCCTCGCCTACTATCCGAACCACCTGGATCCGGACAGCCAGACGAGGCAGGCCGCCAACGAGCACCTGAAACGCGTGGTCGAAGCGGCTCAACGCCTGGAAGTCGGCATCGTGGGCACCTTCGTCGGTCGCGATCAGCGCCGATCGGTGGCGGACAACATGGATGACTTCCGGCGTGTCTGGCCGCCGCTGGTGCGGTTCGCGCGCGAGCGTGACGTGAAGATCGCGATCGAGAACTGCCCGATGATCTTTTCAGAGGACGAATGGCCGGGCGGCCGAAACCTCGCCTACTCACCCGCCATCTGGCGCCAGATGTTCGAGGCCATCGATGACGACAACTTCGGACTGAACTTCGATCCCTCCCACCTGATCTGGCAGTTCATCGACTACACGCGCGCGCTCCGGGAGTTTGCCCCACGCATCTTCCACGTGCACGCCAAGGACCTCGAGATCGATCGCGAAGGGCTCTACGAGCACGGGGTGATGTCACTGGGCGTGGGCTGGCAGGTCCCGCGGCTCCCGGGCCTGGGCGAGGTCCGCTGGGACAGGTTCATGAGCGCCCTCTACGCGACCGGGTATGACTGGGTGGTGTCGATCGAGCACGAGGACCGAAGATTCGAGGGAGACCTCGAGCGCGTCCAGCGAGGCTTCCTCCTCGCGCGGGACACGCTCCGCCCGCTCATCGTCTAACCGCTCTCGGCCACCGATGTGCACGTCGCGACGGGATGAATCCCCGGCGCCGTCGCCCCGCCGCACGCCCATGCCCGACCCTGGAAGAAGACCAGCTCGAATCCATGGCGGGGCACCAGCATGGCGACCGGCCTGGTCCAACCCGGCCCAGCCGAATAGTGGGTCAGCTGGTCGACCATCACGGACTCGCCTGCATTCTCCCCGCCCATCATCACGACCCCGCCGTCCGGGAACGCGGCGGCCCCGCCGCCACTCGTCGCCTCTGGAAGGCCGGCGAGCCGGGACCACGTGCGCTGGACCGCGCTCAAGCAATCGACCCGCGCGGTGTTTGGCGCGCGGCCGCCGGCCACGCACATGTTGCCGCCGAGCACGAACCCCGACACGTGGTTTCGGGGATCGGGAAGCGCAGGCAGCACGGTCCACCTGTTCGCGGCGGGGTCGTAACCCTCCGTCGGCGCGACGTTGCCGGCGCTGGTGTTGCCCCCGATCGCGTAGAGATGCCCTGCGGCGGCCAGCAGGGCATGGCCCCCGCGGGGATAGTGCAGCGGGGCGAGCTCGATCCAGTGTGCGCCGTCGAGGCGGAAGAGGCGCGCGCTGTCGCGGCCGTTGCTGTGTCCTCCGGCGATGTACAGCCGTCCATCGAGGGTGGCGGCCGACGGATGGTCGAGCGGAAGGGGGAGCCGAGGCCCCGACGTCCAGGTGGCCCCGTCGAACACGTAGACGGAGTCCAGGCTCCGGCCTGCCGCGTCGAATCCACCCATGACATAGAGCTTCTCGGCCGCGGCGGCCGCGGCGGTCTCCTCCACCGGCCTGGGGAGAGATGCTTCCAGGCGCTGTGGTTGAACCGGCGAGGGAGTGGGCGAAGGCGAAACGGAAGGACTTTGCGTGACGGCCGGTGTAGGGGATGGCGACGGCGTCGCCGCGGAGCTCGGTCCGCAGCCGGCGACCAGCACGCAGGATGCGGCCAGCAACCACCAACGCCTCGGGTCGTGCTCGATCAGGCGCATGAGCAGCACAAGGTAACCGTACGGGCGGTGCCGGCCTCAGGCCCCAGACCGAGGTTGCCGCTCGGACCTACCGGTGCGCGTTCACGCGAAACGAGTCTGTCATACAGCGCTCGCTTCGAAACTCTGGTCCTGCGCGCTGCTGCGTGGCCGGCCTCTGCCCACCCCGATCGCGGCGACGGCGAGCGCAATCAGGAGCGGCACCCCGTAGTTGAACTCGGGTGCGGTCAGGAATCCGACCTCGAGACGGCCGTCGAGCAGGACGTCGAGGGTCTCGATGATCGCGTAGAAGCACAGGCCGAATGCGTTCGCGATCACGGCGAGGCGCAGCGCGCCCTTCGGAAGGTTCAAGGCGAGCACGCCCAACAAGATCGCCGCGACGCCCGGGCCCGCCAGGTTGTCGAGCGCCTGCCTCGTCGGGTCGAGCGCGGGGACCGGCTGCACGTGAACGCCCGTGATGGACACCGGCGCAAGGGCCAGCTGCCACGGCCTGAGGACCAGCACCGGATGCGATCCCAGCAGCATCACGGCCAGCGCGTGCAGGGACTCGTGCAGCGCCATGGCGAGGAAAAAGAGCGGCAGCCACAGCCCGACCACCCGGATTGCCTTTCCCAACCCTGAGGTCATACCCGCGAAGGCTACGGCCCGGCTGTCACGCGTGGTGCGGCCGAACCGCGCGACCCGGGTGAGCGGGTTCGTGGTCGAACCCGACCTGTTCGAGCTGCCACCGATGGTCTGGATCGGTGGTGACGAGCCAGCGCCGCCGTGGTCCCGCCATCACGTTCAGGTAGTAGAGGTCGCAGCCCGGGCTCGCCGCGACGGCGTGGAAGCCTCGCGGCACGAGGACCACGTCGCCGTCATGCACCTGAAACGCCTCGTCCAGCGAACGATCGCCGCTGTAAACGAGCTGCACCGCAAAGCCCTCGGGTCGCGCCAGGCGGTGGTAGTACGTCTCCTCCAGGAGAGATTCGGCCGGGAGGTTGTCGGTGTCGTGCTTGTGCGGCGGGTAGCTCGACCAGTTGCCGCCAGGCGTGAGAGTCTCGGAGACCAGCAGCGACTCCGCCTCTCGATCCTCCATGAGGATGGGGTGAATCGTGCGTTCCGTGCGGCCGCCGCCTCGGGTCAGAGGTTCGATTCCATCGCCGCGGATGAGGCTCGGCGTGGCCCCCTTGCGGGCCTGCGCCCAGCAGAGCGCAACCTCGGCCCGTTCACTGATCGCGGTCATGGAAATCACTCCACCAGGTGGGACGTACACCGCGTCTGGGGGGCCTTCGAAGAGGCCCTCCCTCGAGCCGACGCCGCGCCATTCGTGCTCCGCGAAAGTGATGTCGAAGCGACCGAGCAGGACGACCGCGCACAGCTCCCTGGTGCCGGTCCGCTTCCGGATTCGCGCCCCGCGGCTCACGCGGTACACCTGGAATCCCACGTGGGACCAACCCGCCCCGGCCGGGGTGATCGCGACCAGCGATCGGTCGGACCCCGGCACCGGGCGGCTGGGCCTCAGCAATCTCTGGCTCAACGTTGGGTGGCGGCGAGCACGTCGACACACATTACGGATCGGGGCTAGAGGCGTCGAACCGCCGAGATCATGCGGAGGGCAGGCACGGTCCCGCAACCATGTAGGTCAGCGAGGACCTCGACCCGCTCGGGGTCCCCGGGATGTGAACCACATACCTCTTGAGGCCGGATTGTGCAGTCCAGCTCCACAGGTACCTGTCGTCGTAGTTCGAGAACCACAGGCGCCGGCCGTCGAACTGCACGTTCACCGGATCGAAATCCATACCGTCACCATTGACGCCGCTGTAGATATCTGTCCTCGTACTGTTCACGATCACGAAGTCGGTGTATCGCGTGCCTGGGTTGCGACCGCCGACGTTGAAGAGCGCCTTCTCGGGATCGCTGCTCGTCACCGCGTGCGTTCCAGGCACGTCAAGCACGTGAGCGTATGGATCGGCCGCCGCCTCGTCGACGGCGAGGACCTGGCTCGTGGACGTGTCGATCCTCCAGTACCGAGAATCCGGAAAGCCCACCGGCAGCGTCGTCATGTAGATTCCTTCAGGCTCCCAGCGAAGCGGGTAGACGGCGAGGGTTGTGGTCCAGACGATCCTGTCCTTGCGTCGGGCCAGGTCATAGACGTGCACCTCGGTTTTGGATCCGCGGACGGTGTATGCGTACGACAGCCTGTCGGGTGAGACGAATGACGCCGGAAGCCACCGTCCGACGGCGGGGTCGTAGTAGGTGTCGATCAACTCTGCCGGTCCGTGAAGCTGAGTGCCCGGCGGTAGGGTCGGCCGGATATGCGGGAGGTCGCCGAAGGTCACGTTCGGGTCGGACGTGACCCGGCCGGACTTGACGTCGAGGAAACCCGCGGTGAGCGTCGTCACCTGACCGACTTTGTTGTCGACGACGACGGGCAGCCGGCATGCGTCGGGGTCGGGCGTGGGCGAAACCACGGCGGGCGATGCCGACGGCGAGGCGCCGACCACGGGACCCTGGACCTGTTGTGAAAGGCGGGGGGCCAGCAGCGCAACCACGATCGCCAGAGCGATGAGCATCGCGGCGAAGGCGGCGATCGTCGCTTGGCTTCTGGGCGCCGGCCGCTCGGCCGAGTGCCTGACGGCCTGGCGAACGTGGGTCGCAAGGTAGGCCGGCACGCGGGCCTCACCGACCGCTTCGCGAACGGTCGATCGGAAGGTCGACTCATCCATGGCTCGACTCCTCGGTGACGACGATTGGCTTCATCCGGGCAAGAGCCCGGTGCGTCCGCACTCGGGCCGCCGCCGGGGAGACCCCGAGAGTCGCGGCGATCTCTTCGTACGGCTGGTCCAGGTAATACCGGAGCACCAGGACGAGCCTGTCTGCATGACGCAGCCGCCGGAGCGCCTGCCGCACCTGTTCGACTTCGTCGCCCGGCCTGCCCGATTCGTGCCCGCCGAAGGCGGCGAGGTCGGGATGCCGGATCACCGACCACCATCGGCTCCTCATCGCCTGGCGGCACTGGTTGGCGACGATGGCGAGAAACCAGGGTCGAACGGGGCTGTTGGGCCGAAGGCCTGCCCGGTACTTCCAGGCCTTGACTGTCGCCTCCTGCACGATGTCGTCCACCTCAGACTTGCTTCGGACCAATCCATAGGCGAGTCGATACGCGTCCCCCAGCAGCGGCTCGATCACGTCCATGAACTGGTCGCTTTCGTGGTCTCCACGCCTATCCATCAGGGCATCGGACTCGAGCATCTCAACCGTCACTACATATCTCTGATGGGCGTCGTTCTGTTACACGCCACCGGGCGAGGGTAGATTCGGATAGTCCGGCCGAACCGGTTCGCCACGCCGCGAAGTACTCGGATAGTCCGGCCAAACCGGGTCGCCACGCCGTGAAGTACTCGGATAGTCCGGCCAATCGAGGGCCACGGGCGGGAGCTCAGGCTGACTCCGATCAGAGGCCTATACCCGCGCTCCAGCGCAACCGAGAACGGCCCCCGGCGTTTCCGCCAGGGGCCGCTGAGACACGCATGACGGGGCCAGCTGGACGACGGCCATGCCGCGCTCAACCAGTGATACCCGTCGCATCAATCGCCGGTTGCCGAGCGGGCGATCGGAGTCGCACCGCTGAGCCGGCTCAGCGAGCGGCCGCACCCTGCCAGCCGATCTCAGCCGCTTCCATCGGTTCCGTGAAGCCTTTCAGAGCGAACTTGCGCCACACCACATGCTTGCGGCCGCTGCCTTCCAGCGCCTCGCGCGAAACCAGGATGGTGTCGGGATCGGCCGCGGCACACAGCCTGGCCGCGCGGTGCACCGCCGCGCCGCGCACCGATGAGTCGGACTCGCTCACCTCGCCGGCGTGTATGCCGATCCGCATCTGCGGCGCATAGCCATGCTGCCTGCGGTGGACGCTCAATCGCCGCTGGACGCTGATGGCGCACTGGATCGCGTCTGCTGCTGAATCGAACAGGACGAAGAATCCGTCGCCCGCGTGATCGACCTCGCGGCCGTTTTGCTCCTGGAAGCAGCGTCGCATCTCCTTGTCGAGCCATCCGCTCAAGCTCTGCCACGCTTCATCGCCGATCGCCTCGACCAGGTTGGTGGAGCGGGCCAGGTCTGTGAAGAGGAGAGCCTTGCGCGAAGTCCTGGCGAGCGTTTGGCCCACCAGCGCGGTGCGCAGATCGTCGCGGGTCCGAACCTCGAGCTTGTCGTAGACGTGGCGCAGGTGATACTCCACTGTCTTCGGACTCAGGTACAGCCGGGCGGCCGCCTCCCGCGTGGTCGCGCCTTCCGCCAGCGCGACCGCCACCTGCAGCTCCTGCGGCGTCAGCTGCCGGCGGTACCGGTCTTCGCGCACGGTGGCCGTCTCGCCACTCGCCTGCAGCTCGGCGAGTGCTCGTTCCGACCATGGCGAGGCGCCCAGCTGGTCGAAGACCTTCAGCGCTTCGCGCAGCTGCCGCCGGGCGTCGACTCGGCGCCGATTCCGCCGGAGACGCTCGCCGAAATACAGCTGTGTGCGCGCCCTTTCGAAAACGTCGGATGTGCCGGCGTGATGCCGGAGCGCGACTTCATACAGCTCCGCGTAGCCGTCATCCTTCGCCAGCAATGCCTCGGCCCGGGCCGATCGCGCGAGCGCGAACGGCTGTCCCTTGGCGAGGGCGCTTCGCCGGTAGTCGTCACTGATCTGGCGCGCTTCAGCGGACCGCCCCAGCCGGACGAGGACCTCGACGATGTCTGGAGCAGGTGAAAGATCGGGGTCGTCAACCTCGATCGCACTCAGGAACGCTGCGCATTCACTGAAGTGCTCGAGGGCCCTGTCGGGCCGGCCGAGGCCCAGCTCCAGCTGACCGAGCGCGATCATCACCCAGGCCTTGTAGAAGCTCATTCCGTACCGCTCCGAGAGCTCGCTACCCTCTGCCGCATGGGCGCGACACTCGTCCTCGCGGCCTTCCAACGCGTCGAGCCAGGCGAGGCCCGCGGTCGCTCCAGCGAACCAGGTGTACTGCGTCGTCTCCAGGGCCAGTCGTGCGGCCTCCTCGTACTGGGCGCGCGCCAGCGGCCATCGGTCAGTCGCGGCAGCGTCGCGTCCCAGGAAGAAGACAAGATTGGGAAGGGCGGCGGTCGGAGCATGCTCGCGTGCCTGCGTCAGGGCTCGATCGAGCAGCTGGCGGCCGGCCTCGGCCTCGCGGAGATAGAGGCCGACCGTGCCAGCGCACATCAACAGCAGCGGGTCGAGCGCGTCGCCCGCGAGGTGATCGAACAGCGCGATGCTCTCGTGCAGCCGCTTCGGTCCGTCTGAGCCCTTCCCGGCCAGGATCGCCAGCGAACCATAAGCGACGAGCGCAAGTACTGAAACCTCTGGCGGATCGGCCGGCGCCACAAGCTCGAGGGCGTGAGCGGCCGCGACGAGCATCTCCGACGGGTGCCCGGCCCCGAATGACGACAGCGCCGCGTCCGCCAGGATGCGGATCGCTTTCAGGCGGTCGAGCGGCTCGATCATCTGCGCCGCCGCGGTGAGCGTTCGATAGCCATCGAGCAGGGCGCCGCGTCTCATGCCGATGTGGCCCGTCAGGTGGTCGATGTCGACGCGGAGGTCGGTGGCGTGGGTCAGCTTCCGTGCCGCCGTGAGATGCTCCGTCGCTCGCTCGGCCCGACCCGCGAGCCAGGCGTTTTCAGCAGCGTGAAAAAGGCGCTGCGCACGGAGCTCGACGGCCTCCGTGAGACGCGCCGATTGCGCCAGCGCGCTCGCCGCGGCGTCGTAGGCGGTGCTTTCCCTGGCGCGCTGAGCGAGACTCTCGAGCGCGTCCGCGGCCTCCTCGTCCCAACCGCTCGCCGCCGCGGCGAGGTGCCACGCGCGACGATCGACGTCGTCCAGGTCGGTCATCACGGTCGCAAGCGCGCGGTGCGTCGCCCGCCGCTGCGCAGGCGATGCCGCGTGATAGATCGCCGCGCGGGCCAGCGGATGCACGAACTCCGCGCGGTCGGGTTGCGCCTTCGTCAGGCCGTTGACCGATTCGGCATCTTCGATGTCCGCGGGGGCGATCCCGAGCGCGACCGCGGCGCGCCGGACCAGCGCCAGTTCGGGGCTTCCCGAGGCAGCCATCAGCAGCAGGGCCGCCCGCGCTCCCTGGGACAGACCATCCGCACGGCGCAGATAGGAGCGCTCGACGGTCGTTGCCACAGGCAGGTCGTCCAGCGGGGCGGTCAACGCCTCCGCTCCGGTCTGGGAGAGCTCGATCAGCGCCAGCGGATTGCCACCGGTCGCGCGCAGCATCTGTGCGGCGTCCTGGCGTGAAGCGTCGCCGCGGCCCGAGACCCTGACCAGCTCGGCCGCCGACGCGGCATCGAGGCCGGCGAGGCTGAGCTCCGGCAGACCGGCGCTGAGGAAAGGAGACTCGCCTCCCTCCCCTTCACGCACCGCAACGACGACCGCGACCGGGTCCGCGACCAGCCGGCGGGCGGCGAACACGATGGCTTCGGCGGACGCCCGGTCGAGCCAGTGGGCGTCGTCCAGGATCACGAGCAGCGGCGCCGGCTCTGCATACGCGCAGATCAAGCCCAGGACGGCGGCACCGACGATCAGGCGGTCCGCCTCGATGCGATCGCCCAGTCCGAGGGAGGAGCGGAGAGCCGAGGCCTGGATGGCAGACAGCCGGTCGGTCTGCTCGAGGGCCGGACGGAGCAGCTCATGCAGGCCGGCGAAAGGGACGTCCGCCTCGAATTCGACCCCGCGGGCTGAAAGGACCCTCATCGACGCCGCCCGCGCGACCGCGTGCTCGAGCAGAGCGGTCTTTCCGATTCCGGGCTCGCCGCGGATGACAAGCCGCGCGCTCTTGCCAAGCCTGGCCGCGGCGAGGGCCTGGTCGACCGCCTGGAGCTCTCGCTCCCTCCCCAAGAGCACGGCGTTAGCTTGTCACGCCAACAACTAGGTGGGGTCCCGGATGCGATGCCTGCCCGCCCGCCTCCACGATCGGCGCATCTCAAATTCAGGAGGTGCCGCAATGGCAGTACAAACCCCGGTCGTCGACACCGACAAGCTGATGGCGTTCCTCGGGCAGGTCATCGGCGAGCTTGGAGCCACGGTCAACGCAGGCCTCATCGTCGTGGGTGACCGCCTCGGCCTCTACCGGGCGATGGCAGGCGCGGGCCCGATCACCTCGACCGAGCTGGCCGACAAGACCGGCACGGCCGAGCGCTACGTCCGCGAGTGGCTCAACGCCCAGGCCGCCGGGGGCTACGTGACGTACGACCCCTCGACGCAGCGCTACGAGCTGCCTGCGGAGCACGCCATGGCGCTGGCGGACGAGAACAGCCCCGCCTTCGTCTGCGGAGCGTTCGAGCTCGCGACCGCGACCTTGAAGGCCGAGCCGCACATCGAGGACATCTTCAAGAGCGGCGCCGGTTTCGGCTGGCACGAGCACGACCCGGGCGTCCCGACGGGATGTGAGCGTTTCTTCCGCCCGGGCTACAACGCCAACCTCGTCTCGGCGTGGATACCGGCGCTGGAAGGCGTCGAGGAGAAGCTCCGCGTCGGCGCGAAGGTGGCCGACGTCGGCTGCGGTCTGGGCGCTTCGTCCAGGCTAATGGCCGGGGCCTACCCACGCTCGCGCATCACTGGCTTCGACTACCACCAGGAGTCGATCGACCAGGCGAGGCAGAAGAGCAAGGAGGCGGGACTGGCGGACCGCTTGCACTACGAGGTCGCACCGGCAGCGTCCTTCCCGGGCACCGGGTACGACCTGGTGACGATGTTCGACTGCCTTCACGACATGGGCGACCCGGTCGGTGCCGCGCGGCACGTGCTCAAGGCCCTCGCGGCCGACGGCACGTGGCTCATCGTCGAACCGATCGCCGGTGACGCGGTGGAGCAGAACCTCAACCCGGTCGGTCGCGCCTACTACGCGTTCTCGACCTTCCTCTGCACACCCAGCTCGCTCTCTCAGGAGGTGGGCCTGGCGCTCGGCGCCCAGGCCGGCCAGAAACGCATCCACGACGTGGTCACCGCCGCGGGTTTCACGAGGTTCCGGCGCGTCGCGGAGACGCCGTTCAACCTGGTCTACGAAGCACGGCCTTAGCTCTTTCGAGGCGGGCGGTCACGCACCGCCCGCCTCACCCAAACTGAGGGGGTCTCATGCCAGTCACTGAAACCGGAACTCGCGCCAGGCAGCCCGACTCGTCCGGCTTCGCGCCGGCGAAGGATGGCCTGCGCCTCTATTACGAGGTCTTCGGCAGCGGGTCGAAGACGATCGTCATCATGCCGGCGACTCCGATCTCGCACTCGCGGCTCTGGAAAGGCCAGGTGCACTACCTGGCACGGCACTTTCGGGTCGTCACGTACGACGGTCGGGGCAATGGGCTGTCCGACCACCCATCGTCCGAAGGTAGGTGGTTGAACCGCTGGTATGCGGAGGATTGCCGGGCGGTGATGGACGCCACCGGGACCGAGGCGGCCCTGCTGGTCGGCATTTGCAGCGATGGCGTCCTGCCCGCCATCCAGCTCGCCGTCTCCGATCCTGAGCGCGTCCTGGGCATCTTCGCGATCGCACCCGGGGTGCCCTTCCTGGTGCCACCTCTTCCCTATCGGGCCGCGGCCGTCGAGGTGTTCGACCAGGCCCGCGACTCCTACGAGGGCTGGTTCAAGCACAACCGGCATTACATGACTCAGAACTTCCGCGGGTTCCTCGAGTTCTGGTTTTCGGAGATGTTTCCAGAGCCGCACTCGACCAAGCAGATCGAGGACGCCGTCGCGTACGGACTGGACGGCAGTGTCGAGCTGAACCTCATGGAGCTCGAGCGTGACTTCGCCAACAAAGAAGAGGTCGAGGCGCTCTGCAGACAGGTCCGCTGTCCCGTGCTCGTCGTACACGGCGATCTCGACCACTGCCAGCCTTTCGGCCGCGGCGTCGCCACCGCCGAGCTGACCGGCGGACGCTTCGTCGAGCTGAAGGGCGTGGGCCACGTACCGAACGCGCGGGAGCCCGTGCGCATCAACCGGCTCATCAGCGAGTTCGCGGGCCTGGCGGTGCCATCGATTCGTCGAAGCGCCGATCATCCGCGGGCGCTGCTGGTCAGCTCACCGATCGGGCTCGGCCACGCGTGGCGCGATGTCGCGATCGCCCGCGCCCTGCGTCGCCAAGTCCCCGGCCTCGAGGTCGAGTGGCTCGCCCAACCGCCGCTGACCACCTTGCTTGTGGCGTGTGGGGAGAAGGTCCACCCCGCCAGCGCGGAGCTGGCCCCCGAGGCGCTGCACGTCGACGCCGAATCCGGCCAGCACGAGCTGCACGCCTTCAACATGCTCCGGCGCATGGACGAGATCCTCTGCGCGAACTTCATGGTGTTCCAGGACGTCGTCGCCCAGGAGCACTTCGATGTCTGGATCGCTGACGAGGGCTGGGAGGTCGACCACTTCCTGCACGAGAATCCCGAGCTGAAGACGTCGAAGTACGTCTGGATGAGCGACTTCGTCGGCTACCTGCCGATGCCGTCGGGTGGCGAGCGCGAGGCGTTCCTGACCGCCGACTACAACGCCGAGGTGATCGAGCATGTCGACCGAAACCCGGGTCTGCGGGACCTGTCGATCTTCATCGGCAACCCGGGCGACGTCGTCCCAAGGCGATTCGGCCCCGGCCTGCCTTCGATCCCGGCCTGGACCGAGGAGCATTTCAAGTTTGCCGGCTACGTCCTACCGTTCGATCCGCGGGACCTGACCGACACCACGTCGATTCGGCATGAGCTGGGCTTCGACCCCGCCAGGAAGCTGATCGTGGCCACGGTTGGAGGTTCCGCGGTGGGGGTGCATCTCCTTCACCGCATCGTGGAGGCGTTCCGCCTGCTTCGCGACGACATGCCCGAGGCCGAGATGCTGCTCGTCTGCGGCCCCCGCATCGAGCCCGGCGAGTTCGCGGCGGTCGACGGGATGCGGGTCGCCGGATACGTCCACGACCTCTCGCGGACGCTGGCCTCCTGCGACCTGGCCGTCGTGCAGAGCGGGCTCTCGACGACTATGGAGCTGGTCGCGACGGGTCGTCCTTTTATCTATGTGCCCCTGCGCGATCACTTCGAACAGAACTTCCATGTCGCACATCGCCTTCAGCGCTACGGCGCGCCTGCCCCCACTCAGTACGACGACGCAACCCCAGAGCATCTGGCCGCCGAAATGTTGCGCCGGCTTCGGTCGAAGGTTGAGTACGCGCCCGTCGAAACCGATGGAGCGGTCCGAGCCGCATCACTGATTGCTCCGCTCATCACGATGCGATGACATGCGCGTGATGGGTTCGCTTGCGGCGTCGGATTCATGAGCAGCGCGGTCGCAATGCGTCGGTGATGGCCGTCTGACTCCCGTCGTCGCGATGAATCATCTTTGAGAATCCATTGACAACCGCATGCCGTTTCGAGTATCAAAGCAGTGCGAAGTAATGCCGATCGTCAATGCCATCACAGAGGCGACGACCGAGACGAGTCGGCCGAAGCTTTCGTTGAGCGCACCAAGGGCCCGCCAGAGCACGCCGCGCTCATCGGGTCCAAGTAACTAGAGAAGGAGGTAAATCACATGGCTGCCAAGAAGAAGGCCGCGAAGAAGCCTGCTGCCAAGAAGAAGGCCGCAAAGAAGAAGTAAGACTCTTCTTGCACTTCTAATCGTTTGCACGCCGGGGTGCTGTGGCCCCGGCGCTTTTTTTCCAATCGAATCCCGGCGTCGGTGAGGCATACGGGTTGATGAAGCTCTACGACGAACTCGCTGACTGGTGGCCCATCTTCTCCGACCCTTCGGATTACAGCCGCGAGGTTGCTCATTTCGCCCAGGTGCTGCGGTCGTCGACGCGGCCCGCGCCACGCACCGTCCTCGAGCTCGGGTCTGGTGGAGGCAACAGCGCCTTCCATCTCAAGAGACGCTTCGCGATGACGCTGGTGGACATCTCGCCCCGAATGCTGCGGGTCAGCCGAAGGCTCAACCCCGACTGCAAGCACATCAAGGGCGACATCCGCTCCGTGCGCCTCGGGCGAACCTTCGACGCCGTCTACGTCCACGACGCCATCTGCCACATGACCACGGACTCGGACCTCAAGGCCGTCATGCGCACCGCGTACGAGCACTGCCGGCCCGGCGGCGCGGCCCTGTTCGTCCCCGACTTCGTCCGGGAGACGTTCGAAGAGGGCACCGACCAGGGCGGGGGCGACTCGGAACGAGGCAGCGTGAGGTTCCTTCAGTGGATCGTCGACCCCGATCCCACCGACACCACCTACGTGGTCGACTTCGCGATCCTGCTTCGCGCCACTAGCGGCGAAGCCAGGGTGGCGCACGATCGCCACCGGCTCGGGCTCTTCCCGCGGGCCCTGTGGATGCGACTTCTGCGGGAGGTCGGGTTCAAGCCGCGCGTGTTGAAGGACGACGAGGTGCGGGACGCCTTTCTGGCCCAGCGCCCCGCCGCCGGGCGCTAGGCCCCGGTGGTACCGGCCTTCGACATGCGGCGCAGGGCCTGTTCCATCTGGGTGCGCAGCATCGCGCGTCCAACCAGCGCCAGGCCAAACGCGATCAGGCTTCCCTTCGTGCCTTTAGGTTTCCGTACCACGGTCACGTCGACTCGCGTGCCGCCCTTGTTCGGCACCAGCCTGTAGCTCCAACGACTCCCGGTCGCCCACGTGTTGGAGTCGATCGTTTCGACGTCGACGATGCCCTTCGCCTCGTCCCAGGTGTAGCGCTCACGCTCCCAGACCCCGCCCGCGACCGAGCTGCCTTCGGTCACCTCGGCCCAGCCAGGCCCCTTGCCATGCACCTTGAAATGCTGGCGATCGACATTGGGCCATATGGAGGACCGCCCCGAGCCGAAATCGGTTATGCCCGCGAGCACGGCCGCGGCGGGAAGCTTGCTCTCGACGTGAAAGTGGATCGTCGCCATCCAGCGGTCTATACCCTAGGTCGTTTCACGTGCGGCGGCGACGACCGGCTCAGATCCGGTTCGCCTGCTCCCACCGTGCCTGGCAGTCGACGCAGCGCGTTGCATGCGGCAGCGCCAGCAGGCGGTCCGCGCCGATCGGCCGCCGGCAATCCTCGCAAAGCCCATGGACTCCATGCGCTCGCAGATCGGCCGAGCGCCGCACCTGCTCGCGCTCGCGCTCGAGGATGTCGTTGATCTGTTCGGCTGTCGCCTTCTCGCTCAGGTCCTGCGTCGAATCGGCGTTTCTGAACCCCCTGCTCACAACTCCAACATAGACCGAAAGGCCTGTGTCCCGAGTCATCGATCAGGGGAGCTTGGTCGCCAGGTCCAGGAAGTCGAAGGCCTGGACGTCGGCCCGCGAGTCCGGCAGCTCGTCGGCGCCGCCCGCGGATCCCTTCTCCATCGGTCTCTCCACGAATGCGGCACGCATGCCGGCGGCTTGAGCCGCACGGAGATCGGGTTTGTGGCAAGCCACCATCAACACCTCGCCTGGCTCGAGACCGAGGGCGGCAGCGGCACCGAGATAGACCTCGGGATCCGGCTTGTAGTGCTTGAAGTCCTCCGCCGACAGCAGGCGTTGGAAGGGAAGTCCCGTGAACCGCATCAGCTCTTGCTGCTGAGAGCGGTTGCCGTTGGAGAGCGTCGTCACGACAAAGCGGGCGCCCAGCGCAGCCAGGCCGCGCGCGGCGTCAGGCCAGGCCGGGAGCCGCTCCCATGCGAGGGTGAGCTCTTCGCGGGCTTCCTCATCGAAGCCGTTGATCCCGAGGTCGGCCAGCACCTGGTCCAGGGACAGCCGGTGCAGCCGATCGAAGTTGGTCCAGGGAAGCTCCGCCCGCCGGACTCGATCCATATAAGGGACGTATAGCGAGCGCCAGGAGTTGGCGAACAGATCCCAGTCTGCGTCGACGCCGTGCAGCTCACCCAGCCGCCGAGCCTGCGCGCACACGCCTGAATGCCAATCGACGGTGGTTCCGAAGACATCGAATGTGAGCGCCCGCACCCTGCTGAGATCGGTCATGGGATTCTCGAAATACAATGCGGCATTGCTGAGGATCGAGGTCGAGACCATCATCCGGGCGCAGCCCGCCGCGGTGTGGCGCGCCTGGAGGCCAGGGTTTCCAGTAAGGCCACGCGAAGAGGAGAGTCGCAACCTGAACCTGTATCCGCTGGCCTACGGCCTGAAGATCCCGGTCACGCTCGTTTCGGTCAACGAGATGCGGAACTGGACCCTCGAGCACGCACTCCCACGCGGCAAGCTGGTCATCGATCACTGGATGTCATCCGCCGAGGGTGGCGTACGTGTCGGCAAGAGATACGAGGTGCACGGCCCGCTCTCGATCGGCTACCGTCTGTTGGCCCCGAAGATCCGAGCCATGGCGCGTGCGGAGTTCGCCGAGCTCGAGCTCGCGGCTTCGCGAGCGCCAGGATCCCTCGGCGGATAGGCACCTGGGAGACAGCGATCCGGCGTAAGAGATTCGCCCGCCTGGGTTCTCCTGCCTGAGGGGCTGCATTCTCCGTTCGCTTGCATACAATGAGGCTCCTCATGGTGCAGCCCCTCCGGTTGAGGCACCGCGCGAACGTCAGCGACGCCTTCGAGGCGGACCGTCACGGCCGCCTCTTCGACCCCGCGGTGAGGGAGAGCTTCGCGAAGCTCGGAGCGGCGACGACGGTCGAGCCGCTCGAGACGCTGGCCGCGCTGAGGCTCGCCGCCAACCGCGTCCACGCCGCGATGGAGCGCTGGACGGAAGCCCATGGGTTGTCGGAGAGCCGCCTTCGCGTGCTGATGACGCTGTACCGGAGCCCGCAGCACCGACTGCCCCTCGGTGAGCTGGCGGAGCTGCTGGGCGTCGTGCCCAGGACGATGACCGACGTCGTCGACGTCCTGGAGCGAGACGGACTGATCCGCCGCACCCCGGTTCCGAACGACCGCCGCTCGGTGCATGCGAAGCTGACGCCCGCCGGCCTGGATCGAGTGGAATCGATCCGCCGCGACACGGTCGCCAAGCAGTCGGACTTCTTCGCCTCTTTCAAGCGCGAGGAGCTCGCCGATCTCCGGCACCTCTGCCTTCTTCTCGTCCAGCGAATGCCCCGCAACCAGGGAGGCTCCTGAGCTTGTCCTTCGTCACGCGGCTTTCCCTGCACCTCGGCGCGGTCGTCGTCCTCGGCGTGATCCTGCTGTTCGGCGCGGGCATCTATGCCGCGACCCAGGTGCAGCAAGACCTCCTGCCCGACATCTCGATCCCGGCCGTGATCGTGATCACTCCCGACCCGGGCGCCTCGCCCGACATCGTGGACAGCCAGGTCACGGTTCCGATCGCCAACGCGCTGCAGGGCGTGAGCGGCGCCACCACGGTTCAATCGACCTCCAGCCAGGGCGCCTCGCTCGCGATCGTCCTCTTCAAGGACGGCACCGACCTAAAGGCTGCCGTGCAGGACGTCAACACTGCTGTCGCGCAGGCACGCCCGTTTCTCCCTCCGAACGTTCCGTCGTCGACGGTGCAGACCTTTTCCACCAACAGCATCCCCATCCTCGAATACGCCGTCTCGTCGGACGAGTCGCTCGGGGACCTGGCGGGGCAGCTGCGCGGCCAGGCGCTGCCCAAGCTGAAAGGACTGTCCGGAGTCTCGTCGGTCGTGATCACCGGCGCGCCGACCGACGAGGTCGAAGTCACCCTGGACCCCGCCAAGCTGGCGGCGCACGGCGTGAGCACCTCCCAGGTCGCGTCCGCGCTGCAGCAGGCCAGCATCGTCCAGTCGATCGGATCCCTCGAGCTGGGCTCGGCGACCATCCCGCTGCAGGTTTCGGGATCCCTGACCAGTCTCGACCAGATCGCCGCCATCGCCGTCGTGCCGCCGGCCATCCCGGGCCATCCGGCGGCGCCCGTCACGGTGGGCCAGCTCGGCACGGTGCAGCTCGTCTCGGTGCCCGCCGACACCATCACGCGGACGAACGGGAAGCCGAGCATCGGGCTCCAGGTCATCAAGGGCCCAAACGCGAACACCGTCACGGTCGCCAACGAGGTCAAGAGCGCGCTGCCGTCGATCGAGTCGTCGATCGGGCACGGCATCCACGTCGACTCGATCTCCGACCAGGCGACGCCGATCACTCAGGCGATCGGGGACATCCTGCGCGAAGGCTTGCTCGGCGCGGTCTTCGCGATCCTCGTCATCTTCGCCTTCCTTCGCAGCGGCCGCGCCACCCTGGTGGCCGCCGTCTCGATCCCGCTCTCCCTGATGGTGGCCCTCATCGTGCTGTGGTGGCAGGGCATCACCCTCAACATCCTCACGCTCGGCGGAATGATGGTCGCCATCGGCCGGGTGGTGGATGACTCGATCGTCGTCCTGGAGAACATCAGCCGCCACGTCAGCGAGGGCGAAAAGCCGCTCGTCGCCGCCTACACGGGCGCGCGCGAGATCACCACCGCGGTCGCGTCCTCGACGCTCACCACGATTGCGGTTTTCCTGCCGATCGCTGTCCTGACCGGGATCGCGGGCAGCTTCTTCCGGCCCTTTGCGCTCACCGTCGTCGTCGCGCTCGCGGCGTCCCTCATCAGCGCGGTCACGGTCGTGCCCCTGCTCGCGTCTCGGCTTCTCTCCCCGGTCGCGGCCGAGGGGGCCGAGCGCCGGCTCCAGTACAACTGGATTCAGCACATATACGTGCCCGTCATCCGTTGGGCGACCAGCCATCGGTGGATCGCGGTCGGGGTCGCGGCGCTGATCTTCGTCGGATCGATGGCGCTGATCCCGCTGCTGCGGGTCAACCTCCTCGACCAGTCATCGAGCCCCGACTTCCCGATCGCGATCACCATGCCGGACAACTCCACGCTGGCTCAGACCGACTCGGAGACCCAGACCGTCGAAGGCCTGATCCGCGGCGTACCCGGGATCACCGCGTACCAGGCCACCGTCGGCGGCCTCAGCGACCCCTTCGCCCCACCTGGCACCGTGCCGGCCGATCCTACGCGGGCCCAGATCCTGATCCTGGTGCAGAACGGCCAGTACGACACCGCGCTCAATGGCGTGAAGGTCGCGCTGCGCGGCTACACGGGACCGGCCAAGGTCGAGGTCGGGCAGGCACAGAACAGCTCCAACGCAAGCAGCAGCCAGATGCAGGTCGACGTGCGCGCCGGCGACCCGAGCACTCTGCAAGCAGCCAACGATGCGGTCCTGGCCGCGCTCTCGAGCGTTCATGGCGTGGCGGACGTGAAGTCGAACCTGGTCGCCTCCAAGCCCCAGTATCAGCTGGTCCCGACGCCGAAGCTTTCGAGCTCCGGCCTGACCGTCCAGCAGCTGTCGCTGATCGTCGCGCAGGACGTGAATGGCGTCGTCGCCACGCAGGCGATCCTGCCCCAGGGCCC
>DATEHQ010000156.1:0-1593 GCA_035279525.1 Candidatus Dormiibacterota bacterium
AGAGCGGCGGCGGGGCGCGGGCGATCGCCGGCGCGCGCCCCGGTCGTGACGATATAATCGTCGCGTTCAATCGCCGGACACGCAATCATGAGAAGGCCGATCGTATCGCTCGCCGCGGCGGTCCTGATCGCCGCGCTTCAGGCGTGCGCGACAAGCCGGTCCGGAGACGTCAAGGTCTACGGACCGGCGGAGCTGAAGCAGGGCGACTACGAGACGGTGTCCCGGATCTGGGTCGGGTCCTGGCGCACCGCCGCCTGGGTGCCGAGCTATTCCTCCCGCGAGGACGGCATCTCCGCGCTGAAGGACAAGGCGGCGTCTCTCGATGCGAACGGCCTGATCAACGTGGCCTGTTACGGAGACCGCGGGCTGTTCGGCGGGTCGGACGCGTATACCTGCTACGCGAAGGCGATCAAGGTCGGCGAAACGGCCCGGTAGCGGGCGTCCGGTTTGTAACGAGCGGGTGTAACTCCGGCGCCCCGGGCCCCTCCGGATCGAACTCCCGTGGTCTAATCGGGTCTTTGGACTATCGGCGGAGGCCTGATGAGCGGCGTGCCCCAGGTGAGGCGCGCGGACAAGCTGATGGCGGAAGCGCGTGCGCGGGAGGTGCTCGAACGGGGCTTCTGCGGGCGCCTGGCCACCGTGGGCGAGGACGGCTGGCCGTACTGCGTTCCGCTGCTCTACGTCTGCGTCGAGGGCGAGATCCTCGTGCACAACACCCGCGCCCGAGGCCATCTCCGAGCGAACGTCGACCACGAGCCGCGCGTGTGCTTCGAAGTGGACGAGCCCGGCGAGGTGTTTCCCTACGGCCGCTTCGAGTGCGACTCGAGCGTGGCGTACGCGAGCGTGGTCGCGTTCGGCAGGATACGCGTCGTCGAGGATCTCTCGGCGCGGCAACGCTTCTTTAACGCGCTGATGGCAAAGTACGCCAAGGGACGGTGGAGCGAACGACCGAAGGGTTTCTATCCGCGCATCGACCAGATCACGCTGTACGCCATCGCGATCGAGCGCCTGAGCGGCAAGGAGACCCCGCTGCCCGAGGCGGCGAAGCGCTGGCCGGCGGTCGACAACACGAAATCGCCGGACGCCAAGGTTTAGACGGGAGCCCGGGCGGGCGCCGCGGCGGTTTCCCTGAGATAGACCGGCAGGTCGGTCGTGGGCGGGCGGGCGCCGGGCACCTGGTACATGAGATCGGCGACGAAGCCCCGGTGGTAGGTGGTGTGGTTGACGATATGCAGCAGGATCTCCCCGCGGGTCATGACGCCGGGGTTGCCGCCGATCAGCGTGAAGCGCACGCGCTCGGCGAGCGCGGCCTCGGACAGGCCGTCGCTCCAGGCGACATACCAGTCGTCGATCGCCTGCTGCTTTCGCCGCAGCTCGTCCAGGGGAGGGTGCCCGGGGGTGTTGCGGGCGGTGAAACCGTGGTCGCGCCCCTCGAGGTGCGCTTGCCAGATGAGGTCGATGACGTAGTTGTGATTGAGCGTATGGACCATGTTCTTGAAGAGCGAGGGGCGCGGCTTGATCGCTTCGCCCTCGGGAAGGGCGGCGACCGCCTCGAAAATGAGGTGGTTGGCCCACTGGTTATAGCGGGTGAGC
>DATEHQ010000157.1:0-3821 GCA_035279525.1 Candidatus Dormiibacterota bacterium
GTTCATCCAGGGCTACGGCGGCGGCGCGCTCTACTCGCTCGCCTACGGCATCGTGCCCAGGGTCTATCCGGCGCACCTCCGACCGAAGATGCTGTCCGTCCTCAGCGGGGTCTGGGTAGTCACGGGACTCCTCGGTCCGCCGGTCGGCGCGCTGCTGGCGAGCGGGATAGGGTGGCGGTGGGCGATCGCGGTCTCGATCCCGACGCTGATTCTCGGTTATGGCGTGCTCGCTGCGCGCATCCGCCGGCTGCCGCCCGAGAACGCGACGAGCACGCAGGGATCTGGCGTGGCGGTCGTGGTGATGGCCGGCTCGGCGTTGTTTCTGGCCGGCTTGTCGCTCGGAGGTTGGTCCCCGATCGCATTCATCGCCTCCATCGCCGGGCTTGCGCTCGCGGCTCCCTCGCTCAATCGCCTGATCCCGGCGGCGCTGCGCAAAGGCGTCTACGGCACGGCGCTGGTCCTCTCGTTCGGCCTGAACATGAGCTTTTTCACGATCGACTCGTTCCTCCCGCTCATGCTCACGAGCGTCCGCGGCACGTCCCTTGTGATCGCGGGAGCGGCCGTGACGGCGTCCGCGATCTCGTGGTTTCCGGGAAGCCTGTGGCAGCAGCGCGTGGCGGACCGCCTCAGCGTGCGCCGCCAGGCTCTCATCAGCTGCTCCCTGCTGGTGATTGCGGAATGTGTCGTCGCCGCGGGCGTGATCGGCATCCCCCTGCCCCTCGTGTTCGCCGGAGCGATTGCCGAGGGATTGGCGATGGGCGTCGCGTTCAACCTGGTCCTCCTCATGGCGATGGAGCCGTCGGGCGGGCACGGCGTGGCGACGCTGACCTCGACTCGGTTCCTCGTCGGCCGGCTCGGGCTGGTGCTCGGCACCGGTCTGGCCGGAGTCTCGGTGGCGGCCGGGTCCCGCGGCGGCCCGGGTCTGACAGCCGGAATCGGCGGGGCCATGGTCATCGCGATCGGCGGCGCCGCCATCTCGCTGCTGGCGGCGTGGCGGATGGCTCGGGGTAGGAGCGCCTGAATCCCCCGATACCATTGGGTCGCAGGGGAACTACAAGATGGACATCCGCGATCTCGTCCGGCTGCGCAAGGCGAAGGACCGCATGGACCGCGAGTTCGACCAGCCGCTCGACGTGCCGGCCCTGGCGCGGTCGGCGGCCATGTCGGCCGGCCACTTCTCGCGGAGCTTCAAGGCCGCGTTCGGCGAGGGCCCGTACAGCTACCTCATGACTCGCCGCATCGAGCGCGCCAAGGCGCTGCTGCGGCGCGGCGACACGTCCGTCACCGACGCGTGCTTCGCGGTCGGATGTACGTCGCTCGGTTCCTTTAGCTCGCGCTTCACCGAGCTGGTCGGCGAGTCTCCGAGCGCCTACCGCGCGCGCAGCCACGCCGCGGTCGAGTTCATCCCTCCGTGCATCGTGATGGTGATGACGAAACCGATCAGAAACGAAGAAGCGGCTGCGGCGCAGCGCCCCTAAGGTGAGCGCATGAGTGAACTCAAACTCCACAACTGCTTCATCGCCGTCCACGACCACGACGAGGCTCTGGCCTTCTATCGCGACCTGCTCGACCTCGAGGTGCGGGCCGACGTGAAGTACGAGGGCATGCGCTGGACCACCATCGGGCCCAAGGGGCAGCCGGACGTCAACATCGTCCTCGAGCCGCCGCTTGCCGACCCGAATGCCTCGCAGGCCGACCGCAAGGCGATGAAGGAGATGCTTGCGAAGGGCTTCCTGCGCGGCGTCAACTTCACGGCCACGGACGTCGATGAGACCTTCGAGCACATCCGCGCGGGTGGGGGCGAGGTTCTGCAGGAGCCGATGGATCAGCCGTACGGCGTGCGGGACTGCGCGTTCCGCGATCCGTCCGGAAACATGATCCGGTTTCAGCAACCGAAGGCCTGATCGAAACAGGCGCTTGACACCGGCCTGAAAAGGTCTAGCGTGCCCCCTGGCAGGCTGCGGTTGCGAGCCGATGCGCTCACGTGAAGTCGGGAGGGGATGTCCGATGATCGCCACTCCGAAGAGCACCGAGTTCCCGCCCATCAAGCAGATCGAGGCGGGGGTCCTCAACGTCGGCTACGCCGAGGTCGGACCAGCGGGCGGCAAACCGGTCGTCCTTCTCCACGGCTGGCCTTACGACATTCACAGCTACGTCGAGGTTGCGCCGCTGCTCGCGGCGAAGGGCTACCGCGCCCTCGTGCCCTACGTACGCGGCTTCGGCACCACGAGCTTCTTATCCGCGGACACGTTTCGCAACGGACAGCCGGGGGCCGTCGCCCGCGATGCGATCGCATTCCTCGACGCTCTGAAGATCGAGAAGGCCGTTCTGGCCGGATTCGACTGGGGCGCAAGGACCGCCGCCATCATTGCCGCAACCTCGCCGGAGCGATGCAAGGCCCTGGTGGCGGTGAGCGGCTACCTGATCGGCAGCCAGGCCGCCGGCAAGGCGCCTCTGCCACCGAAAGCCGAGCTCCAATGGTGGTACCAGTTCTACTTCGCAACCGAACGGGGCCGCGCGGGATACGCGAGATACACGCGCGACTTCAACAAGCTCATCTGGCAGCTGGCCTCACCCAGATGGAATTTCGACGACGCCACCTTCGATAGGTCGGCGGTCGCGTTCGAGAACCCGGACCACGTCGACGTCGTCGTCCACAACTACCGCTGGCGGCAGGGGCTGGCGCAAGGCGAGAGCGAGTACGACGATCTGGAA
The DNA here is from genome assembly GCA_035279525.1 of Candidatus Dormiibacterota bacterium. Classification (GTDB taxonomy): domain Bacteria; phylum Chloroflexota; class Dormibacteria; order Dormibacterales; family Dormibacteraceae; genus DATEHQ01. Next base: position 2,716 of record DATEHQ010000157.1, read on the forward strand.
GCGAAGCTCGCGAAAGCGCCGGCCATCGCGGTCCCCACGATCACCCTCGAGGGTGACGCCAACGGTGCGCCGCATCCCGACCCTGCCGCCTACGCCCAGAAGTTCACGGGCAAGTACCAGCACCGGACGATCGGCGGCGGAGTGGGGCACGACCTGCCGCAAGAGGCTCCGCAAGCATTCGCCGACGCGATCATCGAAGTCGACACCTACTGAGAGGAGAAGAAGAATGTCGACGCGCAGTGGCCTGGATCGCATAAAAAGGACGCTCGGCGTAGCAGCGGCCGACCTCCCTTTCGAGGGCAACATCGGCTCTTTCGCGGGCGCGACCACGTGGCTCAACTCGGAGCCCCTGACGCCGGCCGCCCTTCGCGGCAAGGTCGTGGTCGTCCAGTTCTGGACCTACACGTGCATCAACTGGCTGCGCACGCAGGCCTACTACCGCGCCTGGTCGCAGCGATATCGAGACCACGGGCTCGTGACCATCGGCGTGCACACGCCCGAGTTCGCGTTCGAGCACGACCTCGACAACGTGCGCTGGGCCGTCCAGGCGAGAAAGATCGATTACCCGGTCGCGGTCGACAGTGACTTCGAAGTCTGGCGGTCGTTCGCCAACCACTACTGGCCGGCGCTCTACTTCGTCGACGCCGACGGCCGCATCCGGCATCACCGTTTCGGGGAAGGTGACTATGAGAGGTCGGAGATGGTGATCCGCCAGCTCCTCCCGGATGCCGGGGCGACCGACCTCGGGACGGGACTCGCGAAGGTCGAGCCCTACGGCGATGAGGTTCAGGCCGATTGGGAGGACCTGGGCTCACCCGAGAGCTACCTCGGCTACGAGCAACAAAACGGGTTCGACGGACACGGTGGCATCGCGGAGGACACGGCACACGAGTACAGCGCGCCGCCTCGGATGTCGCTCAACCGCTGGGGCCTCTCCGGCAAGTGGATGGTGAGGTCGGACGCCAGCGCGCTGGCCGAGTCCACAGGGAGGATCGCGTTCCAGTTCCACGCACGCGACGTCAACCTGGTCATGGGTCCGGCGAGGAAGGGCGAGACGATTCCGTTTCGCGTCTACCTCGACGGCGAGATCGCGGCGGCGGCGCACG
>DATEHQ010000158.1:0-13489 GCA_035279525.1 Candidatus Dormiibacterota bacterium
GATGGCCTTCAGGTTCGTCCCGCAGGCTGGGAGGCGACTCGACGGCTCCTTAGCGTTTCCTGAGAAAGAGACGCCGACGGCGACGCCGAAGTTGACGTTACCGGACACGCGCTCCAATAGGGCGGCGCCGGCGGCGAGGCAAGGGAGATCGAGCTCAGGCGGAGGCTGATTCGGTCTCGGCCCGGCGGGCCGCCCCTGCCTCGAGGTGCTCGGCGACCCTGGTCAGCAACCGGCGGAGCTCGGCGCGGTCGCGCGGCACCAGCTGAGACACGGCCGTGGCGATACGCGCCGCTCCCATCCCCCACAGGCGGCGGAACAGGCGGTCGGCTTTCGGCGTCAGCTCGAGCCAGGTGAGGCGGCGGTCCTCCTTGTCTGGCACCCGCCGCAGGTAGCCCTGCTCCTCGAGGCGGTCCACCAGCGGGACCAGCGAGCCGGGCGTGACGTGCAGCCGTCTCGCGAGCTCGCGGCCAGTCTGCGGACCCCAGCGCCGGACCATCACGAGGGCACGAAACTGCGACATCGTGAGATCGACGTCCATGAAGAAGTGCATGGTCTCGTCCGAGAAGGCCAGCTGCTGCCTTCCCCAGGCCCGCATAATGGACCTGAGCTCGTCGCCGGCGATGTCGCCGTTCCTCACCGGTTCGACTGTACCAAATGGCTTGACGCAGGTCAATCATTTGATATGATCAAACGGTTTTGGTAGGTTTCGGAAAGTGCTGATCCAGCTCCTGCGCACGTACTTGCGCCCCTACGTCCGCGAGGTCGCGATCGTCGGCGTGCTCGCGCTCGTCCAGACGATCGCCAACCTCTACCTCCCCAACCTCAACGCGGACATCATCAACAACGGTGTCGCCAAGGGCGACGTTCCTTACATCTGGCGGACCGGCGCCGTGATGCTCGCCATCACGCTCGGCCTCGGCGTGATAGCGATCGGCGGAGTCTACTGGGCGTCTCTGACGTCACAGGGACTCGGCCGGGATCTGCGAGCCTCGGTCTTCCGCCGGGTCCAGGACTTTTCCGCGCGCGAGATGAACCGCTTCGGGACCGCGTCGCTGATCACGCGCAATACCAACGACGTGCAGCAGATCCAGCTCTTTCTTCAGATCGCGCTGACCATGATGGTGATGGCGCCGATCATGGCCGTCGGCGGCGTGATCATGGCGCTGCGCGAGGACGTGCAGCTGTCCGCCGTGCTCATCGTCGTCATTCCGGTGCTGGCGGCGATCGTCGCCTTCATGTTCGTCAAGGCCATTCCGCTCTTCCGCTCGATGCAGGGAAAGATCGACAAGATCAACCAGGTCCTGCGCGAGCAGATCATGGGCGTGCGGGTCATCCGCGCTTTCATTCGCGCCGACCTCGAGAAGCGACGATTCGAAGAGGCGAACTACGACCTCACGTCCACTGCGTTGCGCGTGAATCGCCTGTTCGTCGTCATGTTCCCCGCGGTGCTGCTCGTGATGAACTTCACGACGGTCGCGATTCTCTGGTTCGGCGGCCACCTGGTCGACAGCGGCCAGATGCCCATCGGCAACATGACCGCATTTCTGCAATACATCATGCAGATCCTCATGTCGCTGATGATGGCCATCGCCCTGGTCATCCTCGTCCCCCGCGCGGAGGCGAGCGCGGCGCGGCTGAGGGACGTCGTGACGACCAGGCCGTCGATCGAAGAGCCGGCCAGGCCGGTCGAGCCCACGCAGGATTCCGGCACCGTCGAGTTTCGCAACGTGACGTTCGGCTATCCGGGCGGCGAGAAGCCGGTGCTCGAGAACGTCGCGTTCGCCCTCAACCCCGGCCAGACGACCGCGATCATCGGCGGAACCGGCGGCGGCAAGACGACGCTGCTCAACCTCATCCCCCGATTCTTCGACGCCACCAAGGGCGCGGTGATGGTCGACGGCGTCGACGTGCGCGAGCAAAGCCTGGAGCGGCTGTGGAGCCGGATGGGGATCGTCCCCCAACGCGCATACCTGTTCAGCGGCACGGTCGCGAGCAACCTGCGCTTCGGCAAGGAAGACGCAACCGATGACGAGCTCTGGCACGCGCTCGACGTTGCTCAGGCGCGCGATTTCGTGGAGACCATGCCCGGCGGCCTCGCCGCGCCCATCGACCAGGGTGGGACGAACGTGTCCGGCGGTCAGCGCCAGCGCCTGGCGATCGCCCGCGCGCTCGTGAAGCGCCCGCAGATCTACCTCTTCGACGACTGCTTCTCGGCTCTGGACGCCGGGACCGACGCGCGGCTCCGGTCCGCCCTTCGCGCCGACACGAAGACCGCGACGGTGCTGATCGTCGCCCAGCGGGTGAGCACGATCATGCACGCCGACCGGATCATCGTCCTCGACGAGGGCAGGGTCGCCGGCATCGGCAAGCACGACGAGCTGATCAAGACCTGCGAGCCCTACCGGGAGATCGTGGACTCGCAGCTCGGCGAGGCGGCGGTCGCATGATCGCGCGACCGGGGGCGGCCAGAGAAGCCGGCGCCCAGCGCCAGCCAGGGGGCTGGATGGGGATGAGCGGCCCGCCGCCGGCCAAGATCGGCAACCCGGGCAAGACGCTGCGCCAGCTGCTCGGCCGCTTGCGACCCGAGCTCGCGCGCATCGTCGTCGTCGCCATCCTCGGCATCGGCAGCGTGGCGTTCGCGGTGATCGGGCCGAAGATCATCGGCAACGCCACCAACATCATCTTCAACGGGGTCGTCGGCAAGATGCTGCCGGCGGGCATCACCAAGGCGCAGGCGATCGTGGCTCTCAAGGCGACCGGCCACGGCCAGATCGCTCAGATGCTTTCGGGGATGGACGTCGTTCCCGGCAAGGGCATCGACTTCAACGCGCTGGCCGCAACTCTCCTCTTTGCCGTCGCGGTCTACGTGCTCTCCTCGGTGCTGCTGTGGGGACAGGGCTACATCATGGCCGGCGTAGCGCAGCGCACCGTGTATCGAATGCGGCGCGACGTCGAGGCCAAGCTGTCGCGCCTACCGCTGAAGTATTTCGACAGCCACTCGCACGGCGACATCCTCAGCCGGGTCACCAACGACATCGACAACATCGCCACGACCCTGCAGCAGGGCCTGAGCCAGATCGTGACCTCGGTGCTCACGGTCGTCGGCGTGCTCGGGATGATGATCTGGATCAGCCCACTGCTCGCGGTGATCGCCCTCGTCACGGTGCCGCTTTCGGTGGGCGTGACGATTCTCATAGCGCGCCGATCGCAGAAGGAGTTCGCCGCGCAGTGGAAGTGGACCGGGACGCTGAACGGCCACGTCGAGGAGATGCACACGGGCCACGCGCTCGTGCAGGTGTTCGGAGGCCGAGCCCGGGCGCAGGACATCTTCGTCGAGCACAACGACAAGCTCTACGCGGCCAGCTTCCGCGCCCAGTTCCTGTCCGGCATCATCCAGCCGGGCATCCAGTTCCTGGCCAACCTGAACTACGTGGCGATCGCTGTGATCGGCGGATACCGGGTGGCCACCGGCACGATGACGCTCGGTGACGTCCAGGCCTTCATCGCCTACTCGCGCCAGTTCACGATGCCGATCATGCAGGTCGCGGGGCAGCTCAACCTTTTGCAGTCAGGCCTCGCGTCGGCCGAGCGCGTCTTCGAGTTCCTCGACGCCGAGGAGGAGACGCCCGATGCGGTCACCGACCGCACGCTCGGCGACGTGTCCGGCGAGGTCGCGCTGGAGCATGTGAACTTCAGCTACGACCCTTCGAAGCCCCTGATCGCCGACTTCAACCTGCACGTGCAGCCCGGTCAGACGATAGCGATCGTCGGGCCGACGGGCGCCGGCAAGACCACGATCGTCAACCTGCTGATGCGCTTCTACGACATCGAGTCGGGCCGCATCCTGGTCGACGGAAGCAACACCCGCGAGCTGCCGCGCGACGTGGTGCGGAAGGCGTTCGGCATGGTGCTGCAGGACACGTGGCTGTTCGCGGGGACGATCCGCGACAACATCGCGTATGGCAAGGAAGGTGCCACCGAGGACGAGATCATCGCGGCCGCGCAGGCTGCGCACGTCGACTCTTTCGTGCGCACGCTGCCGAAGGGCTACGACACAGTCCTGGACGACGACGCTTCCGACCTCTCCTCGGGGCAGCGCCAGCTGCTGACGATCGCGCGCGCGTTCCTCGCCGACCCGAGCATCCTCATCCTCGACGAGGCGACGAGCAACGTCGACACGAGGACCGAGGTGCTGATCCAGAAGGCGATGGCCCAGCTTCGGCGCGGGCGTACGAGCTTCGTCATCGCGCACCGTCTCTCGACCATCCGGAACGCCGACGCGATCGTCGTCATGGACGGCGGCAAGATCGTCGAGCAAGGCAGCCACGCCGAGCTGCTGAGCCGCGAGGGGTTCTACTGGAAGCTCTACAACAGCCAGTTCACGGACGCGTGGTCAGGCGGCGCCGAGGCGAACGGCCACGCGCCGGATCAGCGGACGCTCGCGGCAGTCTCGAAGAAGACCTCGTCGGCGTAGCACCACATCCAGGCCTCGTCCGGCTCGTACGACGCGACCAGTGGGTGCTGGGTCTTGTGGAAGTGCTTGCTCGCGTGCTTGTTCGGCGACGAGTCGCAGCAGCCGACATGGCCACACTCCATGCACAGCCTCAGGTGGACCCAGCGCGCGCCCATCGCGAGGCATTCCTCGCAGCCGCTGGGCGTATTGGGCTTTGGGTACTCGAGGTCGTCGGTCATGTGCGGGCAGCGCTCCTCGGCCATGGCCTCCCATTAAACGACGGATGGGAAGCTCACCCCTTGCCTTCCAGCCGGTTAGTCCGTCGTATCAGGCCTGTCGGGCCGCGAAAACCCCGGATAGTCCGGACTATCCGAAGATGGTCCGGTGAGCTCGGACCTCTTGCTGACGAGCGACGCGCTGCTGCCGAGCCGCATCCAGATGGCGTTCACCCTCGCCTATCACGTCCTTCTCGTGCCGCTAGGGGTGGCGTTGCCGGCGCTGACGCTCGTGATGGAGGGCATCGGGATCTACCGTCGCGACCCCGTCGCGACCAAGATCGCCCGCCGCTGGTCGGTGGTGATGGCGGTGCAGTTCGCGGTCGGCGCCGTGACTGGGACGATCCTCTCCTTCGAGTTCGGCATCCTCTGGCCGCGCCTGATGGGCCGCTTCGGCGCAGCGCTCGGACTCGGCTTCGCCATCGAAGGCCTCGCCTTCTTCCTCGAGGCGATCTTCATCGGCGTCTACCTCTACGGATGGCGGCGCCTGGCCCCACGGACGCACTTCCTCCTCGGCCTGACGCTTCCCCCGGCCGGCGTGCTCGGCGCGGTTTCGGTGCTCGCCGCCAACGCGTTCATGAACACGCCCGGCGGAATCACCATGTCCGGCGGGCAGGTGGTCGACGTCGATCCCGTCGCCTCGCTGTTTCGGCCCGCACTCGGCTACGAGTTCTGGCACTTTCTGGTCGCGATCTACATGACGACCGGTTTCGCGGTCGCCTCCATCTACGCCGTGGCGTGGCTCCGCGGCCGGCGCGACCACTATCAGCGGCTCGCGTTCGCCGTGCCGTTCACCATCGCCGCGGCATTGACGCCCGTGCAGTTCGTGATCGGCGATCTCGCCGCCCGCGCGCTCGTCCAGGATCAGCCGGCGAAGTTCGCGGCGATGGAGATCACGTGGACCACGCGCGACCACAATCCGGAGGTGATCGGCGGCGTCATCGACAGCTCGGGTCAGATCCACCTGGGCCTGTCCATCCCGTCGCTCGACTCGATCCTGGTGCAGTACTCCCCGAACGCAGTCGTGCGCGGGTTGAGCAGCTTTGCGGCCGACGCCCGTCCGGATGCCGTCGAGGCGAGCATGGTGCACCTTGCCTTCGACGCGATGGTGGGCCTGGGCTCGGCAGGCGCCCTGCTTGCGGCGTGGTACTTCGTGATCCTGGTTCGCAAGCGCCGGCTGCCCGAGTCGGTCTGGTTCTACCGCCTCGCCTCGCTGGCCGGCGTGGGCTGCTACCTGACCGTCGAGCTCGGATGGGTCACGACCGAGGTCGGACGCCAGCCCTGGATCGTCTATGGATTGATGCGCGTCTCCGATGCCGTGACGGACGCGCCCGCGGGTTACGTCTGGGCGATGCTCGCGACGCTAGTCGCCGTCTACGCCCTGATCGCGTACTTCTTCGTCATGCTCCTGCTCCGCCTGGCGGCGCGCTGGCGCGACGAGGATGCGCCCGAGGTTGGGGCGCCCTACGGACCGCGCCCGCGGGACTTCGAACCAAGTGCCTGAGCTGCTCGCGTTCGTGCTGTTGCTTGGCGTGACCGCCTACAGCACGGCCGGCGGCGTCGATTTCGGGGCGGGGATCTGGGACCTGGTCGCCGGCACCAGCCCGCGCGGCCGCGAGGCACGCGCGCTCATCGACCACGCGATGGCGCCGGTGTGGGAGGTCAACAACGTCTGGCTCGTCCTCTCGATCGTCGTGTGCTGGACCGCCTTTCCCCCACTCTTCCAGGGCGCGTTCGCGGACCTCTATCCGCTGTTCACGCTGGCTTTGATCGGGCTCGTTCTGCGCGGCGCTTTCTTTGCGTTTCGCCACGTGGCCGATCAGCCGCGCGCGCATCGCTTCGCCGACCTGGTTTTCGGCGCGTCGTCAGTCCTGACTCCATTTTTCTTCGCCGCGGCGCTGGGTGCGATCGCGTCCGGAAAGGTAGGCCGCGGAGTGCTCGAGGCGTGCGTCAACCCGATGGCGCTCGCCTTCGGAATCGTCTCGGTGGCGGCGACGGCCTTCAGCGGCGCGGCGTTCCTGGTCGGAGACGCCAGGCGGTACGGCGCCGCATCGATGGTCGCGTACTTTCAGCGGCGCGTGATCGCCTCGGGCTTCGTCCTCACAGGGGTCGGCACCGTCGCCCTGGTGGTCATCGCGTTTGAGGCGCCCTCGCTCGTGCATTCCATGCTTGTCGGCGCCGGCCTTCCGTTTGCTCTTGCAACGGTCGTCCTGACGCCGGTGGTCATGGGCCTGGCATGGCGCGGCATATTCCGCTGGTACCGCGTCCTGACCGTCGCCGCGGTCGGATCGCTGGTTTTCGCGTGGGCGTTTGCCCAGTCGCCCTACCTCCTGCCCGGCCGCCTCACGATCGAGCAGGCAGTGGCCCCGCCTGGCACCCGCGGCCTGCTCCTTGCCGTCACCATCCTCGTCGTCGTCCTGGTCGTGCCTTCGATGGCGCTCCTCTACTACCTGGATCAGCGGAACACGCTCGAATCGCCCTAGGGCTGATCGTCAGCGCGAGGTTGAATACTGGATCCCTGGGGCATAATGGCCCTGCGATGCCAATTCCCACCTCCGTCGCAGACCGGCCGGGAGCCTTGATCGTCATCGCCGCGCGCACCGGCCAGGAGCTCGCCCGGCGCCGCCTTGCCCCGCTTGGCCTCACGGTGCAGATGTGCGGGGTCCTCAACTTCCTCGCCGCCAGCCCCACCTCCCAGCACGATCTGGGGCACCAGCTCGCGATCGACCGCACCACGGTCGTCGAGCTAATAGATCGGCTCGAGAAGATGGGGGTCGTAGCACGGCACCGCAATCCGACCGACCGCCGCTCGTACACCCTCGTCCTGACCCCCAAGGGGCGGACGTTCCAGAAGCGAGCCGCCAGGGCCTTCGACGCCGCCGCCGAAGAGTTCTTCGGGCCGCTCAAGCCGGCCGAGAAGGCTGCGATGGCCGACATGCTCCGTCGCATGATAACCTCGGCGGATCGTCAGCTTAAGGAATTATCCGCCTAAGGGAATAACCCGAGACCGGCCCGGCTTCTGGTCGGTCATGAGAACCCTGCGCCTCGGCCCGACCGCCCGCCGACTCGTTCGTCTCGCCGCCCGCCTGATCAACCCGTTGACGCTCCTGGTGGCGGGCCGGCGCTGGATGCCGATCGTCGGTGTCCTCATCCACACCGGACGCAGAACCGGTCGGGCGTTTTCCACCCCACTCGGGATGCGACACCACGGCGACTCGTTCGTCATGCCGCTCACCTTCAGCGAGAGCGCCGCCTGGTATCGCAACGTCCGCGCCGCCGGCTCGGCGGTCGTGCGGTACATGGGCCACGAGTACACGCTCGTCGAACCCGAAGTAATCGACTACGCCGAGGCCGCACCTGCCTTCCCCCGCTACGAGCTGCTGCAGTTCCGGCTCGTCGGGATCAACGAATACCTGCGCATGCGGCAGGCGCCGTCCGGCTCGCCCCCGTCCACCACGCGCGCGCCGCACACGGCTCGCGCCTGAAATCGAGAAGGAATCACTGAGATGGCAAATTCTCGCAACCTCACCCTCGCGCTGCTGGTGATCGCGTTCGCCCAGCTCATGGTCGTGCTGGACACCACGATCGTCAACGTCGCTCTGCCGTCGATCCAGCGCGCCCTCGGCTTCGACGCTACCGGCCTCGAATGGGTGGTCAACGGATACGCCCTCGCGTTCGGTGGTCTCCTATTGCTCGGCGGCCGCGCCGGAGATCTGTTCGGCCGGCGGCGCATGTTCATCGCCGGCGTGCTCGTGTTCGCTTTCGGCTCATTCGCGGGTGGGCTCGCCACGTCTTCGACCTGGCTCATCGTCTGGCGCATCGTCCAGGGCGCAGGCGGCGCGATCGTCGCCCCGACCGCGCTGTCCCTGATCGCCGACACGTTCGAGGAAGGCGCCGCGCGGAACCGCGCCCTGGGCATCTACGCCGGAGCAGCCGGCGGCGGCGGCGCAGTCGGGCTGATCCTCGGCGGCCTGATCGTCAACTACCTCTCGTGGCGCTGGGTGCTGTTCGTCAACGTGCCGATCGCCATCGTGTTGGCGGCCGCCGCGCCTCGCGTCCTGGCGGCATCGAAAGCGCGACCGGGCAAGCTTGACCTGCCGGGCGCGCTGACCGTCACCGGCGGAATGACGCTCCTCGTCTACGGCCTCTCGCGCGTCGCCACCCACAGCTGGACCGAGAACGTGACCGCGGCCACCCTCGGTTTCGGCCTCGCTCTGCTTGTCCTCTTCCTGATCATCGAGCTGCGCGCCGTGCAGCCGTTGATGCCGCTCTCGCTCTTCGCCAACCGCAACCGGTCCGGCGCGTACGCGCTGAGGATGCTGGCCGGCGCGACGACTCTCTCGGTGCTTTTCTTCCTGACCCAGGTCGTGCAGAACGTCCTCGGCTACTCGCCGCTGAAGGCCGGGTTCGCCTTCCTTCCGCTGGGCGTCGGGGTCGTCGTCACCGCGCAGATCACCTCTCGCCTGGTCGGTCGCATCGGACCACGGCTTCCCATCGCGGCCGGCGCTCTCATCGTTGCCGGCGGACTCGCCTGGCTATCCCGGATCGGCGTTCACGCCGGCTACGCGACCGACATCCTTCCCGCGCTGGTCGCGCTGTCCGTCGGCCTCGGCTTGATCTTCTTCCCAACGACTGTCGTCGCGGTGGCGGGCGCCGACCGGCGCGAATCTGGGCTCGCCTCGGCGGTGCTCAACGTCAGCCAGCAGCTCGGTGGCTCGATCGGGCTTGCCGTGCTCGGCACGATCGCGGCCAACGTGACCAAAAGCGACCTGGCGGGTGTACGACCGACGCAAGCGGCCGTCGCTCAGGCGATGACTTCGGGATTCACCTCGGCCTTCGAGATCGGCGTCGTCCTGGCCCTGGCCGGCTTCGTGCTCGCGATGATCGTCATCGGCGGTCGCATGCGCAAGCCGTCTGTGCGACAGGATGTGCTGACAGAGGCCGCCTAAGCACCAGGCCGCGCTACGGGGTCGGGGTTACGCGGCGGGCGCGGCGGGAGGAGGTGCCGCCGCCGCCTGCTGCCTTTCGAACCAGGCGGCCGCGCCGGCGTTGATGGTGTTCTCGTACGGGATCGTGAAGATGAAGCCGATGCAGCACACGAATCCGAGGCCGCCGATGATGCTCGCGACGAAGATGATCAGCCCGGCGACGACGCTGTTGGTCACGTTCGCCGTCGCCAGCTTCCACACAGCCTGGACGTCAAAGCCACCCTCGAAGCCGCGGTGGTACGTGTGGACCATGAGCGACGGGATCAGAAAGCGGAAGAAGAGGCTGCCCAGGAAGGCCAGCAGGCCGCCGATCGAGAAGAAGCCCGACCCCACGGCTGTGGCTGCGTTGTTGCCGCCGCCCGCGCCCGTGGTCGCGCCGCCGATCCCGTAGAGAATGCCCGCCGGAATGCTCAGCGCGACCCCGTAGACCAGGAACACGACGAAGATCGGGAGGCCACGCTCGAGGTGGAAGCCCGCCGGCGGGAGCTCGTTCCTGCCGTTGCGCGCGTTCTCGAACGCCAGCATCAGCCAGCCGGTCATCGCGATCCAGCCGACGATCGGGATGATCGCGATCAGGCCCTGGACGATCATCTTGCCCGGCCACTGAGGATCGCGAAACGCCCATCCGAACGAGTCGCCGACGCTGTTCATCCGCGCGCCAGTGTAGCCTCGTCCGGCGTACTCGGCCAGCCGGACTTTTCGGCCGGAATATTCTGCCGGTCGGCAGCTGGACGGCGTGCACGCGACTCTGCAATCCCTCCTGTCACGCTTCACCGATGCGCAGAATCGACGCGTTCGCTCACATCCTGCCGCCCCGGTATCTGGAGCGTCTTGAGAAGCATCTCGAGACCGCGATCTCTGCCGACCAGCTGAGGTACTACCGGGAAGGCGTCTTTCACTTCGACCCGTCGATCTCGGACCTCGAAGCCCGATGGCGCACCATCGATCGATTCGGCGACTACACCCAGATCCTCGTGCTCGCGGTGCCCCCGCTCGAGGAGGTCGGCCCGCCCGACGTCGCGGTCGAGCTTGCGCGCATGGCCAACGACGAGATGGCCTGGCTCGTGGCGAAACATCACGACAGGTTCGCCGGCTTTGTCGCATCCCTTCCCCTCAACGACGTCGAGGCCTCGCTGACCGAGATGGAGCGCGCGCGCCGGGACCTCGGGGCGCTCGGCGTGCAGTTGTTCACCAATGTCAACGGCGTCGCGCTGGACGACTCGCGGTTCGAGCCGCTGCTGGCGGGGATCGAACAGCTTGGCATCGCGATGTGGCTGCACCCGATCCGGCCGTTCAGTCCCGAATACGGGCTTTGGTGGTCGCTTGGCTGGCCTTACGAGACGGCGGCCGCGCTGTCGCGCCTGGCCTACTCGGGAGCCATGGAGCGCCACCCGGAGCTCAAGGTGATCGCGCACCACGGCGCGGGCATGGTCCCCCACTTCGCGGCGCGCCTCGGGATGGGGCCTGGATACCGCCAGGTCAAGGACACGCTGCCTCGACCGCCGGGAGACTACTTCAAGCGGTTCTACGCCGACACCGCGCTGTTCGGCGCCCCCCACGCCGTGCGCTGCGTGCTCGATTTCTTCGGCCCGTCCCACGTCCTTTTCGGCACCGACACACCGCTCGGCCCGCCCAACACGATCGAGGCGGCAATCGAAGACGTGAACGCGGCGGGCCTCAACGCCGGTGAATTCGAGGCGGTTTGCTCGGGCAACGCCCTCCGGCTGCTGGGCCTAAGCTGACTCCGATGGCACAAGAACCCCAGGCTTCGACTCCACCGCCGCCTCCCTCTTCCCCTCAGCCGGCACCCGGCAATCGAATGTATGGCCGCGATTACTGGGGCGGGGGCCGGTGGTTCGGTCGGGGAATGTTCTGGCCGGCGCTACTGATCGTGCTCGGCGTCTACCTGCTTCTGAGCAACCTCGGCCTTCTCGAGTGGCTGCGCGGAGACATCGTCTGGCCCGTGCTCCTGATCCTGTTCGGCGTCGCGCTCATCGTCGGGCGCGGCCGCTGGTGGCGCTGAGACTCTTACCCGTCTCTTAGCTCGGCGGCCCAGGCTGAGCGGCGATGTATGACCTCGCCCCCACCCATCTCCTCGGTCTGATCGGCGGACTGGTCGCAATTCCGATCGCGATCGTCGCGGTTCGGAAGAGTCCCTGGCACCGCACCGCGCCGGCGACGGTGCAGATCGCCGCGGTCCTGATGGCGGTCAGCGGCGCCGTGCACCTGGCGCTGATCCCCCACCACCTGCAGACGAGCCCGTTCACATCGGTCCTGTTTCTCGCCAACGGCCTCGCCTTCATCGCCCTCGCCGCGTTCGTGCGTTGGCGCTGGTGGCGCTTCGAATCAGCACTCCTGATAGTGCTGACCCTCATCGGCTACGCCGTCTACATCGGCGCGCGACTCGAGATCCCCGATCAGGTCGGCATCGCCACCAAGCTGGTCGAGCTGGCAGCGCTGGGGATGGTCCTCGTCCCTGTTCGCGCCGATGGCGTGCGCCGGCATCGAACCTTTCGCTGGTCGTTGCTGGGCGCGGGTCTGCCGATTCTGCTGGTCCTCGTGACGTCGGTCGCCTGGATCACCGACCTGGCCCATCCCAACGCCACGCACTCGCACGCCGGCGCTCTGCTGCAGAGGACGAATCTCGTCCCGACCGCGGAGCAGCAGGCAGCGGCCACCGAGCTCTATGACCAAACCGCGGCCGCGATCGAGCCGTATAAGGATTCACACAACGCGTGGCTTGCCGGCTACCGACCCAACGGCTCGACCACCATGCCTTCGACGCACTGGATCAACGACGCCTACGTCAAGGCCGGCTACGTGATGGACCCACAGCACCCGCAGGGCCTGGTGTACGCCAACTCCCATCATGGCCCGGTGCTCCTTGGCGCGATGTTCGAGATGAAGAACATCGGCGTGTTCGGTCCCGATCCCGGCGGACCGCTGACCGCGTGGCACCAACATCAGAACATCTGCTTCACGCCGTTCGGCCTGGAGTTCAGCCTGATGACGCCGTTCTCCACGTGCCCCCTCGGAGCCATCGACTTCAGCGCGCCCGCAATGCTGCACGTGTGGATCGTGCCGAATCCGCAAGGGGGTCCGTTCGCGGTCGACATCGACCCGAAGGTGGTCGCCGCGCTGGATCGGACCTAGTGCTCGTCCCAGTGGTCGCCGTGCGCGGCGTGGCGATGCCCGCCGTGCACATAGTCGACGTGGTCCTCGTGCTTTACGGCCACGTGCCCGCATCCCGGGCCGTGTTGATGTGGGTGCGCGAGATGCCGGGTGTGCTCGTCCGCGGCTGACTCCGCCGCGCACTCGGCGCATCTGCCGACGAAGACGACCTGGTGACTGCGAACGCTGAAGCCAGTGTCGTTCTGAATGCGTAACGCCGCATCCTCGACGACGCAGTCGCTCACCCCGTCGATACGTCCGCAGGAATCGCACCGCACGTGTTCGTGATGATGCCCGTCGTGAAGCTCATAGCGCGAAGTGCCGTCGCCGAGGTCGAGGCGGTCGACCACCCCTGCCTGCTCCAGCGCTGTCATCGCCCTGAAGACCGACGAGTAGTTGGCGCCGGCCACCGTGCGCCGGACGCCATCCAGCAGCTCGGCCAGGGACCACGCGTGGCGTTCGCCTGAGGCCAGAAGCCGGCCCACCTCGTCGCTGATCGGGCTGGGTCGGGGCACGGATCCATCCTACCAGCGCGCGGGGCTTGCGAAAGACGCTTGCGCATTTGACTTGTGCAATAATCCTGCGATGCGTCCGCTGGGGTT
>DATEHQ010000159.1:0-83348 GCA_035279525.1 Candidatus Dormiibacterota bacterium
GAGCCGAGGCGCGCCGCACGCAGCAAGCGCGTGCGCCGCACCGCACCGGCGGTCGCCACCGTCGCCGCACATGTCGAGCCGGCGGCGCCTGCGACCGCGCTCGCGTCCGTCGCTCAGGCCATCGCGGCGGAAGAGGTGCCCGTCGAGACGGTGCAGGTGGCGGCCGCCGCGGCATCCGACGACACGACGACCAAGGCCCCGCCCACGCAGTTCTGGAAATGGCTCGCCGCCGGCAGCTGGACGGCTGACCAGCCGCACGCGGCCAGCATGGCGGACCAGGAAGCCCCGGCTTGATCACGATCCGGCTGGACGTGCGCCGCGCCGCCGCGGTGGCGGGAATCGTGGTCGCGGTCGCGCTCGCCGCGTCGGTCACGACCCTCATGTTTCGCTATGCGTTCAGGCCGAGCCACACCGCGGCACGCGTGCAGACAACCGCCTCGCCCGTGGCGAGCCCCGTCGAGACATCGCCTTCCGCCAACCCGCAGCTGGGCTCGATCGCAGGCTGTCCCACCGGTCAGCTCGTGACGACCTCGGACGAGCTCACCCAGGCGCTGGCGTCGGCCGCACCGGGCACCGTGATCGTGATGCAGGCGGGCACCTACTCCGGAAACTTCGTGGCCAAGAACTCGGGCACGGAGGCCGCGCCGATCACACTTTGCGGGGCCCGGGACGCCGTCATCGACGGAGGCGACATCAAGGTTGGATACACCTTCTACCTCAGCACCGTCGATTGGTGGAAGGTCATGGGGTTCACCATCCAGGGCGGGCAGAAGGGACTCGTCGCCGACCACGCGCACCACAACCTGATCAAGGGCCTCTTCGTGCGGAACATCGGCGATGAGGGCATTCATCTGCGGGAGTTCAGCACCGACAACACCGTCGACGGCAACACCGTTCGCAACACCGGGCTGCACAACAAGAAGTTCGGTGAGGGCATCTACGTGGGGACCGCGCACTCGAACTGGTGCAAGTACACCAGCTGCGCGGTCGACAACAGCGACCGCAACGTCATCAGCAACAACGACATCTCGAACACGACCGCCGAGAACATCGACATCAAAGAAGGGACGACCGGTGGTGTGATCGAGAACAACCACCTCTCGGGAGTCGGCATGGTGAGGTCCGCCGCCTCGGCGTGGATCAACGTGAAAGGCAACAGCTGGACCGTCACCGGAAACGTGGGCGTGACCAGCATCAAAGACGGATTCCAGGTGCATGAGGTCTACAAGGGTTGGGGCCTGAACAACGTTTTCCGCACCAACCGGGCCGAGGTGAACGGCCCGGGTTACGGCTTCTACGTGCAGTCGCGATCGCTGGCCGCGACCATCGCGTGTGACAACGTCGCGGTCGGAGCCGCATCGGGCCTTTCGAACCAGTCGTGCGGTGGCGCCTGATGGTGGTTTCCAACCGCGTCCTGCTGAGGGCCTTGAGCGCGCTCGCCGGCGTGGCTCTGGCGGTGGGCGCGTACGTGTTCCTCACCATCCCGGCGGATCCCTCGGCCGCGTACTTCCCCACGGTGCGAGCCGCGACCTCGGACCTGCCGAGCGGAGTCGACACGGTGCGGGTTGGCGCCACCAAGACTCCAAGGCAGCTTCCGCAGGGCCCGATCTACCGGCCCAACTCGAGTCTGACTCCGGGCGCGGTGGCGACGGCCGACATCCGCTCCGTGTGCGCAGCGCCCAAGACCATCCATTCGCTCTTCCAGCCGGGAACCCTCAACACCAGCGTGCCGCCCGCGATCCAGCTCGCGGTGTTCAACGCTTACAGGATCCCCGCGCAGAGGATCCCCCTTTACGGTCTCGACTTCTTGATCCCGCTTCAGCTGGGTGGGGCGGTGTCGGTCCGCAACATATGGCCGATTCCCAAGACGACGCACGGGTTGGGCTTTCACGACAAAGAAGTGCTCAACATCCGCATGCACATCGTCGCGTGCCACGGTGAGATTCCGCTCGCGCAGGCACAAAAGGCGATCGCTTCGGACTGGGTTTCCGTTTGGGTGCAGTACGGCGCCTGACGCCGCTTGAGCAAGAAACTCTCGGCCCTCGTCGTTAGAGCGCACAAGAGGAACTAGTCCGGCACTCGCTGCGGGGCGAGGCCATTCCGAACCGTCGTTCCTCTGAATCAATCCGGCTCGGCTGCCGGGTTCAAGGAGGGACGCGCACATGCCTCGCTTCCGCATGCGCTTCGTGCTGGCCGCCTTCGTCGTGCTCACGCCGATCCTGGTCGCCGGCATCGCCATCGTTCCGATGACGTTCGCGAACGAGACGTGCACCGATCCGGCGACCGACAACGACAAGGAGTACGCCGGCGACGTCGACGTGTGGTGCTCGGCGGGCACCAGCCCGAGCCCGAGCCCGCTGACGGCTCCATCGCCTGTTGCCTCGCCGACAGCCGCGCCAACTTCGGCGCCGCCGCTGCAGGCACCAAGCCCGCCATCCGCGCCAGGTCCGGTCGCCTCGGCCTGCGTGGCCGGCACCACGTTTCCGACCTCGTTCTTCGGCCCCGGATTCACCGGGCCGGTCACCCGGACGTTCAACTCGCAGTTCATCGCTGACTATGGGACATACGTCGAGACGTGTTACCCGGCCGGGTCTTCAGCGCCGTCGTCAGGCGTGCCCGGCGGTGCCCAGGCGAAGCTTCCGATGGCAGCCGGAGCGGCCGATGACGCCACGCTGACGTACCAGATTCGCTTTCCGATCGGGACGCAGTTCGTCAAGGGCGGCAAGCTGCCCGGGCTGTGCGGCGGCCAGTGCTGGACGGGCAGCAACAACGGGCCTGGTGGCTTTGCCTTCCGCCTCATGTGGCGGGCTGGAGGAGCCGGTGAAGTTCTGGAGAGCGACGCCAGCACAACCGGGTACGGCACCGATCTCGGACGTGGCACCAGCTTCTTTTTCTCAGCGGACGGCAAATGGCACACGATCGTGGAGCACGTTCACCTCAACAGCGTCGGTTCGGCCGACGGGTACGTCGATCTGACGTACGACGGACAGCTGTGGCACTTCGGAGGCCTGACCATTCGCACCGACTCGACCCGGATCGACAGCTTGATCTTCAGCACTTTCTACGGCGGCCACGACTCCACGTGGGCACCAACCGCAATGCAGGTTTTCGACTTTGCGAACTTTCAGGTCACTCCCTGAGATCACTTACGCCGGGAGGTGAATCCAGTTAAGGTGGTTCACCTCCCGGGATCAGGCGCCTAAAATCCACGGCCGGTCCAGGGCGAATCTCGGGCTTCCGCCGGGAAGCCCGCCACCAAGGGGGCGGACATCACACCTACCACTGGCCTGAGAATCGGCGTTGCGGTCCTGCTCGGCATACTCTGGCCGGTGCTTTTCCTCCCCGGGACGCCTTCCTCCAGCGGCAAAGTCGCGGCCTGCACCGCGCAGACGTGCCCCGCCGGCGGTCCGACCGCGAAGCAGTCCCCGTCGGGATCGGCCAACCGGCCGCCGGCGCCGGCCACGACCCTGCCACATGCGCCCGCGAACCCCGCGCCGGCCAAACCGGCGCCGCCCGCTCCCAGGTCGACTCCAAAGCCTGCCCCGCCGCCGGTCAAGAAGGCGCCGCCACCTCCGGTACCACCCACGAGGACGGGCGCCTGTCCGGCCCCGGCCGCCTTCCCGGTCGCGGCGTTCGCCCCGTCGTTCGTCGGACCGATCACCCGGACCTTCCAGCAGCAGTACATCACCAACTACGGAAGCTACGTCGAGACGTGCTACCCCGCGGGCTCGAGCGCGCCTTCGTCGGGATCGGCGGGCGGCGCGCAGGCGCACCTTCCCCTTGCGGGCGGCGCCCGTGACGACGCGACGCTCACCTATGACATCCGGTTCCCGAGCGGCTTCACGTGGGTCAAGGGCGGCAAGCTGCCCGGACTCTGCGGCGGGCTGTGCTGGACCGGCAGCAACAACGGTCCGGGCGGCTGGGCGGCCAGGTTCATGTGGCGCGCGGGCGGCGCGGGCGAAGTGCTGCTGAGCGACGCCACCACGACCGGGTACGGGACCGACCTCGGGCTCGGCAGCTGGCACTTCCAGGCCGACGGTCAGTGGCACGTCCTGACCGAGCACGTGCACCTCAACACGCCGGGAGCGGCCAACGGCTACATCGACGTGACCTACAACGGAGTCGCCGTGGCCCACTTCGCCGGGATCACGTTCCGCACGGCGTCCACCACGCGCATCGACAGCCTGATCTTCAGCACTTTTTTTGGCGGCCACGACTCGACGTGGGCTCCCACCACCGCCATGCGGATCGATTTCGCGAACTTCCGGGCGGCCTAGCCCGATCGCCGCTTCGGGGCGACCCGCCTAGACGGCGGCCAGGACCTTCGAACCCGTGGTCGAGGCGGCCTGGAACCAGGCCCACTGCCGGGACAGGCCGTCACGCAGGGAGACCCTCGGTTCCCACGGCAGATAGAGCCTGGCGAGGCTGATCGAGGCACCGCCGTGGCGGTGGTCTCCAGACGCCGCGGGTACGTGCCGGATGCGGGTCTCGAGCCCCGTGAGCTCCTGGAGCATGGACAGCACGCCGTTCAGCGTGGTCCGGCTGCCGCCTCCGACGTTGAAGGCATTTCCCACCACCGGGGCGGTGGCGGCGGCCATGGTCGCGTCGATCGCATCGCTGATGTAGGTGAAGTCGCGCGTCTGCTCCCCGTCTCCGTACACCTCGATTTCGCCGCCGTCACTCAGGCGCTCCATGAATCGCGAGATGGCCATGTCGGGCCGCTGGCGCGGTCCATAGACATAGAAGTACCTGAGCGAAACTGCCGGCACGGCGAAGTTGCGAGCGTAGAGCTGCACCAGGTGCTCGGCCGCAAGCTTGGTCACTCCGTACGCGGATACCGGCTGTGGAACGGTTTTCTCCTTGGTCGGCAACCTCTCCGCATCGCCGTAGAGCGATGAGCTGCTGGCGTGGACGAAGCGCTTGATCGGCGCCCCTTTGACGGCTTCGAGCAGGCGCTGTGTCGCGAGCACGTTGTCTCGCAGGTAGTGGTCGAAGCGGTCGCGGCGGCTGGCCCTCACGCCTGACCTGCCGGCCAGGTGGAAGACGACGTCGCAGCCCTCGATCGCCTCGGCGAGGTCGTCATCGACCAGGTCGAGCTCGTAGAGGCGGAAGTTCGCGTTCCCTCGCGCGGCGGCGAGGTTTGACTCCTTCACCGTGCGCGAGTAGTAATCGCTGAAGCTGTCGACCCCCACGACCGTGTGGCCGTCGGCGAGCAGACGGTCTGTCAGATTCGATCCGATGAAGCCGGCGGCTCCCGTGACCAGCGCGCGCATCAGCTAGAGCTCCTTTCCGGGAATTCCACGACGGAGCGATCGTATGGTTGCGGGTGCCTCTTTTCCATATGGCATTTGACCCAACGGCATGGGCGAGAGAGGCCGCGGCTTGGGAGCGTTCAGGCAAAGCCTGCCGGCGTGCGCCTCAGAGCCTGATTCTCGACACCTCGCGCGCCAGGGGGCGGAAGACCGGCCCGATGCCGGCGCGTCAGGCTGAGGTGATGGGAGATCAGCCGGGTTTCGCCGGCCGGCGGAAGATCAGTGCCCCCGAGCCGGCCGTCAGCCAGGCGAGCAGCGCGACGAAAGACACGATGTCCGGAACCCCGCCTGCCGCCAGCGGGCCGGGCGGTGCGAACAACGAGATCCACGCCACCGCCTGGGCGGCGGCGGCCAGGAACGCCGCCAGGCCGACCCACCGTGGAACGCTCCGTGACACGACGATAGCCACGCCGATCGACGCCAGGAAGGCGAGGCCTGGAAACGTGGTCACCTCGAACGCGAAGCCCTGGAAGTCGCTGAACAACGCGGCGAGCGCAGGGTCCGACGTCGGACGGTAGGCCATCGACTGGAATGCCGCGACCTCGATCAGCGTGCAGGACGCCAGGATGCACGCCGCACCGAACGCCATGAGCGAAGGAGCGCTCTTCAACTGCGAGTGAAGCGTCGCCGCGAAGAGCACCAGCAACATCACACCCACCGCGTCGACCGCGCTTTCGATCTCGAGCCCGGTGCGATGGGCCTGGTAGTAGGTCACGATGTCCTGCGCGGCACCTCCGGCCGCGGGTGGCGCGGGGACGATCAGGCCGGTGAGCGCGAGCGCGAGCGCCGCCGCCAGGCCCGAGGCCGGGAGCCAGCGAACGAATGAGCCCTCAGGCCGGGCCGTTGACCGGCTCCAGGCTTGCGAGGAGCTTCCTGAGCAGCGCCACCAACTCTCGCTGTTCCGGTCTGGTCAGGGCCGCCAGCAGGTCGCGCTCACGACCGGCGTCTTCGCCGACGGCCTTCTCGAGCACCTTGCGCCCGGCCGGGGTGAGCTCCACCAACACGCCCCGCCGGTCGTTGGGATGGGGGGCGCGCCTGACGTAACCGCGGCGCTCGAGGCGATCGAGCCGGCTGGTGATGCCCGCCGACGACAGCATCAGGCCCCTGAACAGCTGAGTCGGCGAAAGACGCTGGTTCGCTCCGGCCATCAGAAGAGCGCCGAGAACGCCGACCTCCCCGCGGTTGAGATCGAAGCGGCCGAATGCGTCGTCCTGCATGCGGGCGATGTGCAGCGCGATCCGCGACAGGCGGGCGGTCACCTGGTACGGCTCGATCTCGCTGGGCGGGCGTTCAGCCGCCAGCCGAGCCAGGATGCTGTCGGTCCAGTCGCCGGCCGCCACACGATGAAGTATAGGGAATAGCTCTCTCCCGAGCGAGATTCTCTTCATCAAGTATCTCGGCATCGAGAGAAGTCCGGGTCAGATCTTGTTGAGGAGTTGATCACCATGCGTTCGAGATTCGCCGTTCCGGCAGCCGTCGTGGCGGCCGCGTTTGCACTCGCGGCATGCGGTGGGACAGCGCCCGCCGCGTCAGCCCCCAGCGCACAGCCGACCGCGTCACCCGTGACCGCGGCGCCGAGCCCGATCGCCAGCCCGGTGTCGAGCCCGGTCGCCACTCCGCAGGCTGTAGGAGCGACCGTCCGGGTGGCTGCCACGCGACTCGGGTCCATCCTCGTCGACTCCGTCGGACGCACGCTCTACCTTTTCGTGGCCGACTCCGGCACGCGCTCGGTGTGCAACAGCGCGGGCTGCGTGCAGAACTGGCCGCCGCTGTTGACCAGGGGCACGCCCCAGGCGGGAACCGGTGTCAACGCCGCCCTCCTGGGCACGACCAGGCGCGCCGACGGGACGACCGAGGTCACATACGCTGGCCACCCGCTCTACTACTTCATCGCCGACAAGAAGGCCGGCGACGTGACGGGCCAGGGCATCGACGCCTTCGGCGGGCCGTGGTATGTGGTCTCGCCCTCCGGCATGCAGATCGCGTAGCCACCCAGACATCCACGTCGGGCCACGGCGGAAGCTTCCCCTACTTCCGCCCGTGGCTCCCGCGTCTCAGGGCGCGAGCTGTCGGGCCGGTCGGTGCTGGCCGATGGTGTCAGGATTTCAGGAGATTGCGGTTCCTGATCACCACCGCGGGCAAGGCTGCCTCGACTGACGACGCCGAGGTCACGCGGTGCTTCTCAGAGGCGGCGCGTCTTGGTTTCTGGCTCGACATCGAGGCGCCCGACGAAGCTGATTTTCGCCTGCTCGAGCAGGGATTCAATTTCCACCCTCTGACCATCGAGGACATCAAGCACCAGCAGCAGCGGCCGAAGGTGGACGAGTACTCGGGCTACAACTTCACGGTCATCTTCGAGGGGCTGTGGGAAGGCGACAACGTCCAGCTGCGCGAGCACCACCTGTACGTCGGCCCCCACTACCTGATCACGGTCCACCAGGAGCGCTCGCCCGAGCTGGCCCAGGTGCACGATCGTGTCGCCCAGAGCCCGGAGCTGACCAAGGGACAGCCGGCGTTTCTCACCTATCTCGTGATCGACGCACTTGTCGACGCGACGTTCCCGGCGCTGGAAAAGCTGGATGACACTGTGGACGCGCTCGAAGACGACATCATCGCCACGGCGACGAGCCGGCTGCTGGATCGGATCTACCACCTGAAGCACTCGGTGGTCGAGCTCAGAAGGCTGCTCGGCGCGCAGCGAGACGTGTTCCAGGCGCTGATCACTCACGGCATCCACATGCAGCAGTCCGACATGACCCTGTACTACAGAGACGTCTACGACCACATCGTCCGGCAGTACGAAACCGTCGACTCGCTCCGCGACCTGCTGACGAGCGCGATGGACGTCTACCTGTCCACGGTCTCCAACCGCCTCAACCAGACGACCAAGGCCCTGACCGTGATCGCGAGCATCTTCCTGCCGCTGAGCTTCCTCACCGGCTTCTACGGGATGAACTTCGTCTACCTGACGCAGATCCTCGAGACGCCCTACGCCGCGTTCGCCGTCGGAGTCGGAACTATGCTCATCGCCACGGCCATCCAGCTGTGGCTGTTCCACCGTCGCGGCTGGATCTAGTACTCCAGGGCGGGGCCCCAGCTCTTGCCGCGGCCTTCGGGAGTGCTGTCGAGGATGTTCCACACAGGCCACATGAAGTCCACGTGCCTTTTGTCCTGGCCTTTCTCATTCGACGTGAACCACAGCTCGCTCGACCAGAAGTGGTGGATTCTCTTTCCGCGACGGGCGAAGACGTGCGCCAGCGGCCACTGATGGGTCGCCTCGTCCTCGGCGAGGTAGTCCCGGTTGAAGGTGTTGGCCGCCGACGAGAGGAGGAGCGTGTGGCTCCAGCCTCGATTGCGAGCGTGTTGGCGCAACTTCTCGATGGGAGCCTTGGCGACGACGGCGACGTTGATGCGCTGGGTCAGGTGACGGGCGGCTCCGTCCACGGCGTCGATGATGGATGTGCACGAAGGGCACGGCTCCATCGAGCCAACCTCTTGCGGGTACATGAAGTTGTAGAGGAACAGCGTTCGTTTCCCCGGAGCGAAGAGCTCGGACAGGCGAACCGTGGTGATCCCGTCGTCGCCCGGTGCGGCCGACTCGAATGCGTAATCGGTCTTCACCACTCCACCCATCGGGAGCGTGCGTCGCTGAGCGGCCACCGCCTCGATCTGCCGCCGAAGCTTGAGCTCCGCCTGCAGCAGCCTGTTGCGAGCCCGCCGGTACTCCGCGGTTTCGCCCGGAAACCTCGTCACGAGCGCCCTGGCCATCGTCACCTCCTGTTGAACCCATGCGCCGCGCCGAACCACGCCGGCGGCGACTCGCTATTCTCGGGCGCGCGAGCCTTCAGGTGCGCCGTGGGGGTGGCTCGCGTGACCTCAGGATGTCCGGCTCGGGGCCGCCCTCAGGCTCCGCTCAGCGCATGGCTCGCCAGGTTCACCATCACCTCGTCGCCCGCGCTCGGATCGACCGGCGACTGAAACCGGATGGCCATGCGCTCCGAGCCCGCGTGAGACATGTCCACGGTGACGGTGAGGTAGCCGTACTCGAGCAGAGGCTCCTTGACGAGCGTGTACTCGCCCCACGTGATCGGCGCCTTGCCGACCACCTCGCCCCGAGGCAGGCTGACGTTGTGGCCGCCACTGCCGGCGACGATGTATGGAATCTGCCTTCCGCCGGCGATCGTCCGCGTAAAACGCTGATAGAGATGCGCGTGGCCGGACACGATCGCGTCCGGCCAGAGTCCGGCTTCTTCGCACGCCGAATCGATGTCGGCCGCCTGGCCGACGGACCCGCCGTGCACCGCGTCAGCCGAAACGGGCGGGTGGTGACACGCGAGGACGATCGCCCGCTCGCGGTTGGCGCGTGGTCCTTTGAGTCGGTTCAGCTCGGCCTTCAGCCAGTTGAGCTGGGCGTCGTCGAGGGGTGGGCTGAACTGGCCACCCTGCGACGAGATCACACCGGGGCCCTCGAGCACGTTCGTGTAGAGGCCGACGATCGAAACGAACGGCGCATCGAGGGTGAAGTACACGCCCGGCTGCGTCATGGTGGTGCGGAGCACGGCGCCGGAGTCGGGTGAACGTCCAGGCGCGGCGGCGCAGAAGTTGCGCAGAAACGCCATCAGTGTCGGCGCGAGCGGCGTCTTGACGTCCGCTCCGTACTGGACCTCCGCGTCGTGGTTGCCCGGGATGGCGAAGATGGGGCGGTCGTACCCGCGGAAGGGCTCGTAGAACTGGTCGTAGTAGTACTCGGCCTCGCCGAAGTTGTAGATGACGTCCCCGAGGTGAAACAGGAAGGCCGGGCTTGCCGCGCCTTGCCGCGCGAGGTCCGCGACCATGGCGTCGGCGACGCCGGCCTCGTTCGCCATGCGCACCGCCATGGAGATCCCGGTGTCGCCCACGCAGTGGAAGGTCATGGTCTTCGCCGCCATGTAGGGCGCCAGGAAATTCGGCGGCACGACGGCGGCCAGGTCGAGCGGCACAGCCGGAGGTCCGGTCGGGATCGGCAGCAGGTCCGCCTGGTGGGCTTTGTAGTACGGGGAGCTGTAGTAGGCGTCACTCGTGTTGTCGACCTGAAAGGTCGTCTCGTCCGGACCCACCTTCGGGTCCGCGAACACACGGCTGTCGGGGGCGAGCAACCGCGAGGTCAGGTAGGGCATCGAGCTCTCAGTCCTGGCCCAGCCAGAACTTCAGCTCGTCGAGCTTGGCCCCCGAGAAATACGAATCCTGCCACGCGTCGTTGTCGACCAGGCCGTTCCACTGGACCTGCCCGCTCTGCTTGGTCTTGAAGCGCCACCAGTACTGATCGAAGACCCCCATGATGTAGACCGCATACGCCTGGGCGAGCGCGGGGTCGTTCTCGATGACGATCAGGTTGTCGTCGTTGGACCCGCTGGCCTTCGGGCCCATGTTGTGCGACCCGGTCATGACGACCGGCCTGGGCCCGAATGCGTCCACGACGATGGTCTTGGAGTGCACCATGGCGAACGCCGTGGGCAGCTTCAGCAGCTCCTGCTGCCAGTAATTCAGCTGCTGCGTGACGGCGGCGGGGAGCACGACATCGAAATCCGTCGGGTTGTCCTGGCCTCGGTTGAAGAGGTGGACCTGGTTCTTGATCGTGCTTGGATCCTGGTTCAGGACCCCGTGCGTGTAGAGGTGGGGGTCGTACGTCTTGGACGTAGGGTCGTTGCGGTCGACGATGAAGTTCAGAAGCGTTCCAGCCGGGCCTGGGTTGAACATCAGGAAAAGGATTCCCTGCGTCGCCGCGTCGATGAACTGTTTGCAGAATTGCAGATCGACGAGCCCCTGCACGCGGCTGAACCAGACGGTTGCCTTCTGGGCGCCGTAGCTGACCGATTTCAGCGTGTCGTTGGCCGAGACCAGCGCCGCGGGAAAACCGTTGGCCGCGGATTTGAGCCGGTTCCACTGGTCGAGGAAGAGCTTCGCAATTTCCGGTTGCGTGAAAAGGATGCCGTTGTTCGACTGCGTGCACAGCCCCGTCTGCGTCCAGTTCGTGCTTCCACTCCAGCCCTTGAGTGGATTGCCCTGCCCGTCGCACAGGATCGCGAACTTGTTGTGTGCCAGTGTCCCGGTCGGGACCATCCGGTCGTAGACGTTCACACCGGCCTGGCGCAGCGCCTGGCGTGCCGCCTGGTTCTCATCCGTCTGGGGCGGCTTGACGCTGCCGTTCGCCAGCACCACGTTGGCCCGCCCACCCAGCTGCGTCAGTCCCTGGATGAGCTCCTGGTCGTTGAGCTCGAACAGGACGCAGTACAGCTGGTTTGACCCTTGCGCGGCCTCGCCGAGCAGTGCCTTCATCGCGAGCATCAGCTCGCCGCCCAGCTCTTTGCGGGTCGGATCGCCGGTGGTCGAGATGATGGTTCGCAGCGTCTTCACCATGCTCGCGGGCGGCCCCAGCTTTCTCGCGAGCCACTGGCTCGCGACCACGCCGCGGTTGAAGTACGCCTGCGTGGCCGAGTCGGTCTGCGCCGTGACCGTCCTGGCGTCGCTCCAGCCGCTGGCGAAAGTAGGGTCCTCGGCGAGGTGGTCCTTGTCCGGTCCCGTCACCGGGACGACCTGGTACTGGACCACGTCGCCAGGTTCGACCATGTAGTCCGACCACATGAACTTCTGGATCGGCCACACATTGCTCGGCTTGTTGGTGCCGGGTGGTGCCGTCTGACCCGCGAAACCCACGTACGTGTCGATCAGCGCGTCCTGGCCGGCGCGCTTGCGGTGGATGGCGAAGCCGCGGCAGTTCGCGATGTGCCCCGTCGTCATCCACGCGAGGTACGCGTGGTCGCAGTTGACGTAGACCCTCAGCGCCGTCGGACCTGAAGCGGCCGGCGGAGGAGGCACGGGCACGGCCGGAGGATTTGGTTTGGTCGGCGCTGGGATTCGATGTGGCGGTGATGGGATCGTGCGCCGCCCAGGAGCCCGCGGCGTGCGGGTGCCGGCTTTGGTCCCTCCTCGCTTCCTGACCGCCGGGGATGGTCCCTTTGACTTGCGGGTGGGAGCCTTCGCCGAGCGTGCGACGCTCCTGGCCCGGGCGGCTGATCTCGACTGCCGCGCGGCCGGCTGGCGCGAAGCGGTCTTGCGTGTGGCCGGCTTGCGCGCAGCGGGCTTGCGCGTAGCGGGCTTGCGCGTAGCGGGCTTGCGTGCAGCCGGCTTGCGAGTAGCGGGCTTGCGTGCAGCCGGCTTGCGAGCAGTCGCCCTGCGCGCCGCCGTGGATGCTCGTGTCGATGCCTTCTTCTTCTTGCTCATCACCAGCTCACCTCATCGAGTCGTGGAAGGCGCGGACGCTCGGACCGATGCTTCCGAAAGGACGGGGCCGCGCGCATAATCGACCGGCCATGCCGGCGTTTCGACAGATCCCTCGCGGATTGGTCGAGTACCTTGCCCCGGGTGACGAGGCCAAAGACCTCCAGCCTGGTGACTTCATCCTCACCCACGGGCTCGGGTGGCAGAGCTCGCTGATCCGCTTCGGCCAGCGGGTGAGGTTGCGTGGTCCGAACCGGCGCTTTGCCTACTGGAGCCACGCGGCGATGATCGTCGGCGCCGACGGCGCGATCGTCGAGGCCGAGATCGGCGGAGTCGAACGCAACAATCTCTCGCGCTATCGCAAAGTGGAGTACCACCTGATCCGCATCGGTCTGTCCGCGGAAGCCGACGACCGAAGGCAGGCGGCGCGCTTCGCTCTCGAGTGCGTGGGAGAGCCCTATGACTTCCTGACGGTCGTCAGCGTCGCGATCTCGCTTGCCACCGGCGCGAAGCTCAGCTTCGGCTTCGACGCGCATCAGATCTGCTCTGGGCTCGTCGCGCGTGCACTCGAGCGCACCTGGGCGATCTTCGATCGCGAGCCCTCCCACATCATGCCCGCGGACCTTGCGCGTCACTACGCGGTCGAGCCTCGCCGGGCATCGCAGCCACCCACTGTTCCTGGCACGAGCTCAGTGCTTGATCAGAAAACCGACCAGGCCGCCGACCACGACCAGGGCGACGCTTACGCCCCACAGCAACGGCGATAGGTTGCCGAAGATCGCGAAGACCGACAGACCCGCGGCGCCACCCACCTTGACGTGCGCCGATTGCTGCCTGACGATCAGGATGACCGAAGCGATGAGCCACCCGGCGCCGGCGCCGGTGATGACTCCATGGGCGCTCACGAGGCCCCAGATCACCGCCGCCGCGCCGATCACGAGCGCAAGGATGTAGCCGGCCCAGCGCGTCAGGTCCGCAGACGCCATCAGATCCCCCTAACCGACCCCGCCTGAACGCCGCACAGCCTAACCGGCTGTAGGCGGCTGTCAAGTCAAAAGAATCTGCTTGACGGCCAGCGTGGCCAGGCTCAGAACGAGCGCCGCCAGCCCCAGCAGCTCGAAGAGCACTGCCAGCTGCGTCAGCTGCCGCTTGCGGAAGTTGCCGTGGCGCATGTCCTTGAGCATCGAGATCTGCAGCTCCGCGACTTTTCTTGCCGCGGCTGCGGGTCCCGCGTCAGCCCAGCCCGCGACCCACGTTTCCAGCATCGGCGTCGGGATCTCGCCGTAGGCCTCCATCCGGTGGCCCATGATGCTGACCGCCGTCGAGGCGATCCCGGCGAGGATGAGCAGCAGGTACGCCAATCCGACGAGCACCAGCGAGGCAGGTGCCGGCCGGAGGGTCGAACCGCCGAGGAATGCGAGCACCGCGGTGAAGAGGGCGAGCATCAGGCTCGCCGAGCGGACCATCGCCTCGGCGGAGCTCTCGAGCCCGGCAGCGCGAGTGCGCTCGGCGTCGAGCTGCTCCGCGATCGCCGGCCCATACACTGTGCCTGCCACCGCAACCGCACCCGCGGCGGACATCGAGCTCGCCGTCTCCGCCGGGCCGGTCGCGGTCACGGCCCTCGAGGCTCAGTGGCTGGAGGCTGGGCTGAGGACCTGGGCCGGCGCGATCAGCTGGTGGCCGTACATCGGGGTGCTGCCGGCAGCTGCGACGGCCTGGCTGTCGGCCAGGCGCAAGGTCGCCGGCGGCACGGCGATGCGCTCCGTGAGCTCAGTCAGGAACGGCGGAGTGTCCGGGCGGGAGTGGCGCTGGTCCCGGTAGGAGGGGTATGGCGCGTGGTGGATGCCCATGCTCCCCGCGTCCTTCGGCCACACCAGGTTGCCCCGGTTGGGGTCGGCCTCCCCGGCGAGCCAGTGGATGACGGGCCGGGCCGCGCGATGGCACGCCGAGCACAGGACCTGGAGGTTGTACACGGAGTCGACGAAATACTTGTAGCTGGCCGGATCGTCGACCTTGAAGCCGGACCCCTGCCAGTCGAAGTCAGGATGATCCGCCGTCACCCTGGCCCAGTAGATTCCCCCGAGGCCACCGCCTTCCCCGGTGAACGCGTCCTCGGTCCAGAAGTGGTGGGTCTCCATGACCACGCCTTTCAGCTCTCCCGCCAGCCGTACGCAGTCCGCGTGCGTAATGCCGCAGGCCCAGCACGGCTTGTTCTGCACCACGCACAGCTCGTGGTGGCTCTTGATGTAGACGTCCGTGGCAACCCGAGGAGGGTGGGGCGGGAAGTAGGTCGTGACCCTGTCGGTCTGGGTCTGCGAGTGCATCGGCTGGTTCGCCTGGGTCGAGGCAGGGGGAGTCGAGCGGCCCGCGGGAGTCGGGTGCGACCGACGCTGCGATCGCGCCGCATGCGCGGTGCGGACGGACTGGTCGGGCGCGCCTTTGTCGGTCGTCATGGCGAGCGTCCACATCGTAGGCGTCGCAGCGAGCCTGTCAACTGCATTTTTCCTACTTGACAGATCGCTCCGGGCGGCCCCAAATATGGGGCACTCACCGGTTGCCTGTACGCGCCCGCGAGTGGGGGCATTGGAGGTTTGCGTCGGCGTGTGCACTCCACGTGACTGCTTCATCGTCCAGCCGGCTGTGCTCGAACACATCATCCGCAAGGGAACTCCGGAACAGCGCGAGTGGGCGCTCGAGACCCTGGTCCGGGACCACTCGATCCGCACCGCGCGCCTCCAGGACGCGCTCATCGCGAGCTTCACCGCGCGACCCGTGCGCCCGTTCCTCGAGTCGGTCGTGGGCACGCTCAAACGCATCATCTACGACGCCAAGGGCTCAGACGATCCCGAGGCCACGGACGTCGTGCGCACCGAGGGTGGTCCGGACGTGGCGGACCCCGCGGTCAACGAGTCCTACGCAGGCTTCGGCGCCACTTGGAAGCTCTACTGGGAGGTCTACAAACGCAACTCGATCGACGACATGGGCCTGACGCTCGAGGGCGTCGTCCACTACAGCCAGAACTACGACAACGCGTTCTGGAACGGGTCCCGCATGATCTTCGGCGACGGCGACGGCCAGTTCCTGGTCCGCACCACCGGGTCGGTGGACGTGATCGGACACGAGCTCACCCACGGCGTCACGCAGTACACGGCAAACCTTGCCTACACCGGTCAGTCGGGCGCTCTGAACGAGTCCGTGTCGGATGTGTTCGGATCTCTGGTCAAGCAGTACCAGGCGGGCCAGACGGCGGACCAGGCCGACTGGCTGATCGGCGCGGGAATCATCGGCCCTGCGATGAACGGGAAAGCGCTGCGGTCCATGTCCCACCCCGGCACCGCATACGACGGTGACTCACAACCGGCAGACATGAGCGGCTACGTGCAGACCACCGCCGACAACGGCGGCGTGCACACCAACTCCGGGATTCCCAACTGCGCCTTCTACCACGTCGCGGTGAACATCGGCGGGCACGCGTGGGAGAAGGCCGGCCAGATCTGGTACGACTCGCTGCGCGACCCTCGCCTCACCGCCAACGCCAGCTTTCAACAGTTCGCGGACATCACGATGCGCAACGCGCGCCACCTCTACGGGACCGGCGTCGAGGCCAAGGCCGTTGCCGCCGGCTGGAAGGCGGTGGGGATAGTTGTCTCCTAGCCTTAGTCTGGACGCGTGGCGGACGACAGCTTCACCGTGCAGCTCGAGCGCAGCGGCGGGATCGCGGGAGCGAGCTTCAAGTCGACTGTCGACTCGGCCGCTCTTCCCGCGTCAGACGCGGCCGACCTCCGCACCCTGCTGGACCGGGTCGACCTCGGCGCCCCGTCGCCGCCCCCGAAAGGCGCCGACCGGTTCCAGTACGACATCAAGGTCGAACGCGGCGGCCAGACGCGCAACGTCACCGCATACGACGGCTCGCTGTCTCCCGAGCTCAAGGCCCTTATCGACTGGCTCGGGTCTCACTCCCGCCGCCCGAAGGACGCGGCCTGACCCGACGCCGCGGATCGACCCGTGATCGACGCGCTCGACGCGCGCCTCTCCGGCTGGGTCTCTGAAAAGCTGACCGGCGTGCCGGTCACGCTGGAGCCGCCCGCTGACGGCGGCACCGGCGAGGGCGTGAGCCTCTACCTCATCGAGCTGGCGCCCAGGCCCGACGAGCGTGTGGAACGCAATCGAACCCTGACGGCTTCGCTGCGCTACCTGGTCACGAGCTGGGCGCCCAGGCCCGAGCGAGCCCACGAGCTGCTCGGCACGCTGCTGCTGGCCGCCCTCGGCGAGCCAGAGTTCGAGGTCGACCTCGCGCCGGTCGACGTCACCGCGTGGGCCGCCTTCCGGCTCGCGCCACGGCCCAGCTTCGTCGTCCGCGTCCCGCTGCGCCAGGACCTCAAGTCACCCCAGGCGAAGCTGGTGCGGCGCCCGCTCGATCTTCGCGCCAGCGGTGTCGTTCCCCTCAATGGCACCGTGCTGGGGCCCGATGACGTTCCAGTCGCCAGCGCGAGCGTCGAGCTGCCGACGCTGCAGCTCGCCACGGTGACGGACTGGAAGGGCAGGTTCCATTTCCCCGCCGTGCCCGCGGATCCGCCGCCGAAGGAGCTGCTGGTCAAGGCTCGCGGGCTCGAGCAGCGCGTCGCGGTCGAGCAGGCCGGAGCGCCCGTACTCATCCACTTCGGCCCACTGGAGGATTGACATGGCCACGACCTACCTGACACCTGGGGTCTACGTCGAGGAGATCGCGGGAGGTCCGCGGCCGATCACGCCGGTCGGGACCAGCACCGCCGCCTTTGTGGGCGAGGCGCCGAAGGCCGACGCCCACGTCAACGAGGCGGTTGCGATCAACAACATCTCGCAGTTCATGCGCGAGTTCGTACCCGCCGACGGCGCCCAGAGCACGCCGCTGTCGCACGCGGTTTACGGCTTCTTCTACAACGGCGGCAGCCGCTGCTACGTCGTCAACCCCGGCAAGGGCAAGGCGGTGACGGGCGGCGGCAGGGGACGCCAGGGGCTCCAGGTCCTGGAGCAGGTCGACGAGGTGAACATCGTGGCGGCCCCCGGCTACACCGATGCGGCCTCCTATGACGCCGTGCTCTCCCATTGCGAGTCGCTGAAGAGCCGAGTCGCCATCCTCGACCCGCCCGCCGACGTCACCAACATCGACCTGCTGACCAAGGTGATGACCTCGAAGAAGACCGGTGGCGCCGGAGGCGACAGGCCCGATGACGGTGGCGGCGGCAACGGACTTCGGCCCAGGAACTCCGCAGGTGGCTTCGGCACGATGTACTTTCCGCAGATCACGGTGCGGGACCCGCTGGCTCCCGACAAGCAGGTCAACATCTCGCCCGCCGGGCACATGGCGGGCATCTGGGCACGATCGGACACCGTTCGGGGCGTGCACAAGGCGCCCGCCAACGAAGTTGTCCGCGGTGCGCTCGACGTGACCTACCGCGTGACACAGGCGGAGCAAGGCGAGCTCAACCCGGCGGGCATCAACGTCATCCGCTACTTCGAGCGGGAAGGAATCCTGAGCTGGGGGGCGCGCACCCTCGACGTGGACAGCAGCGAGTGGCGCTACCTGAACGTGCGGCGCCTGTTCATCATGATCGAGCAGTCGATCGCCCGCAGCACGCGCTGGATCGTGTTCGAGCCCAACGACCGCACGCTCTGGAAGTCGATCAAGCGAGACATCAACGCTTTCCTCACCCAGCTCTGGCGAGGTGGGGCGCTGATGGGGGCGACCCCAGGAGAAGCTTTCTTCTGCCAGTGCGACGAGGAGACCAATCCCCCGGAATCGATCGACCTCGGGATCGTGGTCACCGTGATCGGCATCGCGCCGGTCAAGCCCGCCGAGTTCATCGTCTTCCGCCTGCACCAGTGGGAAGGCGGATCCGCAATCACAGCAGTGGGGTAAAGGGACATGGCGCAAAATGCACCCGGCGCACCGGCACCGGCACCAGCGGCACCCGGCGGCGCGCAGCCTGGGGTCCGCGTAGATCCGTATCGCGCGTACAACTTCAAGCTCGAGATCGGGGGCATCACCGAGGGCCACTTCACCGCGTGCTCAGGCCTTGGCGTGCGCGTCGCGGCGATCAAGTACCGCGAGGGCGGTTCCAAGGGGAGCGTCCTCAACGTCCCCGGCCTGGCGGAGTACGCCGACATCACGCTCAGCTACGGGCTGACGTCGTCGCGGCAGCTCTGGGACTGGATGATGGCCAGCGTCGACGGCAAGGTTCAGCGCAAGAACGTGTCGATCCTCTTGCTCGATGCGGACGGCGTGACGGAGGTCACGCGCTGGGACCTGGTTGCCGCTTGGCCCAGCGCCTGGCACGGAGCGCCCCTCGACACCATGGCGCGCGAGGTCGCGATCGAGAGCCTGACGCTGGTGTTCGAATCGCTGCAGCGCACCTAGCCCGATGCGCCTGGTGTCCACCGGCTTTCGCCTGGCCCGAGATCTCGCGAGGCGGCTGGCGTCGCTGGTCGCTCGGGTTCGATGGCGCGGCGCCAATGGGAGCTCGACCGGTTATGGCGGCGCGCCGAACCACTGGGTCGAGTACGTGCGGGCGCGCGCGCCGCATCTTCTCGCTCCCGGCGGAATGGAGTCGGCCAGGGTCTCGCCCAGGATCGCCGAGGTCCCGGCGGCGCCGCCGAGTCCCTTTCCGCAGGCCACCGCCGCACCCACCGCGAAGCGGGGGACGCCGGCCGGGCCTTCGGGCGAGGGCGGCCGGCGCGAGTCGCCGCCGCGGCTTTACCTCCAGATGAGCCCGCAAGCGCAGTCGCGTCCTTCCCGGCCGGTCCAGTCACAGTCCGGGCAGCGGCCGGTGCAGCCGGGCGTTCGCGCGCCGCGGGACGAACCGGACGCGCCGCCACGACCGCGATTTCCTCGACCGTGGCCGTCGCGCGCGCGGCGACGCAGGCGTGAAGTTCCGCTCGCGCCGCCGGTCGCTCCCGCCGATTCGCCGGCAACTCCGCCCGCGGCGGAGGTCGGGCGACTATACGGCCCGGCGAGGCTTGACGTCAGGACGGAGCCCGCGCGGCGATCCTCAGGTTCCGGCCGCGCCCATTTTCCAGAGCCGGGCCTCATCGCCGGCGTGACGATGCCCGCCCAACCTGCATTCGAAGACCGCATGCGGCCGCGTGTGGTCGACACCTTCGCCGGCAGGCCGGAACCGATACACGCCAGCCGCGTGGGAATCGAGGCAAGGTACGCGGAGCCGTTCAACCCGTGGCCGCCACTGCCCGAACCCATCGCCGGTGAACGCGATTGGCGCCACGCCCGAGATGCAGCCGAGGCGGAGCTTCGACTCCAGCACGAGCAGGAGCGGCTCTGATGGAGCGGGTCGCCTTTCTGATCGACTCGACTGGAGAGCGCATCGGATGCATGCTCAACCCGAACACGCTGGTGATCAGGCGAGCGGCGGGATTGCGTCCGCGCCGCGCGGCCGGCAGCCACCTGACTGGCGCCGGCCTGGCCGATGATCCGCTCCTCTTCACAGGCGGCGGCCGGACCGAGCTCGACATGGAGCTGCTGTTCGACATCTCGCTGGCCGGCCCGGAGAACACTGCACAGGACGCGCGCCAGCTCACGGCGCCGCTGTGGCAGCTGTCGGAAAACGGCGGTGCCAGCGATTCCGGCCGCCGGCCTCCGCGGGTCCGCTTCGTGTGGGGCAAGTCGTGGAACATCCCGGGGATCGTCTCGGCGATCGCGGAGCGGCTCGAACAGTTCGACGGCGCCGGGCTTGCCCAGCGCTCCTGGCTCACGCTGCGATTGGTACGGGTTCAGGACTCACAGGCGCCCGCCGCGGCCGACGCACCGCCCCAGCCGCCACCCGAGCTGCCCCCGCCGAGCGGCCCCGCTCCCGAGGGCAACGTGCAGATCCACCAGCTGCTCGGCACCGGAGCCGGACCGGGTCAACCGCAGGAATCCGAGTCGCTCTACGACCTCGCCTACCGCTACTACGGCAATCCCGGGATGTGGCGGCTGATCGCGGCCTACAACGGAATCACCGATCCGCTGCGTGTGCCGGCGGGAGCAGTCCTCAGGATCCCACCGCAGGACACGCAGCAGGCAGGCTCGTGAAGCAGCTCGACACGCTGCCGAGGCTGACCGTAAGCGTCGACGGCCGCAATCTCGACGACCGCTCGGCCGCGTCACTGGAAAGCGTCGTCGTGCTGTGCCGGCTGGCCATGCCGTCGGTTTGCGAATTGCGGTTTGCGGACCCGCCAGGTCCGCTCTCCGCGGGCGACGCTCTGATGCCGGGAACCACATTCCGAGTCACGGTGTCGGCGCAGGGCGGCCCCGTCTTCGAGGGCCAGGTGACCGCTGTCACGCACCGGCACGACGCCGATCGAGGCCATGAGCTCTTGATCCGCGGCTACGACGTCCTGCATCGTCTGCGCAAGAGGCAGCGGCCCCGTGTGCTGTCGAGCACGTCCGCCGGGCAGCTGGCGAGGGAGCTCACCGCGGACCTCGGGATCTCGGTCCGGGCTGCGACCGACGGTCCGAAGCTCGACCGCATCATCCAGCACCGGCAGAGCGACCTCGAGCTGCTGGTCGACGTCTGCGGCGCGGGCGGGCTGTACCCGGTCATGCGAGGCGGTGTGCTGCACCTGCTGACGCTCGACGGTGATGGCGAACCGGTCGAGCTGAACCTTGGCATGAATCTTCTCGAGGCCCGCGTCGAGGTGAACGGCGATCTTGCGTCGAGCTCCGTCTCCGCCGCCGGTTGGCACCCGCTGGTGGGCAACCCCGGTCGCGGTCAGGCCGGCTCGCCTCGCGTGGGCCGCCGGGTGGCCATCGACATCTCGGCCGGCAAGCTCGGCGGGCTGGATTCGCGCTCACTGATCGACGAGTCAGTCTCCAGCGACGGCATGGCGGATGCGCTGGCGCAGGCCGAGCTCGACAGGAGGGTCTCGTCCGAGGTGGCCTTTCACGGGCTCGTCGACGGCGACTCCCGATTGCGCCCCGGCGCACGCGTCACCGTATCGGGCGTCGCCTCGCAGTTCTCGGGCACGTACGTCCTGACCGAGGTCAAGCACCGCATCGATGAGGCCGGCGGGTTCACGAGCGAGCTCGACACGACGCCACCCGACGCGCGGCCCCGGCCGCACGCGACCGTCGCGACTCCCGCGGTGGTGACGAAGGTCGACGACCCCGACGGCCTCGGCCGGGTTCAGGTCACCCTGCCGACCTTTGGCGACATCCAGACCGGCTGGATGCCGGTGCTCGGGCTGGGGGCGGGAAAGGGAAAGGGCCTGGTCCTGATGCCGGACGTCGGGGACGAGGTGCTCCTCTTGCTGGCCCACGAGGACCCGGACCAGGGCATAGTCATCGGCGGCCTGTACGGCGCCGGCGGTCCGGTCGATCCAGGAATCGTCGGCGGCGCGACGCGCCGTTTCAGCCTCCTCACGGCAGGCGGCAGCAAGGTCCGGATCGACGACCACGACAAATCGATCCGCATCCAGGATCCGACCGGGAGCTTCGTCGAAATGACCCCCCAGAAGGTGACGGTCCATGCCGAGGTCGACCTCGAGATCGCCTCACCCGGCCATCGCATGACCTTCAAAGCCAAAGCGGTCGACTTCGAGACCGCCTGATGCTCCTGATCACGGAGGACGCGGCGCTGATCTGCGACCACCAGGGCTCGGTCCACAACATGCCCACGCAGTCACTCGTCACGGTGAACGGCAGGCGGCTGCTCGTCGAGACGAACCCGCAGGGCTGCCAGATCACCGGCTGCCCCAACATCTCGCTGACCATGAAGCCGTGCACCAACACGCTTCCCGTCACGCAGGGCTACTCGACGTTGATGAAGATCGACAGGAAGCGGATCTGCCTCGACACGGTGATGGGCCTGACGGACGGCACCCCACCGGGGACCGTCAACTACAAGGTCCGGCATCCGGGCCAGTCCCTGGTCACAGAGGTCCAGTAGTGAGCGCCCCCGCATACCGGGCGTTCCGATTCACCCACCCGGATTTCGAGCGCCCAGGCGAACGGCCTGGGCTCGCCATCTCGCCGCGGGGCGGCATCGACATGGTGCAGGAGGACGAGTCGGTGCGGCAGGCGATTCTTCTGCTCCTGACCACGAGGCCTGGCGAGCGTGTGATGCGACCGACCTATGGCTGCGACCTGTACAGGCTGACCTTCTGGCCCAACGACGACACGACCGCCGGCCTGGCGATCCACTACGTCCAGCAGGCGATCGCGTTGTGGGAGCCGAGGGTGGACGTCGTCCGCCTCGACGCTCAGCGCGACCCGGAACGGCCCGAGCGCCTCGACGTGTCGCTGGAGTACCGCGTGCGAGCCACACAGAGGGTGTCGCAGGTCGCGGTGCCGCTCGGCCTGGGAGGCCAGGCCTGATGCCGATTCCTTCGCCGAACCTCGATGACAGGAGCTTCTCGCAGCTGCTCGAAGAAGCGAGGCTGGTCGCGCTGCGGAAGGCGCCGGGCTGGACCGACCAGTCGCCGAGCGACCCCGGCATCGTGCTGCTCGAGGCATTCGCCTACCTCACCGAGACGATGCTGTACCGGCTCAACCTGATCCCGGACAAGGCCTACCACGAGTTCCTGCGCCTGATGGGGGTCGTGCTGCACCCGCCCGCCGCGGCCGCCGTCCAGCTCACGTTCACGCGGGCCAGGGCCGCCGACCAGCCGCTCGAGATCCCGCGTGGAACCCAGGTCACCCTGACCAGGGCCGACGGCGGCGGAGCTCCCGCGCCCGTCTTCATCACCACCGCGCCCGCCACGATCGCCGCGGGCGAGACCGCCACCCCTGGCGTGCGGGCGATGCACTGCGAGCTCGTCGAGGGCGAGCCGGCGGGGCTCGGCACGGGCCTGCCCGGCCTGTCGCTCACGGTCAGGCGACCGCCCGTCGTCGAGCCGGCGGGCGACCCGCTCGATCTCCT
The DNA here is from genome assembly GCA_035279525.1 of Candidatus Dormiibacterota bacterium. Classification (GTDB taxonomy): domain Bacteria; phylum Chloroflexota; class Dormibacteria; order Dormibacterales; family Dormibacteraceae; genus DATEHQ01. Next base: position 23,462 of record DATEHQ010000159.1, read on the forward strand.
GGTCGGAGTCGAGGCGACGAGCGTGGAGCTCGAGCGCGCGCCCGGCATCAAGTTCGGCGACAAGAGCTACCGGATCTGGCGCGAGGTGCAGGGATTCACCAACCTCGGCACGGACATCTACGTCTACGTCGCCGACCGCCTCGCCGGCATGATCACGTTTGCTCCCGCCGCCGCGATGGGCGACGCCACGGAGCCCTCGCCTTTGGCGGCGGCTCCCGGGGCAGGCCGTGAGATCAGGATCTGGTACCGGCGCGGCGGTGGGGCGGAGGGGAACGTCGCGCCCGGCACCCTCACCGTTTTGAAGACACCCATCGCCGGCGTCACCGTGACCAACCCCGCGGCGGCGACAGGAGGGCGTTCCGCGGAGACGCTCGAGAACGCGCTGGTCCGCGGCCCGCAAGAGCTGCACGCCTTGAACCGCGCGGTCACGGCTCGCGACTTTGAATTCTTCGCTGAGCGATCCGGCGCGGTGTCGCGCGCGCGTGCCTTCACGCGTGCGTCGCTGTGGACTTTTGCGACCCCCGGCACGGTGGAGGTCGTGCTCGTCCCCGAGCTGGGCGCGATGGAGAGGGCGGGGCCGGTCACGGCGGAGCTGTTGCGCGAGCATCAAACCTCGGACGCACGCGACCGGATCCAGGCCACGCTGGACGAGCGCCGCCCGCTCGGCACCGATTGTCTCGTGAGCTGGGCGCGCTACAAGACGGTCACCATCAAGGGGCGCCTCGGAGTCCGCCAGGAGGAGGACTTCGCCGCGGTCCGGCAGCGTGTGCTGTCCTCGTTGAACGCGAGGATCAATCCACTGCCGACGGCCGCCAACCCGTCCGGCTGGCCGTTCGGACAGGCGCTGAGGGGATCGGACGTGTACTACATCGCGCAGCTCGAACCCGCAGTGCGATGGGTCGACCAGGTCGAGCTTCATGTCGACAGCGTCCCGAAGGCAGTCCATTCCGTGGTGTCAGATCCGAGCCAGCCGAAGACCTGGTACGCGTGCAGCGGCGAGACGCTTTTCCGTTCGCTGAACGACGGCAGCGGATGGGAGCCGGCGGGCATCTTTCCGGGTGAGCAGGCGGAGCTGGTCCGGGCGCATCCGACGAGGCCGGGCCTGCTGGTCGTCTCGGCGAGCCTCGCCGACGGCAGCTGCAGGTTGCATGTGTCGATGGACTGCGCGGAGAGCTGGCTCGGGGAGGTGGCCGCCCTGGCGTTCCACGTCAACGACATGGCGTGGACCATCCGCGAGGACGTCCCCATCCTGCTGCTCGCCACCGATCGAGGCCTTTACGAGCTGGCCATCGCGCCCGGGGCAAGCCCCGTGCAGGTGCTGGTCGATCCGGGCAACCAGGGGCTGGGCTTCCATGCTGTGACCTCGATCGTGCAGGTGCGGGGCGAGGTCACGGTGGCAGTCGCCGGCCAGCAGACCAGGGGCGTGTATCTGTCGACGCAGGCCGGCAAGGGACAAACGTTCCGCGGCCTCGGGCTGTCGGGTGAGGACGTGCGGGTGCTGGCCGTGCAGGCGGCCGGTCCTCGCTCCTTCCTTTGGGCCGGCCTCGCGGTGGAGGGCGTGGACGACCCGGGCAAAGGCTGCTACGCGTGGGAGCTGCGCGGCGACGAGGCTCCGCCCGAGGGATGGGTGGCCCACTCGCAGGGATGGCTCGCCGGCAGCTGCAAGGGGATCGCGTTCCAGGGCGGCGCCGTTCTGACCGCCACCCATCACGGAGGCGTGCTCCGCCTGGACTCGTCGCAGAGCGGGGCCGCGTGGCAGCCGTGCGCGGTGACCTCGGGCCTTCCGCTGCGCGACGCAGGGAGGTTTCTTCCCCTTGACGCCGTGGCCTGCGATCCATTCGCGCGGAACATCCTCACGGGCGGCGAGGGCGGCATGTTCCGGAGCACCGACGCCGGGCTGAGCTACAGGTCCTGCTCGGAGTCGGTGTTCACCGACCAGGTCACGCTGCCGCCGACCTGGCTCTTCTGTTCGGGTGCGCACGAGCTGACAGTGGTGGATTCCGATGAACCGCACTGAGATCGGTCGCCTCTTGCCGGCGGTCTTCCAGCGAACCATCGGCACCACCACGCCGCTCGACGCGCTGCTCGAGGTGATGGAAGACCTGCAGGCGCCGTCCGAAGAGGTGCTGGCCGGGCTCGACAGGTACTTCGATCCTCGACGCGCCCCAGATCCCTTCGTGCCGTTCCTCGCGCGCTGGGTCGACCTCGAGAGGGCCCTCCTGCAGCCGGCGCCGCACTACTACAGGCCGGGCAGCGCGGAGGCGCCTTTGCAGAGCGGGATGGGCAGGCTGCGGGAGCTCGTGGCCTCCGCCGCATACCTATCTATGTGGCGCGGCACGGTCACAGGGATCCTGCGCTTCCTGGAGGTCGCGACCGGGCTCGGCGGCTTCGCTGTCGACGAGCACGTCCCCGGGCGTCCCTTCCACGTGCGATTCACGGGCCCAAAGGAGGCCGCGCCATACGCGGCGATGGTGAACCGGATCATCGACATGGAAAAGCCCGCCTACGTCACTTTCGAGCTCGCGCTGGCCGGCGCGCAGCAGGGAGGCTAGCCATGGCCGGGGCGTTCGCGATCACGACCACGTCGACGAATCTCAAGCTCCCCACCGCCCGCACGGGCAAGCTCCAGTTCACGGTCACGAACACGAGCGGAAGGCAGCTGACGGCGCGCGGGAAGGTCGTGGTCCAGAGCCCGGAGCAGGCCGCGTGGTTCACCATCGAAGGCCAGTCCGAGCGATCCTGCGCGCCCAACGCAACGCTGCAGTACACGGTCGGCATCGCGGTCCCGCCCACGGCACCGGCCGGGCCGATGGTCGTCCGCTTCGACGCCCTCGGCGTGGAGAACCCTGACGCGTACGCCTCGCAGGGGCCGTCGGTGATCGTCGAAGTGCCGCCGGTGAGCTTGCCGAAGCGGCCTTTCCCGTGGTGGATGGTGGCGGCGGCCGTGCTCGCCGTGCTCCTGGTCGCCGGCGGGACCGGTGTGGCGTGGTACCTGGTCGAAAAGAACCGGGACAGCAACCTCGCGCATGCGTCGCCGTCTCCGGTTCGAACGCCGTCGCCGCCACCCGATCCCCTCCTGCGTTTCCTGGGAACGTGGAGTGACTCGACGGCGACCAGTGGCAATTTCGACCGCGTTGTCATCCAGGGCCAGCAGAGTGCGATCACCGCAACTTTCCGGTCGACCTATGGCTCACTTGTGGGGACCGGAACCTATGACCCGGCAGCGGACGCTATCACCGTCAAGATGGACGTGACGAGTTTCGGCATCACCTACCACTACGTGGTCGTGGGGCGCCTGCTGACCGATACAGAGATGGTGATATCCATCTCGCTCGATGGCAGCGCTCCGAGCGATTTCGTATTCGACAAGGTGGGCTGCCCGCCGAACTGCGCCATCGCCCCCACCTTAGGGCCCATCGTGAAGGCCACTTGATCTCGAGCCCGTTTGGGATCACTGCCTTGAGCAACCTCGTCAGGCTCGACTCGAAGAACCAGGGTCGCGCGACGTTCACGGTGTCGAACCGGACCGCGGCGCTGCTGCGTGGACGAGCGCAGGCGATCCCGGCGCAGGCCGGTGAGGAGTCCTGGCTGACGCTCGAAGGGGCGGCCGAACGTGATTTTCAGGTGAACATCACGCAGCAGTACACCGTGAAGATCCAGGTCGCGCCGGGCACGCCGACCGGCCGCCACAGCTTTCGCCTCGACATGACGGCGGTGGCGCCGGCGCTCGGCGGCACCCAGGGGCAGGCCGTCGTCTTCGAGGTCACGACCATCGTCCCCATTCCACGCGCCGTCAAGAAGGGCTACGTGGCCACGCTCGTCGGGGCGACCCTGGGTGCACTGGTCGGCGGCCTCGTGGGCGCCGTGCCCGGGGCGATCGTCGCACTCATCCAGGCCAGCACCATCTCGGTGAGCTCCGTGGTTCTGATCGTTGGGATCGGCGCGCTCGTGGCTTCCATCCCCGCGGTTGGGGCCGGCGCGTGGGTGAATCTTCGCGCGCAGGGATATGAGGGCGCGCTCCAGACCGGGCTGATCCTCGCAGGAATATTTGCGGCGTGGGCCCTGCTGCTCGGAGTCGGGTATGCGGTGCTGCTCAGATTGACTTCGGGGCAGCTGAACGTAGGCATCACCCTGCTCGTCGCCCTCGCCGTCGTGCTCGTCCCTCCCGTCCCGGCGCGTGTCATCTATCTGTGGCTCAAGTCAGCCGGTCGACTCCCGTGACGAGCTTCAACGTGACGACTTCGAATGACAGGATCCGCCTCGGCGCGGACGGTCGGGGCCGCGCTCAGTTCACGGCCGTCAACTCGACGCCGCGCTCCATCCGCGGTCGGGGCCGCGTGGTTCCCCAGGGGGATTCGCGGCAGGACTGGTTCAGCCTGGATGGCGACGCCCAGCGCCAGTTTGCTCCGGGGTCCAGCGAGCAGTTCACGGTCGCGATCCAGCTTCCGACGGCAGGCGCGGCCGGCGAGCACCGCTTTCGCCTGGATGTCGTCGGAGTCGAGAATCCTGACGAGGATTACGGCCAGGGACCGGTCGTGACCGTCGTGCTCGGCGCAGCACCGACGCCGCCGGCCCGGAGCAGGGGATACCTCACGACGGTGGTCGGGGCGGTGGCGGGCGCGCTGCTCGGGGGGTTGGTCGGGACGCTTCCCGGCACGCTCGTCCTGATCAGCATGATCCACCAGCAGCCGAGCTCCAGCCCCGGCTCGTCCATCGTGCAGGCGGTCTTCGAGGGCGTGCTCGCGGTCATCGTCGAGGCTGTCGTTGCCGCCGCGCTGATCGGCCTGGGCCTCCTGGTCGGCATCTGGGTCGGCCCCGTGCTCGGGGCGCTGGTCTCGCTCCGCACCCGGGCCCAGTCCTACGTGGGCTTGACGGTCGGGCTCCTCGCCGCGTTTCAGCTGGTCGTGACGGTGATCCTCGTCGTGCTCCTGGTCGTGATCGGCAACGCGATCAAGAATGGGACTGTAGTCCTCGTGGTCGCCATCGCGCTGGCCGTGGTCGATGTGGCCGTCCCCGCCCTGCTCGCGAGAGCCGCTGCCCGCTTGATACGGACCCACTCGCTGTGAACCCGAAGGTCGCCGTGGTGATCCTCGTGGTCATCGTGGGGTTGTTCATCGTCGCGGTCGCCTCCGGCGCCTGCCACTCAGGCAACACGAGGAACGCCGGCTGGGTGGAGACGATGCAGCACGCCTTCGTGAAGAAGCAGGCCCTCAAGATGAGTGACGTGACCGCCACGCCGAGCAGCTGCATCTCGGGCGGGAGCTGGGTGATTCCAGCCGGCGCTCAGTGCGTGTACAGGATCGCATCTTCGAACGCCCAGGTTCGTCAGATGAAGGTCACCGGCGGGACGGTGACCGTTTCGATCCACTACAACAACAACACGCCGCCAACTCCAAGCACAGGGGACCTGACAGCGGGCGACGGTGACCGGACCCACGTCGGGATCTACAGCGCGGGTGGCACTGTGACGGTCACCTGCGACACCCCGGTCTCGGCCTGCATGCTGGTTCCGTCAGCCGACTAGCGTTCGCTTGAGCGCGAGCGTCTTCACGATCGCGATCACGGCGGAGACGAGCAGCACGATGGCGAAGATGACGCCGATGATGCCCATCACGATGGCCGCGATGGCGTCCGTGATGCTGACGAGGAAACCCGGTGGCAGGCCCTGCAGAAACGCGACGATCACGTTGGCCACCAGCGACACGGCGATCATCAGCACCAGGCCCTTGGACTGAAGGAAGCGCTGCTGCGCGAGCACCAGGCAGATTACGAAGGCGATCTTCAATAGCATGATCAGGCTGAGGATCACGCTCGCGCCGCCGCGGTCGAAGTCCCCCCACACGGCGAGGTAGGCAGCCGTTCCAAACGGGATCGAAAGCAGCAGGCTGATCATGAGGATCACGAGCTGGAAGGCGGCGAAGATCGCGATGATCCCGCCGATGATGACCACAATCGAGAAGATCAGGGTGATCACGCCCTGCAGCTGGCCCTCCAGGTTCCGGCCGATCACCAGGGAAAGGACCATCAGCCCGATGGTCAACAGCAGGATGCTGTCGATGAACGCCATGGTCGCGATGCCGTAGCCGGGAGGGCGTGCGCCGAGGTTCAGGAGGAGGCTGCCGGTCTCGACCACCACGACGAGAAAGATCAGGACCAGCGCGATCAACAGCAGCGGCGTGCGGAGACGCGCCATCAGAAGTTGCCGATCACTGGATGAGCGTCGTCACGTAGAGACAGTTGGTGCACTGGCTGGTCCCCCCATCGGGGTTGGACACGACGAGCGTCTGATAACCAGGCGGGGTGTTCGCCGATGGCGTGACGTTGATGTCGATCTCGTCCGAGTTGACCCAGGTCTGCTTGTCGACCGTCATGTTGCTGCCCGGGAACGTCACGGTGGCGCCCGCGATGAGGCCCGCACCGGTCAGCTTGATCGAGTTCGTCTGGCTGTAATACGCGTAGTTGGGAGTCGCGGTCGTGATCACCGGCGAGGAGATGACAGTGAAGCAGCCGGCGCACGTCGAGGTGCCCCCGTCGGGATTGGTGAGGGTCACGTCTCGCGGGCCGAGTTGAGCGGTCGGGTCGACCGTGATGGTGCCGCCGATCTGGTTGCCCTGCTGGTCGACCACGAACTTGGGGTAGACGCCGCCGCCGGTGATGCTGAGCTGGGTGTTGGGCGTCAGGTGCAGCGCGATGACGACGAGCCGCCCATCCGAGCCCGGCCGGGCGGAATGCGGCGCGAACCGTTCGATGACAGGTGCGGGGTTGATCGAAAGGCAGGTGGAGCACGTGGCTCTACGTCCGTCCTTGGTGGCCAGGCTCACGATTCGAGCCCCCGTCGCCGCGTCCGGCGCGACCGCCGCGTCGACCGTGAGAGAGGAGCTCGAATTGACGATGACGCTCGCAATGGTGATGCCCTGGCCGAGGTCCACCGTCATGTTCTGCTCGAACTCCGAACCGGTGAAGTCGATCCGCGCGGTCGCGCCCTGGCCGAGCGCGGACGGATTCGCGGCGCTGACCACGGGCGGCGCCGCCACCTGAGCCCTGGGCGACGGCTGAGGGTTGGAGGGGCGCGGCGACAGCGCGTACACCGCGCCGGCCGTGGCGACGAGCAACGCGATCACGGTTGCGCCTGCGACCAGGCCCCAGGGTGGCGACCCGCCTCCCGACCCTGGCGGCGTGCCGTTCTTGTTCGGGGGCTCGCCCTGCTTCAACGTCTCGACCAGCTCGAGCTGTCGGAGGACGGCGAGGTTCTGCTCCGAGACCGCGGCGCCGGCCGTATCGCCCGCCGCCTCCCGAACGGCGACCGCCCTGGTCAGAAGGGAGCGCGCGCCCTTGAAGTCCTCGAGACCGAGCGCTCGCGTCCCGAGTTGATGCAGTGCCCAGCCCTCCTGTGCCCCGTCGCCTGTTCGCCGGGCCGCGTCGAGCGTGCGGTCGAGCACGGCTTTCCAGGCGGCCCATCGGCGCGCGTTCGCGAGGCCGGTTTCGATTCTCCTGCCGAGCGCGATCACGTCGGACCACCGGCCGGCGGCGACCGCCGTGTCGATCGTGTGCTCGATCACGGGCGCTCCGTTGAGCAGGTCGTCGCGCGGCGGAACACCGGCCGCCCAGTCGACGACATGATCGACGACGTGATCGCGCACCCTCGAGGCCACGGAAGCCGGGAGCGCGGCGGTCACGCTTGCCACCGCGGTGAACGACGGGCTGTGACTCTGCGCCAGGCCCCGTTCCGTCAGGTCGCGCAGCATCTCGGCCGCACCGGGCTGGCCGGCGATCGCCGCCACGTGCTCCTGAGGCACAGGCGATTCACCCAGCGCGGCGAGCATCGCGAGCAAATGCTTCTCGTCCGGCGTGCACGCGGCCACCGCCTCAGCTCCGAGCTGGGAAGGTCCTCCCGTGCGGACCTTCTCGGCCAGGGTTGTGAACGTCACGACTCCCGCATCGACGAGGGCGGCCGCCTGCACGAGGAGGAGCGGGTTGCCGCCGACCGAGGTCCACAGGTCGCGGACCGGAGCCTGCTCGTCGGCGGCGAGGGCTCGCCGCAGTCGCCGCTCGAGCAGCTGGCGTCCTTCGGCCTCCGGCAGCCCTGCCAGCCTGACGCTCACCCCTTCGGTCATCCGCGCCTGTTCACTCGCGAGCACGAACGTGCAGTTCGGCGCGCTGTTGCGGAGATGGTCGGCATCGTCGCGGGTGAGGGTGAGGTCGTCGACGATGACGAGCGCCTGGATCCCTTGCAAGTAGCGCATGAGTTGAGCTCCGACCGGTTTGGTCGGCTGCGGCGCGGTGTAGAACGCATCGAACAGAAACTGGAGGAGGTCTTCGACCGGCTGGCCCCGCTGCTCGATGTAGGCGATGCCGGTGGCGAACGAGCTCACGTCGAATTGCCGGCACAGCGACCTGAGCAGCGAGGACTTTCCGATGCCCTGCGCGCCGCTCAGCTCGGCGAGCGTCTTCTGGCGTACGGCGTCAGTCAGCTCACTCGACGTCTGAACCCTATCGAGCAGATCGGCGCACGGGGCCGGAAGCAGGCTCGCCGGCGTGAGGACAGGAGTCACCGCCGCCGCGTTCGCGGGCGACGCGACCGCGCCGTAGTAGTTGCTGTAGTTCATGGTCACCGTGTTGTGGTCGCCCTGGACGAGGCCGTTCACCTCTTCGGCGGTCACGCTTCGCGCCGCCGGCGCGGGGGGCGGGGCCGGCGGGGACTGGGCCAATCAGCTGTCGCCTTCGGGCCGCCCGAAGTTCATGGTCACCGTGTTGTGGTCGCCCTGGACGAGGCCGTTCACGTTGCCCTTGATCAAAAGGCTGTACTTGCGCGCGACGGAGCCGTCCGGGTCCACCTGCGCCAGAAGGGACCGCGCCGCCTCGAGCACGGCCGGGTCTTGCTGCGCACCGGATTGCGAAACGGCGGCGGCAAGGCTGGGCGCCGCGGCCTCGGGGTCGCTCTCAAAGCCTGTCAGCGCGGCTTCGTGTTCGGGCTTGTGCCGGAAGTGTTCGACCAGCCTCGACTTGAGGCCGGCGTAGGCATCCTTCACAGCCTCACCGATGGCGGCGTTGGCCACGACTGTCACACCGGCGCCGAGGGCGGCGACGATCAAGGTCACGGGATCCATCAGGCTCTGCCTCCAGCTCGCAAGTGCACACCCATGTCGCGCGTCCTGTCAAGCGAATCGAGAGGTCGACCGGCCGCCGCTGGGCGGATTATGAACCTAGATCGGCCCGTGGACAACCCCGACCGTCAAGCATCGCCGGCAGCCGGCGGGACGGATCGGAAGGAGCCGGCGGCTAGGCTCCGGCGCTCTCCATCGCGTCGCCCTCGCGCGTGATCGCGCCCGGCTGGGCGGGTTCGGTCCCCGCGCCCGGGGATGCCCGGCCGAGCTCGGCCGCGGACCTCCACTGCCGGGACGCGGCCGCGACATCGCCGCGCCTCTCCAGCAGCTCCGCGAAGCGGATGTGGCATTCACGGAGCCGCTCGGGCATTTCGAGACCCTCGAGGATGTGCAGCGCATCCGCGAAGCATCGGTCGGCTGCGTCGTGGTGCTGCCCCAGCTCCTCGAGCTCGGCCCGGGTCATCTGCGCGTTCGCCACGACGAGCTGCTCCTTGGTGAATTCGCCCTGCTTCAGCGCTTCGTTCACGTACGTCATGGCCTGGTCGAGGTCGCCTTTCTTGAGCGCGACCTCGGCGAGGTTGCCGAGGATGTAGCCGCGGCCCTTGCGGTCGATGCCCAGCTCTTCCGAGCCGACAAGCGCTCGGCGCAGGTGGTCCTCCGCCGAGACCAGGTTGCCCTGCTGGAGCAGCAGCTCGCCGACATCGTTCTCGACTCGGTAGATGGCGCTGAGGTCTGACTCGATCGAATAGAGCGCCAGCGCCTTCTCGAAATGCTGACGGGCTCGCGCCGGCTGGTTCAGGCTTTGATACACGGTCCCGAGGCCATGGTGCATCTTGGCCAGCTGCAGCAGGTCTTTGACCGCGCCCGCCGCCTCGAGGGCCGCCTCGTAATAGCGCATCGCCTGGGCCCACGCGTGTGAGGCGACGTACATGGAGGCGATGTGGCCGAGGATCCGCGCCTCAGTCGCTGCCGAGCGAGGCTTGAGGCGGCGACCTCGCTCGAGCGCTTCGTGCGCCCAGGAGATCGCGCGCGGGTCGTCGAGCAGGCCCATCGCGGCCGACTCCCAGTCCAGCGCCTCGACGGCCATCCATTCGTCGCCGAGCGACTCGAAAGCTGCTCTGGCGCTGGAGAGGTGCTCGACGGCGGGGAGCGGCTGGACCAGGCGGCAGTGCGCCTGGCCGAGGTAGAAGCCGAGCATCGCGCGGCTGCTCTTGCTCCACTGCCTTTCGAGCAAGGGGGTCGCGACCTGGACCACCTTTTGGAACTCGCGCGTCAGGGTCAGCTTTTCGAGCTCGCGCAGCTCGTGGTGGCCGGCGGTGATCTGCGGCACCGCGTCGGGTTCGATGAGGAAGAATTCGAGCGGCTTGCGAGTGCGCTCGGCGATCAATTCGAGGGTCTCGAAGGACGGCCGCGACCGGCCCGTCTCGATCAGGTGTATCGCGGCGCGCGACACGACTCCCCCGGCCACCTGGGCCAGGGTCAGGCCGGCTTCATTCCTGGCCTGGAGGACCGAGCCCGACCGGATGGGAATGCCCTTGCGCCTCCCACGCCGTTTGCTGTCGAGCATGGCGGTGAGCATACCGCCACGCTCGACAGACGGGCAAATTGAACTTTACGGCGTGGGTCCGATCCGATCCGCCAGCGCGGGGACGACCGCCGCCGCAAAAACCACCAACGTCAGCAGGAAGGACAGGCCGAGTTTCCGCATCGCGCACCTCCAGTGGGGATGAGATGCATCGAGTCTGGCTTGAATTGACTGATCAGTCAATTCAGCTCTCGGCACACTTGACTGCAAATCGGCGAGGGTCATAATTTCGCCCTGGTGAGGCAGCCGACCGGGGGCCGGGAAACCCGCTTCCTGGTCACCCTGGCGAGGGCTCCGCACCTGGGCAAAGCCGGCGTGGGCGTGCTCGCCCTGGCCGTCGCCGGGACGCTCGTGGAGCAGCGGCTGGGCGCGATCTCCCTCATCACCGCGGGGTTTCTCGCCTTCGCCGCGCTGACCGGGACGCTGTTCCTGCTGTGCCTCTACGACCTCGCCATCAGCGTCCTGAGGCTCGGCTACCGCCAGCCCGACGGCTCAAAGCTGCCAGAGCCGTTCGAGATGGCCTCCGACGTCGCGCAGGAGTACGTGCGGTGGCTCGCTCCGCTCGGCTTCGTGGTCGGCATCATCTTCGGTCACTACTTCTGGCAGTGATGCGAATCGAGGAGCGCTGGCCGTTCCCGACCTGGCTCGTCAGGTCGGCGCTCGGAGCCACAGCCCTGGGCCTGCTCCTGGTGCTGTGGGAGACATGGTCGGCCACGAGCTCCGCGCGGACGGGTCTCTGCAAGCTGGCGAACGGCGCGCCGCTGACCACCTACGCGTATCCCAGCGAGGCATTCGTATTCACCGCGATCGGGGCATACGTGGCGGGCCACCTGACCAGCAGATACGTGGTCGAGGTGCGGCCCGCGCTGTCCGCGCTCCTTGGTGAGGCGGCCTTCGAGCGGCGCGGCATCGTGCTTGCGGTGAAGGTGACCGCGACCGGGTTTCTGCTCGTGGTCACGATCCTGAACCTGTACGAGGCGCACGCTTTCGCCACCGGTGTCTGGCCCATCACCTACTACGCGTGGTGCGCCACCGCGGCCAGTCCCCTGCTCGCGCTGGCGGGCGCCGGCGCGGTGTCGTTCCTGATCGGACGGTGGCTTTGGGTAGCGAAGTAGCCGACGTCACCACCAACCTGGGCCTTTTCAAGGTCGGCCTGGTCGTCTTCGGTCTGCTGTTGATCGTGATCGTCGTGGACGCGGTCCTGATCACGCGGCGGGAGGACACGTACTTCGGCCACTGGGCGCAGGCGTGGGCGCGTCGCTATCCGGCCTTTGCCCTCGCCATCTCCTTCTTCTTCGGAGCCCTGATCGGACACTTTTTCTGGAACACCTGGAACCCCGGCTAGAACGTGATGGCCTCGTTCGTGTTCGTGGTCACCGGAGCTCGGTCACTGCTCGCCCGTGTGGGCGGGCGTCAACCTCCCGGCGCGAGAGGCGCCGGCTGAGGCAGCGGCCTGCCTCTTGCGCACGACGTTTGTCACCGGGCATCCCGGGCCCGCTCGGCACACGCCGGTGTGACACATCCGGCACATCCATCGGGTCGCGCCGGGCTCTCGCATGAGGCTCACCAGCATCTTCGACTGAAGCCGCTCGAGGCTCTGGCGCTCCTGATCGCTGAGTGAGCGGAGGGCGTGCTCGAGCACTTCCGCCCGTGCCGCGGCCACCTTCTCCGCGGCACGACGTCCGGCCGCGGTCAGTGAGACGGAGATGGTGCGGCCGTCCGGTCCGGCGCCGCGGGACACGTATCCCGCGGCACCCAGCCGGTCGAGCAGGCGTACCGTCCCGGACGAGCTCAGGCCGAGCACGCGGCCGAGCAGGTCGACCGACGGCCGGTGGTTGAACTGACGCAGCCAGGAGAGCGCCGCCGCCTCCGACTCCGAGCGCCGGGTCGATCCGGAAACCGCCTCCGCGGTCCGGTCGATGACGACCAGCGAAAGGGCGCCGAGCAGGTTGCCGGTCCGATCGAACGGCACTGTCCCTATGCCCTGGTGAGCTCCAGGTCGTAGGTGCCTTCCGACCCGTGCGGGGCGACCGACGATCCCTTTCCGATGAAAGCCTCGAGGCCGCCTGACCCTGCATGCGGGACGACGGACATCTTCGTGCGGGCGGCTCCTCCGTCGAAGGTGCCCTCGCTCTTCATCACGAGCACACCTTTCTTTTCGCCGACCCCGCCGTCGAACTTCATGTATCCCGTGTAGACGGCCGTTCCGTCGTCGCGATAGCACATCAGCAAGTCCCAGGCTCCGTGGCCCTCGAGGCCTCCGGTGTAGTCCTGCGTGATGTGCGCACGCGTCACCTTTCCTTTGCCCGCGAGCTCTTCGATGGTCTCCTCCTTCCAGTCGGTGACGTGGAACTTTCCCTTCACCCTTGCCATCGCATCCTCCTTCAAACTGATGTGTGAGTCACACATCAATCTACGCTGGGTGAGCTGGCGAAGTCAACGGGACGGCCGCGAGAGCCCGTCGGGGCTCACCGGCAGCTGGTCAGGCGGTGGCGCGCCTCAGCGGGGCGCCGACCTCGTGCAGGAAGCTGAGGATCTCCTGGTATGAGCGATAGATCGACGTCTCGTAGTAGGGGACGTCGAGCTCCGCGCAGTAGTCGCGCACGATCCTGTGCGCGCGGCGGATGTTGCAGCGGGGCATAGTCGGAAACAGGTGGTGCTCGATCTGGTAGTTGAGCGATCCGTAGATCAGGTCTGTGATCGGGTTGGACCTGACGTTGCGCGAGGTCAGCACCTGCGAGCGCAGGAAGTCGAGCTCCTGTCCCTTCTCGATCTGGGGCATTCCTTTGTGGTTCGGCGCGAAGACGGACGCGAGGTAGAAGCCACCCACGCATTTCTGTATCACGATGACCAGCAAAGCGCGCCAGGGCCCGACCATCACGACGATCAGCGCGGGCAAGAGGAGCGCATGAAGGCAGAGGGTGCCGACCTCGACCCACCGCAATTTCTCGCGCGTGTTGACGAGGAAGCGAACACTCGCGACGTGCATCGTCCAGGCCAGGCCGAACAGGAGTGGAAAGAAGAGCCCGGCCTGGTGCCGCGCGACCCAGCGCCACAGGCCCCTTTTGGCCATCGCCTGCTCCTGGGAGTAGGCGATCACGCCGATGTCGATATCCGGATCGAGATCGACATGGTTGGGGTTGCCGTGGTGGCGGTTGTGCTTGTCCACCCACCAGCCATGGCTCATGCCCAGCAGGCCGTTTCCGGTGACGATCCCGATCACCGTGTTGAGCCGGCGGCTCGGAAACATCTGACGGTGTCCCGAATCGTGCAGCTGGAAACCGAGCTGGCCGGAGATGAAGCCCAGCGCGGCGGCGACCAGCGCGGTGGCCCACGCGGAATGCACGAGCGTGAGAGCCCACAGGCAGCCCGCGAAGAAGACTGAGTTGGTGATCAGCATCAGCGTGTAGTAGCCGGGGCGCTTTCTCATCAGTCCGGCCGCCTCGATGCGGCGCTTGAGCTCCGCGTACGGCTGCGCTATGCGGGCCGGCAGGTTGGAGGCAGGTGTGGCGGCGATCAACGGCGTGCTCCTGACTCGAACACGCTCGGCGAGGCGAACGGCGCGTTCGAGAAGCACCGCTCCGCCACGTCGCCCCGAAGGGAACAGGGCACTGGCCGCATCATACCGGCGCGGCGGTGGCCCGGCGGGTGACCAGGCTCGCGAGAATCAGCGCCGCGGAAACCAGGGCGAGCGCCACCGCGATCGCATGCAGGCCGCTCGTGGTTGCGCCGTTCCTGAAAACGGAGGCGAGCACGGCTGAAGCGACCGTCGCTCCGACGTAGCGGAAAGTCTGGAACTGACCGCCTGCCCACGAGATCCGTTCGCGAGGCGTGGCTTCGTACAGAGCGGCCTGGAGCCCCAGGGTGTTGAAGCCGCTCGGCACGCCCATCACGACGGTGGCGGCGGCCACCACGAGCACGGCCGTCGCCGGTCCCACTCCAAGCATGAGGAGGCTTCCCGCGAGCAGGAACACCGAGCCGAAAACCAGCGCGGCCCGGGGACCGCGACGGTTGATCAGCATCGAAGCCATGGGCGTGACGAGCACGCTGACTCCCGTGAGCGGGAGCACGACGAGGCCGGCCGTGCGCGCGTCGTGGCCGCCGACCTGCTCCAGCCAGACGGGCAGGGCGAAAAAGAACGAATAGAAGACGAAGGTGACGGCCGCGAACTGCAGGAAGACCGCGACCATCGCAGGACTCCGCGCGAGCAGCCGCAGGTCGAAGAAAGGCGTCCGGTGCCGCAACTCCCTGATCGCGAGCAGCAGCGCCGCGACAGGGACGAGCGCGAGCAGGATCCAGCCCTGCAAGGTCCCGATCTCGATCAGCGCGGCGAGCAGCGGCACGAGCGTCGCGGCGAAGAGCACGACGCCGACCAGGTCGAGGTCGCCCAGTCCACTCGCACTTGTGTCGGAGGGCGGCGCCGCCGGCAGCCAGCGGAGCCCGAGACCCAGACCGAGACCGATGAGCGTCAGCGGCAGGTTGACCAGAAAAATCGCCTGCCATCCCCACAGCGTGAGCAGCACGCCGCCCACCGTCGGACCGAGGGCGGCGCCTGCGGATGCGGCGACCGAGAGCACGGCCAGGGACTGAGCCGGCACTCGGTTGCCTCCGGCCGCGCGGATCAACCCCAGGCCGGAGGGAAAGGCCGTCGACGTGGCGAACGCCTGGACGCAGCGGATCGCGACGAGTGAACCGAAGCTCGGCGCGAAGGGCGCGACGGCAGAGACCACCGCCGCGACACCAAGGCCGGACAGAAAGACGCGGCGAGGCCCGACGAGGTCGGCAAGCCGCCCCATCAATGGCTGTCCGACGGCGCCGGTGAGGTAGAACGCCGAGATCAACCATGTGGACGTGCCGATGCTGACGTGGAAATCCTGGTGGATGGCGACCAGCGCCACCGCCACCATCGAGGAGTTGAGGGGATTGAGGATCGTCCCGAGGGCGATCGCCACCAGGAGGCGCCAACGGGAGTCGATCAAACGATCAGCGCGTCGCGCGGACTTCGTGCTCCGCGCGCCTGCGCCTGTATCCGAGGTAGAGCGCGATGTCGTAAAGAGACTTCGTCACACCGGCGACGACGAATGGAGTGCCGAGCGCGGCGCCCTGAATCGCGGCACCTGTGATCGCCGGTCCCGCCGCGCCGGCGATGCCCCGCGTGAGGCCTGTGACCGCCACTGCGCCGCTGCGTTCGTTGGGCCGCACGATGCTCACGACATAGGCCTGGCGCGCGGGGATGTCCATCGACTGCGCCGCCGACCAGACGATCAAGAGGCCGACCGCCCACCAGAGGTTGGGCAGCAGTGGAAAGGCGAGCAGCAACAGGTTGGAGGGCAGGTGCGTGAAGACCATCGTGTTGATCAGACCGATGCGATCCGCCAGCCGCCCGGCCAGCTCGAAGCACAGCGCGCCGAGCAGCTGCATGGCGGCGAAGGTGGGCCCGATGACCGCGGGGGTCGCGCCAAACTTCAGGTGCAGCCAGTAGGCGAGGAGCGAGCGGGCCACGAGCCCCCCGCCGAAGGCGTCGATCCCAAAGAGCGCCGACAGGCCGATGAGCGGCCGCAGGTTGCCGAAGGCCGGAGCGCGAGCCTCACCCTCGACGCCGGGTGACAGGAACAGCGCAAGCAGCGCCGCAGCCAGGCCGATCGCGGCGTACAGCCCGAAGAGCGCCTGGGTCCGCGGGACGTCTGAGCCGAACGCCGCCAGCAGTCCTCCGCCCGCTGCCGCCAGCGAACCTGTCAGCGAGTACCGGCCGAAGGCGCGATTGCGTCCGGCCGCGGTGGTCGCCTCGGTGAGGATCGCCTGCTCCACGGCGAGAAACGGGCCGGTGTCCGTGCCGGCCACGCCCAGCATGCCGGTGAGGCCGGCGAGGACGAACAGCCAGTACTGCGTGGCGAAGACCATGACCACGCCGCAGGCCGCCATCAACAGACCCGTGGCCGCCAGCGTGCGCCGCCTGCCGATGCGCCCCTGCGCAAATGCCGCCACCAGGCCGGTGATCGCGGCCGCGGCGAAACCAAAAGCCAGGACGCTTCCGATCTGCAGAGCCGAGAGGCGGCGGTCCTGGAGATAGAGCCCGGTGAGGACGGCTGAGAGTCCAAAGGCCACAGCGCGGAGGAACCGAATCAGAAAGAGGATCCACAGGTCGCGCCGGCTCCGGGGAGACGCGACGCTCTGCATCGAGACGTAAAGCTAGACCCTCGAGGATGGGATCATCTGAGCGACCAGATGAAGGAGTTGGGATGAGCATCGACTTCGTCCTGATCACCCTGGTCATCGTGGTATCGCCTGGGATCGGAGTGCTGTACACCGTGTCGACCGCGCTCTCGCGCGGATCGCGCGCCGGAGTGGTCGCCGCGTTCGGCTGCACCCTGGGCATCGTGCCGCACATGCTCGCGGCGATCGTCGGCCTGGCGGCGCTGCTGAACGCGAGCGCGGGCGTCTTTCAAACGGTCAAGTACCTTGGAGTTGCGTACCTGCTCTACCTGGCCTGGACGACGGTCAGGGAGCATGGGTCTCTTGCTGTCGAGGGCAGGACGGGGAACGGCTCGGCAGGGCGCGTGATCCTCAAGGCCATCCTGATCAACCTGCTCAATCCCAAGCTCTCGATCTTCTTCTTCGCGTTCCTGCCCCAGTTCGTCAGCGTGCATGACGCTCAGCCCGTCTTCCGGATGGTTCTGCTCAGCGCCGTCTTCATGGGCCTGACGTTCGTCGTCTTTGCCGGCTACGGCGTGCTCGCGGCCCTGGTCCGGGAGCGGGTCATCTCGCGGCCTCGGGTGATGACCTGGATGCGGCGCAGCTTCGCAGGTGCGTTTGTCGTGCTCGCCGCCAAGCTGGCCCTGGTCGAGCGCTGACAGGGTGAGGGCTTCCCCGCTGTAGCGGATGGCTCCAGGTCTTCCCCGCTTCGGCGGATGGGTGCTGGCCTTCCCCGCTTCGGCGGGGAAGTACCGGGCGCAGCCCGGGGATGGGGCCAAGGTGGCTTTTCACACGTGAGATCGGCCCCTCCGACGGTCTTCCCCGCATTGGCGGATGGGTGCTGGTCTTCCCCGCTTGGCGGGGAAGTACCGGGCGCAGCCCGGGGATGGGGCCGAGGTTGTGATCGGCCCCTCCGGCGGGCTACGCCCGCCACCTCCCCAATCAATGGGGAGGACCGGGATGGGGCCCAGAATCAATGGGGAGGACCAGGAGCCTTCTCAGTCCGCCGCCAGCGCCACCACCTCGAGCCGGCCAACGTCGACTAGGCCGCGGTCCGTGATCTTCAGCTCCGGGATCACCGACAGCGCGAGGAAGCTGAGGCACATGAACGGCGCCTCCCACCTCACCCCGTTTTCGCGAAGGACCGCCTCCATCGCGGCGAGCTTGCGGTGCACCTCGTTCAGCGGCGCGTCGCTCATGAGCCCCGCGACCGGCAGCGCCAGCTCTCCTTTGACCTGACCGTCGATCACGACCACGACGCCCCCGCCGATCTCGGCCAGCCGGCGGACGCAAAGTCTCATGTCGCCGTCGTCGACTCCCAGCACGACGATGTTGTGCGCGTCGTGTGCCACGGTCGAGGCAAACGCGCCACGCCGCAGCCCGACGTTGGTCGCGAACCCGCAGCCGATGCGCCCGCTGGCGTGGTGGCGTTCGACCACCGCGATCTTGACCAGGTCTCGACCGACGTCCGCCACGAGGTCGCCGTTCTCGATGGCTGGTTCCATCAGCTCGCACCCGGTGACCAGCTGGCCGGGCACGACGCGGATCACGCGGATGTGGCGCGCGCCCGCCGCGACCGCAAACGCCCGCTCGTCGAGCGGCGCGACGTGGACTGTCTTGCGCACCCATTCCGGCGTCTCCACGGGTTCGTGTACAGCGAGCTTTCCGCGCTTGAGGACCAGGCGCGGTTGGAATGACTCGAGGTCGTCCAGGACCACGATGTCCGCCTGATAGCCGGGCGCGATCGCGCCGAGATGGCGCAGGCCGTGGTACTCGGCGGGATTCAGTGTGGCCATGACGAGCGCGTCTTCGGGCCGGATCCCATGCGCCACCGCGGTGCGAAGCATCTGGTCGATGTGGCCCTCCTCGACCAGGAACACCGGCTCGCGGTCGTCGGTGCAGAACATGCATCGCTCGGGGCCGTGATCGCGGACGAGGGGGAGGAGGTCGACGAGGTTCCTCGCGGCGGAACCCTCGCGAAGCATGACCCACATGCCCAGCCGCCTCTTCTCGAGCGCCTCCTCATAGGTGGCGCACTCGTGGTCCGAGTAGATCCCGGCACCGACGTAGGCGTTCAGCGAGCGACCCCGCACCCCGGGCGCATGGCCGTCGACGTGCTCGGTCAGGCCTGTGTGGAGCTTGGCCAGCTCCTCCGGCCGCCCGGAGATGACACCTGGAAAGTTCATCATCTCGGCGACGCCGATCGTGCGGCGCCTTCGCAGCAAGCCCGCCAGGTCGCCGGCGCCGAAGGATCGGTGCGGCGACTCCAGGGGGGATGCCGGCACGCAGGACGGCGCCATCACGAAGACGTCGAGCGGCACCTGCTCGCACACGTCGAGGAGCCAGTGCACGCCGTCGGCCCCCAGCACGTTCGCGATCTCGTGGGGGTCCGCCACGACGGCGGTCGTGCCGTGTGGCAGCACGGCGCGCGAGAACTGGTCGAGCATCAGCTTCGACGATTCGACGTGCACGTGGGCGTCGATGTACCCGGGCACCACGTAAGCGCCGTCGACGTCGACACTCTCGCGCCCGTCGTACTGACCCAGCCCGACCACGTGCCCGTCGGCGATGGCCACGCCGGTCTCGAGCCACTCCTTCGTGAAGACCGAGAAGACCCTGCCACCGGCGAGCACAAGGTCGGCGGGCTCGTCTCCTCGAGCGACCGCCAGCCACCTGGCCTTCACTGGTTCGAGGGGATCACGCCGCCTGCATGCACTGCGCGGAATGTAACCGCAAACCCTCGACCCACGCGACAACGCGGGTCAGCGCTTGCGTCGGGTCGAGCTCCAGTCGAGCGGAAGCCCAGCCTCGAGGTGCGCCATCGCCTCGTCGGCCGCCGCGAGCAGGTCGGCGCCCGGATCCTCGGCCATCGTGATCAGGGTCGACATCATCACCCCCAGCAGGGCGCCCGCCATGTTGCGCACCGCGAAGTCCTTTGCCGAGCCCCCGGCGCGCGTCGCCACGAGGCCTGCGATCTCATCGACCATGTCGGCAAAGCGGGCGAGCATGGCGGCGCGCAGGGAGGGGGTGGACGACATCAAGGCGATGCGCTGCCGCATGATCCTGTCCTGCTCCGGCGTCAGCTTCCGGAACACGCCGTCCATGGCGTGCCGCATCGCCGCGATCGGGTGCTCGTCCCTCGGCTCGGCGTTGAAAGCGGCCAGGATGAGCGGGTCTAGCTCGTCCTGGTACACGACGTCTTCCTTGGAAGAGAAATAGTTGAAGAACGTGCTGGGTGAGATCTCCGCCGCATCCGCGATCTGCTCGACCGTCGTGTCTTCGTATCCCTGTTCGAGGAAGAGCCTGATCGCCTCTCGCTGGATCGCCGACTTCGTCTTGAGCTTCTTGCGCTCGCGCAACCCCGAGGCCAAGTTCAGGCGACCTGTTCCACCACTGGCGACTGCACTTGCGCTTCGAGCTCCTTTCGTCCCGGCATGAAGATCAGGGCCAGCACCATCGCGACGGCGGCCGTTGCCGCAGACACCATCATCGCCGTATCCATCCCCTGGACGAAGGCATGGCGGACCGAGTCCAGGAGGGTCGCGGAATGCAGCCGGCTCGCCACGGCGACGCCCGCGAACACGCTCTGCCGCACCGCGGCCGCCGCGGCGGGAGGCAGGCCGGTCAGGGCGAGGTGTGAGTGGTAGACGCTGACCAGCACGCTGCCCAGGATGGCTGAGCCGAACGGCGCGCCGACCTTCTGCATCGCCTGGATCAAAGCCGACGCGATGCCGCTCTGTTCGGCCGGTACCGTCTTGAGCGCGGCCGAGGCCGCCGTCGCGAAGGCGATGCCCATGCCGAAGCCGACGATCACCATCCACCCCGCGACGAACCACGGGCTCGAGTCGACGGCCGTGGTCGCCGCAGCGAGCAGCCCCGCGCCCGTGACCGCAAAGCCGCCGGCCACGGTGAGCTTGGGCCCGATCCCGTTCACGATCCGGTCGGCGGGTACCGCTCCGAGGATCAGGCCGACGATTGCGGGCAGCAGCCTCACACCGGATGACTCTGGGTCGAGCCCCAGCACGCCCTGCGAGTACTGGGGCATCGTGAAGACGAGTCCGATGAGCGAAAGGCCGCCGAGCGCGGCAAGGATCGCGCCCCATGTGAAGCCTCGGGCGCGGAACAGGCTGAGGTCGATCAGCGGGCGCGCGTGACGCCGCGTGAGCAGGTTCTCCCAGAAGAAGAAAGCGACGATGACGAGGATCCCGAAGGCCAGCATGGCCAGCGAGGGCGCGTCGGTCCAGCCGTTGCGACCGAGCTCGATCAGGCCGTACGTGATGGCGGCCAGCCCCCCGCTCGCAAGCAGCATGCCCGCCGGGTCGATGGCCGGTCGCTCGGGCGCACGCGATTCGGGCACGAGGGTGAGGACCGCGACCAGGCCGATCAGGGCCACCGGGACGTTCATCAAAAAGATCCAGCCCCACCAGAAGTTGGTCAGCAGCCAGCCGCCGAAGATCGGGCCGATCGGGAGCGCGACGAAGTTCGCCGCCGCCCAAAGGCCGACAGCGCGCGGCCTCTCCTCCTCGGTGAAGAGGACGGTCAGCACGGAGAGCGCCATGACGACGATCCCGGATCCCGCGAGGCCGAGCACGAGCCGTCCGACGAGGAACGCCGCCGGGGTGGTCGAGTACGCGCAGACGATGGAGCCGGCCCCGAAGAGGACGAGCGCGCCGGTCAGGATCCGTTTGCGGCCGAAGCGGTCTCCCAGCACGCCGGCGGGGAGCATGCCCGCGGCCAGGCACAGGGCGTACCCGGACGAGAACCACTGGAGGTCCGACTCGGACGCCTTCAAGGCCACGGCCAGCGTCGGGAGGGCCACGCTCAGAACTGTCACGTCGAGACCCGCCGCCAGCACGCCGAGCGTCAGGGCGGCGAGCGCCCACCACTTCCGAGAGATTCCCAGGATCATTTTCCCATTGCCTCCAGCTTTTGAGGTCATTCTAAATTAGAGAGACTCTAAAAATCAAGAGGCTGCAGCTTAGCGCGTGTCGGGAGAGCGCCTGCGCCTGGACTCAGGCGATGACGGGGACGGTGTCGGTGGTGGCCGAACGCCTGAACGGCAGGTACAGGAGCGTGAAGATGCCCACCGCCAGGACGGTCAGGGTCACGATGTACCAGGGCCATGGGCCCATGTAGTCCAGGAAGGTGTGGGTCGGTGGGATGTTCCGCAGAAAGAGGTAGTTGCCGCCCGTGACGTAATCGACGCCACCGACGGCGACGGCGTAGATGGCGGTCGCCAGCGAGACCCTGAGCACCGCACGGCCGGCCGGGCGCATGCGCAGCGCGACGACCAGGTAAAAGGCCCCCATCACGAGCAGGCCGTGCTCGGCGTAGTACTGAAAGTAGACGGGGTCTGGAAAGTGCCCAGGGATGTCGGGTGAGAACAGGCCGGGCAGCGTGCCCCCGAGACCCCAGAAGTAGCTGATCTCGAAGGCGAATCGCGTTCGCCACCAGAGGGCGGCGGCCACCACGAAGCAGCCCGCTTCGCAGAGGTGCAGTGGGAGGCTCCAGCGGACGGTCCAGGTGCCCTCGACGATGGTGATGACCCACCATCCGACCTCGGCCAGGACGACGGCCACGGCGATCACGCGCGCCCCCTGGTCGACCCAGCGCCCGGGCCGCCGGCGGGCGGCCACCAGCACCGCCGCGATGGCGGCCGCGATGACTAGAAGCGGGAGACCATGCTCGGCCGGTTCCATGGCCGAGGCAAATATTTGCGCATGGGACCCCGGTTTGTGCCCAGGTTAGCCGCCCTGCGTCAGGCGGCCCTGGGAGCGAGACCGATCGGCATCCCGCCGGCCGGGCGAAGGGTGAGAGAGGGGGCCGGGTCGACACGGGTCGAAGAGGTGAGCCTGAACCGCGGCAGGATCGTCGCGATCGCGATCGTTGCCTCCATCATCGCGTACGAGCTGCCGACGCAGCGGCGCGGTCCGCTGCTGAATGGGAAGAAGGCGAATTTCGGGAGACGCGAGCTGAGACCGTCGAGCCAGCGCTCGGGAACGAACTGATCCGGCTCCTCGAAGAGCTTCGGGTTGCGATGGATCGCCCAGGGGCTCATCAGCACCGTGGTTCCCCTCGGGACGCGACGATCGCCCACGAGGGTGTCGCGCAGCGCCCGGCGGCCGAACGCATAGGCCGGCGGGTAGAGACGGAGAACCTCGTTCAGCACCGCCTGCATGTAGGGAAGGCGCGCGACCATGGTGGCTGGGGAATCGCGTGGATCGGTGCCGGCCTCGCGCAGCTCATCGACCAGCCGGTCTTGAACGTCGACGCGCCTCCCGAGCACGTACCAGGTCCAGGACAGAAGGCATGCGGTCGTCTCGTGCCCGGCGAAGAAGACCGCGAGGCAGGCGTCGCGGACCTCGCGGTCCCGCATGGGCTGCCCGTCCTCGTCGCTGGCCGCGATCAGCATCGACAGCAGGTCGCCGGTGGGGAAAAGACGCCGCTCCCGGATCGCGGTGTAGGCGATCTCGTCGAGCTCACGCAATGCTCGCAGCAAGCGCAGCGTGCGGAAGTTGGGCAGCGGGAACCTGAAGCGGACAGGGCTTGCGATCCGGCTGTTGAACTCGTCCATCACAGTCGACACCAGCCGCTCCGCGGCGTTGATGCCGTTGGAGAAGTCGATGCCGAACAGAGTGCGCGTAACAATGCGCAGCGTCATGCGCATCATGTCGGAGTGGAGGTCGCGGCTCTGCCCGGTGGTCATGGCCGCGGCCGCGCGCTCCGCCTCGTCGGCCATCACGATGGCGTAGGCGTCGAGCCTCTCGCGATGGAAGGCGGGGAGGACGAGCTTTCGCTGGTGCAGCCAGCTGTCGCTGTCCGCGAGCAGGAGGCTGCCCGCCAGCAGCGGATGCATCAGGCTGGTCAG
Organism: Candidatus Dormiibacterota bacterium; assembly: GCA_035279525.1. GTDB lineage: Bacteria > Chloroflexota > Dormibacteria > Dormibacterales > Dormibacteraceae > DATEHQ01. The sequence goes on from DATEHQ010000159.1 coordinate 47,211, forward strand.
GTAGGCCTTGCTGAAGTCCGCACGGCGCGTCATCAACACGTCGTTGACCAGGTCCGGTCGGCTGACGACGAGCACGTCATCGGTGCCGAAGCGGAACCCGCGGATCTCGCCCGACTCCGCACAGTCGCGGAAGAATCCGAGCCTGTCCCGCTGAAAGCGGTCGAAGGCCGAGTTGGACTGTCGCGCCCGGCGGGCCAGAGGGATCACGGCTCTAAACCGGGGGCTAATCCGCAGCAAGGCCAGGGACCAAGGTCGCGGCCATCGTAGCGGGTGCTGGAGGGTCGGCCGAAGGAGGCCTCCCTAGTTGATCAGCTCCAGCTCCCGGGCGGCGACCACGGCGTTCAGCTTGCTGTGCGCGCCAAGCTTCGTGTTGATCGAGCGCACGTGCGTGCGCACTGTCGAATAGCTGACGCCGAGTCGCTTCGCGACCTCGCGACTCGGCAGTCCGTGAGAGATGAGCTCGAGCACCTCGCGCTCGCGGGGGCTGAGGCTGACTCGGATCTCCTCGCGTGCCCGGCCGCGCCTCAGCGCACCGGCGATCGCGGCCGGCGTGATCAGCGTCTCGCCGTCCGCCACGCTGCGAACGGCCGCGATCACGTCTGACGCCGGCGCGGACTTGAGCACATACGCCGCCGCTCCGGCCTCGATCGCCGCCAGCTGTGCCGTGTCGCTCGAATCGCGGCTGAGAAACATGAAACGAGCGCCCGGATGTGTCTTGCGCATGGCGAAGGCCGCGTCCCGGCCGGTGCCGTCGTCGAGATGGAAGTCCATCACCACGACGTCGGGATCGATGGTGGGCGGGAGCATCGCCGCCTCACGCACGGAGGCCGCCTGCGCGACCACGACCATGTCAGGCTGAGCCTCGAGCAGCAGGGACAGGCTCTCGGACACCAGCTCGTGGTTCTCGACGATCACCACCCGGATGGGACCGGCGCGACCGGTGGCCGCCGGTGCACGACCGTCCGAACCTGGACGCGGCCTCCGATCGACGGCCGAGCTCAGGACAGCTCCGCCCGCCTCTGCCGCAAGCGGGCCTCCATTCCCCGGACCGCCAGGGCGGCCGCGGCTCGTTCCTCGGCGTGGGCCTGGCGCAACCTCTCGCGAAATGTGCCAAGCCAGCCGCCGATCTCGTCCAGGCTCTCGATCGCAGCCACGTATGGCAGCAGAGACGGCGGGGGGCCCAGATCCTCCCTCCGGACCTTGGGCCCCCCGATGGATGCCGCCCCCCGGCGACCTGCCAACTTGCTGCCACCCGCAGCCATACCGGCTACACGTTAATCCCGGCAGCGCAATATTCCGGGTCAAAATCAGCCGGCCACGGCAGCGATGTGGGCGTAGATTGGAGTTGGAGGTAGCTGGGTGCTTGAACCACGCGGGTATACGGAGCTGCCGGGCGAGGACCTGTCCACGTCCGCACTCCCGGAAGTCGCCGGATGGATTTCGATCTACGAAGAGCTGGCCGGGGTGCTCCGGTCGGTCCTGGCGCGCGCCGACGGAGCGGCCGAGGCCGACGACCTCCGCGCACACCTGGCCTGGATCGAGAATCGTCTGGCGACCTGGCGTGACCGGCACGCCGAGCTCTCGGGGCTGGTCGTCGACCGCAAGGGCCTGGTGCTGACCTACGCGGGCAGGATGCTGCACCTGACGCGTCGCGAGGCCGACCTGCTCGGTTTTCTGCTGCGTCATCCGCGCCGTCCTTTCACCAGCAAGCAGCTGGCCACCCTGGCGTGGCAGAACTCGAGGCTGTCCGAAGCCCAGGTGCGGACCTACATCATGCGGTTGAGGGCTCGCATGCAGGAGATCGGGTTGGGCGAGGTGATCACCGTCGAACGCAACCGCGGATACGGAATCAGAGCCTCCATCGCGGGTGGAGGATCCGTATGAAGCCGTCCACCGCCGAGAACATCATCATGTCGAAGCTGCTGGTGCTCCAGACCAAGCGCCTCCTGCTCAACGGCGCCCTCGACCGTGCCGACGAGCATGCCCCGGAATCCATGCTCGAGAATGTCGAACGGCTGCGCAGGGAAGCCGACCAGGCGCAACATGCGTACCGGACCGCCGTGCTGTCCTACGGCTCACCGGTGTCCTCCGACTACTGGCTGGTGGCATATGGCCGGCTCATCGAGTCCGGGACGGCCCTGATGAAGCGCCTTCGCGACGCAACCTACGAGCTGCCGCCGGCCGAGCGTTACGAGGTCTCGGCCGACATCGAGGCCCTCGAGGGGATCGTCGATCGCTGGACCGAGGCGAGGCGGCACGCGATGGCGGGCGCCATCGCTTAGCGCTCGTCCGTCTGGTCCGTCTTCAGCGCCTCCATGATCAACGCCACGCCACCGGCCCTGTCCCGGTTGGCGAGCGAGTGGGCGATGACCCGGCACTGGATGGTTTTGCCTTTCCTGGTCATGGCGGTGACTTCCAGCTCCTGATGTGGGGTGCCGCCCTCGAACACCGAACCGATCGTGGCTCGTAGCTGGTCCGCCGGCAGCCCGATGTCGAGGTCGTAGAAGGACCTGCCCACGACCTCATCAGACCGAACTCCCCACAGGTCGGTCGCGCGTTCATTCCAGACCTGGACGCGCATGTCTCGGTCGAGCACCGCCGCGCCAACCTCGATGTTGCCCGAGATCGCGAGCAGCAGCGTGTTCAGCCTTTCGATCTCGTCGGTGCGCAGCCGCAGGTCCGTGTTGATGCTCTGAAGCTCCGCGTTGGTCGACTCGAGCTCCTCGTTCATGGTCTCCAGCTCCTCGTTGCTGGACTGGAGCTCTTCGTTGGTCGTCTCGAGCTCCTCGACGGTGGACTGCAGCTCCTCATTGGTGGTTTCCAGCTCCTCGTTGCTCGACTGAAGCTCTTCGTAAGCGGTCTCGACCTCCTGCTTCGCGCGCTCGTGCTCCACCCGCAGACGGTTGAGAGCTGTCACGTCGACCAGGCTGATGCTGCTGCCTGCGGCGAGGCCGTCCTCATCCATCAGCGGCGCGACGTGCACCTCGTAGAGCCGCAGTCCGCCGCCGGCTCCGCTGAACTCGACGCCTTCGAGCACGGTCGCCTTTTTTTCTCGATGGGCGCGATCGATCGGCGTCCGAAGGTCCACGGGTTTGTAAGAGAGCTCGAGGTCCTTGACGGGGCGGCCCACGTCGCCGGCCGCGATGCCGTACATGCTCCGGGCCGCCTGGTTGGCGGCCACTAGCGATCCCGCGGCGTCGATCACGATCTGGGGATAAGGAGAGCCCTCGATCGCGAGCTCACGCACCCGGAGCTGACGGGCCACGTGGTTCGTCGCCTCCAGGTTGCCGGCCTGCGCGATCAGCGCGATACGGTCGCGAAGCCCCGTCCGCGCGACCTTGCTGAAGACCCTCTGCTTGAGATCGACCGGTACGAAGAGCGTGGCGTGCGTCAGCAGCATCTCGGCCTTACCCAAGAACAGGTAGCCGTCGTCGTTCAGGGCGTAGTGAAACCTCGCCAGGATGCGGCCCTGGGCCTCGGCCGTGAAGTACATGAGCGTGTTGCGGCAGATCAGGAGGTCGAGGCGTGAGATCGGTGCATCCTGCATCAGGTCATGGCGGCCGAAGATGACGTTGCTGCGCAGGGCGGTGAGGAAGATGAACCGCGCGCCCAGTCGTTCGAAATACCGCTTCCGGACATCCTCGTCGAGCGACTCGAGCTCCTTGGGCAGGTAACCCGCCCGCGCCCTCGCGAGCGCATCGTCGTCGATGTCGGTGGCGTAGATCTTGACCCGGCGCAGGAACTGCTCGCGTCCCATCGCCTCGCAGAACAGGATGGCCGCCGAATAGGCCTCCTCTCCCGAGGCCGTGCCCGTGCTCCAGATGCGGATCTCGCCGCCCGTGGCGATGAGGCGCGGGGCGATCTCCTCGCGGATGTAGTCCCACGCGGGACGGTCGCGGAAGAACTCGGTGATGTTGATCAGGATCTTGTCGAACAGGATCGGCAGCTCCTCAGGGTGCACCTGGAGGTAATCCAGGTAGCGCTCGAAGTCGTCGATCCCGAGCTCTCCGCAGCGCTTGGCGACCCGCCGGACCAGGCTCGGGCGCTTGTAGCCGGAGAAGTCGACGCCGCGGCTGTCTCTCAGGTAATCGATCAGCTGCTCGAACGGCGGTCCGACCTCGAGCATCAATGCGGGTCCTCGCCTGCGATCAACATCACCAGCGCCCCGGGGATCTCGTCGAGGGGGAGCACGAAGTCTGCGACACCGGTCTTGATCGCCGCTGATGGCATGCCGAAGAACTCAGAGGTCCCCTGGTCCTGGACGAGAACCGTGCCGCCCCGTGCCTTGATCGCGGTCACTCCCAGCGAGCCGTCCTTGCCGGCACCGGTCAGGACCACGGCGATGGCTCTCTCGCCGTACGCGGCCGCGACCGATTCGAACAGCAGGTCGGCCGACGGCCGGACGAAATTGACCAGTTCGGTGTGGGTCAGGCTGACGGTGCCATCCGCGTTGATCAGCATGTGCTTGTCCGGCGGGGCCAGGTAGATGTGTCCAGGCGCTATCTCCATGCCCTCGGACGCGTGGACGACGGGCAGCCGGGAACGCCGGCCGAGGACCTCCGGCATCAGGCTGCGATGCCTTGGATCGAGGTGTTGCACGCAGACCACGATCGCGTTGAAATCCGCCGGGAGCTGCCGCAGGACCTCGGTCAATGCCGTGACACCACCCGCGGAGGCGGCGATGGCGATTATCTCGAAGGGCGGGGTTGTCTTCGCTCCTCGGTGCCCGTCGCGCGGAGGCTCAGTGCGCGACACCGCGCCGCCCGATGCCCGACAGCTCGGTGGAGCGGATCTTCCAGTAGTCACTCTTCTGCTGGAAACGTGAGATCTGCGTCTCGAGCAGGATCATGTCGGTCTCACGGATTGCGCTCGCCACCTCGGGCTCTGACTGTCCTGCGTATCGTTCGCACAGCTTGAGCAGCTCGAGCTTGAGCTTGATCAAACTCTCGTATCTCGTGGCCCAGCGGCGAGCCTGTTCGGGGGTGACGTTGGCCGGGTCCTCTCCATGGAGGCGAAACCCCGGATCGGTCATTCGCTCCAGGAATCCCGAAGCCACCTGGCTTTGATCTCGCATGCTCCCCCCTGTGATGTCCCCGAAGCCAATCGTAGCGGTCGTGGGCGCCCTGTAAAGGCAACGTCCGGCGGTGCGTGCCTACGGGTTGGAAGGGGGCAGCCGGCTCGATGCCTTCGGGTCGCGACCCAGGAAGAGGAAGGCGACGGCCATCGCCACCGCCAGTAATGGCGGTCCGTAATCAGGGACCGGGCCGCTCGCGAACACGAGGCGGATCGCGGTGGACCCGACCACGTACACGCCACCGAGCGCGAGCACGATTCGAGCTCGCCGGGCGGCGAAATGCAGCTGACGGCGCAGGCCACCGGGCCTGGCGGCCAGCACGCTGAGGCTGAGCGCGACGACGAGGAACAGGCCGATCAGGAAACCGCGCACCGCATCAGTTTGGCGATTCGATCGGGTCTGCCTCTCTGGTGAGTCGTAGAGCGTCGATGATGGTGACGCGCCCCCGGTCAGGCTCGATGAGGCCCCGTCGCCGCAGGTCACGGAGAGAACGGGCGACCACCTCGCGGACCGAGCCGGTCGCATCCGCCAGTGATTCCCGTGTGACCTGAACCGTGACGCCGTCGCGGAGGTCGCTGCTCGCTCTCGCGCGGGCGACGAGGTCCCTTGCCACTCGCGAGGTGACGCTGCCGAAGGCGCGGCCGGCGAGGGCCCGGTAGGCGACCCGCAGCCGCTTGGTCAGCTCTTCGACGAGCGCCATCGACAGCTCGGGGTCTCGGCGCGCGATTGCCTGCAGGCGGGCAGCATCCAGGCGCAGCAGCATTGATCGCTCGATCGCGTGTACGCCGGTCGAGACCGAGGTGTTGGGCGGTGCGACGGAACCGACCAGGTCGCCCGCCGTCGCGTAGCGGATGGTGATCTGGCGTCCGTCCTGGTGCAGCAGAAAGTAGGCGAGCAGGCCGGAAACCACGATGCAGGTCCGGACCGGGACATTCCTGTCGTCGGCGCTGAGGTGGACGAGCACCGCCGCCTCGAGGACCTCGTCGACCAGAGACGGCTTCAGCCGGCCCAGGAAGCCCTGGCCGCGCACCGCCAGAACAGCTGGGTCCACCGCAGCTATCTTCCGATCTATCACGATGGGAGATAATACCGCGTGATGAGCGAATGGCTGAATACGAGCCAGGCGGCTGAGCGCCTTGGCGTCAGCGAAGCCTCGGTGCGGAGGTGGGGCGACCGCGGCCTGCTCCGCGTGCGGCGGGTGGGGCGGCGTGGCGAACGCCGGTTCAAGGCCGAAGAGGTGGCCAGCTTCACGGGGACCGGTGGATTCGCGGCCACGCCGCGCGTGGGGCCTCCCGGGCAGGTGGCCGTGGGCGGCGTCCCGATGGAGGTCTTCACCCACCTGGCCGTGTTCTACGACAGCCTGGAGGGCCGCCTTCGGCTGACCGCGCCATTTCTCGAGGCCGGGATGCGAGCCGGAGACCCATGCTTCCTGGTCGCCCATGGCGAGGTGCTCGAAAGCTACCTGCAGCGGTTCCGTCAGGCGCCCGGACTGGATGTCGAGGACGCGCTTGCGTCGGGGCGGTTGCTCGTCCTCGATGCTCCCGGCACGACAGTCGATGAAGCCGTGGATTTCTGGGAGCGTGCGATGTGGAAGGCCGTCGAGTCCAGCCCAGCGGTCATTCGCGCGGTGGGGGAGATGGTGTCGGAGCGCGAACGCTTCATCTCGGAGGCTGAGATGCTCGCCTACGAAGGGGCCCTCAACTCACTCACCAAACGTTTTCCGTGCTTCATCATCTGCCAGTACGACGTGCGCCAGTTCTCAGGCCCGGCGCTTTTCACCGCGCTGCGCGCCCACCCGGACCTCTTCTCACTGCCTCTGCGAACCGTGATCAGCTGAGCCCGGACTGAAGCCGGGCGCAGCTTGCGCGAGCCGCACGGCGACGTAAGCTCCGAAAGCCAGGCTGGTGATGAAAAAGCTCACCGGGTGCGGCGAGTAGTACGCGATCGCGAGCCCGAGCCAGGTGAACGCAAGCGACAGACCGATGCCGCATGCGAGAGCGATCGGGGGCCGGCTGGTGAAGCGAACTGCGATCGCCGCGGGCGTCACGATCAGGGCGAAGATCAGCAGGACGCCGACAACCTGTACGGCGTCGGTCACCGCCAGCGCAAGCACCGCCATGAAGGCCATCGACAGCGCGAGCGTGGGCACGCCTTTGGCCCGGGCGAGGTCGTGGTCGACCGATGCGAAGAGCAGCGGCCGGTACATGAACACGAGCGCGGCCAGCGCGAGCGCGGCGACCACCGCCGTCGCCTCGACCTCCTGCACGCTGATGCCGAGGATCTCGCCGAACAGCAGCGCGTATGCCTCCTGCGCATAACCGGTGTAGAGGGAGATGAAGAGCACGCCGAGACCAAGCGTCCAGGCGAGGACGATGCCGATCGTCACATCCCGGCCCCGCACACGGTCGCCCAGAGCGCCGATCGCGGTCCCTGCGCTCAGGGTGAAGGCGAGCAGCCCGAAGATGGGATTGATCCCTACCACCACGGCGCCGGTCGCGCCGGCGAACCCGATGTGGGACAGCGCATGCGCCGCGAATGACGAGCTGCGCAGCACGACGAAGTAGCCGATCGCGCCCGCGACGATCGCCACCACCGTGCCCGCCTCGAACGCGTTGACCATGAACTGGTACTGGAAGATCGCCTCGATGTCGGCGACGAGATTCCAGCTCAGCGCCGGTGTTGTGTTGTTGATGACGAGCCACAACCCGGCATCAGCCATGTGGGTGCACCGCCTCTTCTTCGAGACCGACGACGAAGATGCGGCCCAGGCGATCCTCCAGGACTTCGATCGGAGCCGAGTAGATGGCGGAGAGCCTTTCCGAAGTGATCACCTCGGCGGGCGGTCCGGTCGCCGTCCGGCCGTTGGCGATGTAGAACACCTCGTCGATGTGGGGCAGCAGCGGGTTCACGTCGTGCGCGATCAGCAGAACGGTGAGGCCGCGCTCATGCACCAGCTTCGCGATCAGCTGGACGATCGCGCCCTGGTTGCGCACGTCGAGGTGAGACAGCGGTTCGTCGAGCAGCATCAGCTCCGGGCCGCCGGCCAGGGCGTGCGCCAGGAGGAGCCTCTGCTGCTCGCCACCCGAGAGGCGCCCCATCGGGCCGGCGGCATACCCTCCGGCGTCGACCGACGAGATGGCGGCGTCCACCAGGCGCCGCCGGTTAGCTCCGCCGCGCATGGAAACGCCCCAGCGGTGGCCGTCGATCCCGAGCTCGACGAGGTCGCGCCCGCGGACCGAGAAGTCCGGGTCGAAGGCCGAGGACTGGGGGATGTAGCCGATCCGCGGGTCCCCGCTGCGCGGATGCGCCCCGAACACCTCGAGCTCTCCGCCGGATGGCTTCTGCTGCCCGAGGATCAGCTTGAACAGGGTCGACTTGCCGGCGCCGTTGGGTCCGAGGACCGCGACGAACGACCCCCGCCGGATGGAGAAGTCGGCGCCCGACCAAACCGTGCGCGAGCCGTAGCGGGCGGCGAGCCCCGCCGCCTCGACCAGGGTCTCGCTCACTTCACCAGGGCGCCGGCGTCGAGCGCGTTCTCGAGCGCGATCAGCTGGCTGTCCTGCCACTCCTGAAAGGTGGCCGACTCGGGCTGAAGGGTTTCCGAGACGCCGACCACAGGGATTCCCTGTTGGGTCGCCTGGATTTTCAGGTTGTCGGTGACCGCCGTCGCGGTCTGGACGTTGAAGACGAGCACCTTGATCGCCCTGGTGGCGATCTGGCTCTGGAAAACAGCCACGGTGTTCGCGGGCGGGTCGTTGCCCTCGGCGACCGCCTGCATGAACTCGGGCGGTGAGATGAGGTCGAGGCCGAGGTACTGGGCCATGTAGACGAAGATCGACTCGGTGGCGCCAACCGCGACGCCGGCGAACTTCGACCTCAGCTCTGTGAGGCGCCGCGTGTACGGCTGCAGGGAGACGGTGAAGGCCGAGCGCTGCTGGTCGAAGTAGCTCGAGTCGCCCGGGTCGAGCGACTTGTAGCCGGCCGTGATCGCGTCGGCCACGCGGATCACGTAGTCGGGGCTGTACCAGAAATGTGGATTGTCACCCGACCTCTTGCCCAGCAGGTCGGCGACGACCAGCACCTTGCGCTTCGCGTTGGGGCTCGCGTCAAGCAGCTTTCGTCCCCAGCCGTCGTAGCCGGCGCCGTTGAGGACGACCAGGTCGGCGGTCGCAAACGCCCGCGCGTCGTTCGTGTTGCTCTCGTACTCGTGCGGGTCCGCGTTCGGGTCGCTGACGACGCTCTGCACGTTCGCCCTGCCGCCCCCCAGCTGGCTCGCGATGCTGCCCCAGAAGTTCTGGCCCGCCACCACCTGCAGGGCCGACCCGCCGGGCGCATCCTGGCCCACCGGGCCGCACGCCCCCGCCAGGCACGCGGCCGCCACGGCCGCCGCCGCCATCCGCAGTTTCACCATGACCGCCTCCACTCCAGGCCGCGACAGTTGCAACATTATTGCACAAGTCATATGCGCAAGTAGTCTGCGCGAGCTTGGTATGATTTCCGCTATGCCCCGTCCGAGCCCGGTGACCGACGAGGTCAGAAAGCTGCTCCAGTCAGGCGGGCGCCACGCCTGGTCGCTCGAGGAGCTGCTCGAGGGCGTCCGCGGGAGCCTGGGCGGCGCCGACTACTCGTCGGTCTTCCGCGCCACCGTCGCCCTCGAGCAGGCGGGCGTGATCGACCGCCTCGAGCTCGGTGACGGCAGGTCGCATTTCGAGCTGCACGAGGACCACCACGAGCACGTGCGCTGCCAGTCCTGCGGCAAGGTGGCCGAGATCCGCGGGTGCGTCGCCGACGACGCCGAAGCGCGGATCCAGGCCAGCACCGGCTACGTGATCAACGGCCACCAGATCGTTTTCATCGGCCTGTGTCCGGCCTGCGCCGAGGGAGCCGCGACCCCTCAGTAGCCCTCGCTCACGACGTTCACAAGGGGCTCACCCTCGAGGTAGCGCCGGAGCTGCGAAACCACCAGCCGCCACGCCCGCTCATAGGCGCGTTCGACCGACCCGGCGATGTGCGGCGTGATCAGGACGCCGTCCATCGTCCACAGTGGATGCCCGTCGGGAAGAGGCTCGGGTTCGGTGACGTCGAGCGCCGCGCGCAGGCCGCGCCGGCGGAGCGCGTCCATCAAGGCGGCCGTGTCGACGATGCGCCCACGGGCGGCGTTGACCAGGAGGGCACCGGCGCGAAGGCGAGAGAGGAATGTCGCGTCGACGAGCTTCTCGGTCTGCGGGGTGAGCGGCAGCAGGACGACCACGATGTCGGCGATGGGGAGGAGACCCGGAAGCCGATCCATCGAGCTGACGCCCTCGCGTGGCCGGCGGGCCACCCTTTCGATCCTGGCGCCGAATGGCACCAGGCGCGCCTCGACCGCCCGGCCGATGGATCCGAAGCCGAGGATGAGCACGGTCCTGTCCTCGAGGTCGGTCCAGCCGGCTTCGTCAGGGCGGACCCAGCGAGCCTCGCGCTGGTGGTGCAGATGAGCCGGCAGACCCCGCAGCACGGCCAGGATCGCCATGACGACCCAGTCGGCGACCGCGATGTCGTGCACCCCGGCGGCGTCGCAGAGCACGACACCCGCCGGCATGCGGCCGGCGTACCTTTCGACGCCGGCGGACATGGTCTGCACGACGCGCACGTCGTCGAGCCGGGCGATCACATCGATGAGGTCGCCCCGATAGAAGTCGGCCACGACGAACTGTCCGGGACCGAGGTCGCGCGGGGATGCATCAGACCGCGGCAGCTCATGCACCTCGACGCCCGGCGGGAGCATGGCCCGCTGCTCAGGCCTGGTGTCCGGAGGGATCCACACGTGCGTCGTCTCGCCCGGCGCCCGTGCGCCCGGAGCGGTCAATGGCGAGCGATATCGGGCGCCACGGCCTGATCCTACTTCTCGTCCGAGCAGGGCGAGGACGCATACTCTCGCGGGTTGGGCGCCAAGGATTCCCTCGACCTCGACGAGCTCGTCGTCCGTGACGCCGTGGCGTGGCGCAGGTGGCTCGTCGGAAACCACGCGAAAACGAACGGGGTGTGGCTGGTCCTGGCGAAAAAGGGCAACCTCAGGCCGACGCGCCTGACGTACCAGGACGCGCTCGTCGAGGCGCTGGCGCACGGCTGGATCGACGGCCAGGCCAGGCCGCGCGATGAGGCGACGTACCGCCAGCGCTTCACGCCGCGCCGCAAGCAAAGCCGCTGGTCGAAACGAAACACCGAGATCGCGGAGCGCCTGATAAGCGAAGGCCGCATGCACGCCGCCGGGCTGGCCGAGATCGAGCGCGCGAAATCGGACGGACGTTGGGACGCCGCCTACAGCGGACCGAAATCCATCCAGGTGCCCGACGACCTCAGGGCCGCGCTCGAAGCCGATCCGGTGGCCAATGCCGCGTTCGGCAACCTGTCTGCGCTGAACCGCTACGCGATCCTCTATAGAACCCAGGACGCCAAACGACCGGAGACGCGGGCTCGGCGGATCAGCAACTTCGTCGCCATGCTCGCCGCGGGCGAAACCCCGTACCCGCAGCGGAAGAAGCTGTAGCCACGAGTTCGCCGACTATGATCGGCGCGCTTTGGCGTTTTCGGTCGAAGACCTCGCGCGAACGGCGCTCGTGCGCATCCTTCCACGCAGCCGGTACAGGACGGCGGCGCAGAACGACGCGCGGTTCCAGGCGTTCGCGGCCAACACTTCACGCATCGCCTACCGCCAGCAAGGCGGCACGCCCGCGTTCCTGCTCTTCTCCGGACCGGGCCTGGATCCACGCGCGGCAGCCGTGGCGGCCGCCGCCTACGCCCAGGCGAACTGGAGGCCGAACGCCGTGCAGAGGTCGGTGCGGCCGGGCGTGGTGGTCGTGCAGGTGGCGCCGGCGCCTGACCTGACCACCGCCGGACCCGTTCCCGGCACGGCGGTACCGGCCGCGGTGTGGACCGTCGACGCGGAGTCCGGACGCGTCGAGGTCGTGGGAAGTCCGCCTGGATCGCCGCCGGGCGGGGAGATCAAGCGCGCCGCGTCAGCGCTCGCCCAGGGCGAAGCTGCTCCGACGCTTGGAGAGCTCGACCTCGCCGAGAGGGCGGTGATGCAGGTCCGCACCGTCGCGATGCCCAGGCTCCTGACGGGCATCGTGGGCGTCGTCCTCTTTCTTTTCGTCCTGCGTTTCGCATTTGGCGGGATCCTCAGCCTGCTGGCCCTCCCAACGCTGCTCACCGGAAACCTGGGCAACGGCAAGGCCGCTCTGCTTTCGATCGCCGCGATCGTCATCAACGTGCTGATGCTGGCGGCGATCGCGCTTGGGGTCGCGATCTACTTCAACTTTCGCAACGTCGCGTATCGACTGCCCGGCTTCTCGAGCCCGGTGAGCCGGACCCGCAATCTCACGTGGGGAGGCTACGTCGCCTTGCTCATCGTGCTCGCCGTCGCGCTGAACGGCCTGATCCCGGCCGCTGAGCGGGGCACGCTCGCCGGCCAGGGGGGCGGTCCTTCCACGCACGTTACGGCCACCACGAGCGACGACGGAAGCGAGACATCCGTCAGTCAGGGCGGCGACCTGACCGTCGACCTGACGGCCTGGCCCCTTTCAGAGTGGACCGGCGTGCGCTTCACGACCAGCAATCCGAGCGTGCTCTCCCTTGACTCAGCGCCTCCGTCGAGCGGCCCGCCGGTCGCGCGCTACACGGCGCGCCAGGTTGGAGCCGCGCGCGTCGACGCCTCCTCGGCAGACGGCCGGTACTCCTTCCAGCTGAGGGTCACCGTCTTCAGCGGGTAGGTGTGGCTCTTCATACTTGGCTGCCGAGCTTGTTTCTGAACCGGCGCCTGGCCAAGAAAGTTCCGGAGCTGACGGTTTACTTCTGGGTCATCAAGGTCCTGACCACTGGCATGGGCGAGGCCACATCCGACTTCTTCGTCCACCGGTACGACCCATACCTGGTCGTCGTCGCGGGAGCTGCGGTCCTGGCCCTGGCCGTCCTCTGGCAGCTCTGGCTGCAGCGGTACAACCCGTGGGTCTACTGGTTCGCGGTGTCGATGGTTGCGGTCTTCGGGACCATGGCGGCCGGCATCGTCCACGTGTACATGGGCGTTCCGTACGCGCTGTCCGCGAGCGGTTACGCGCTCGCCGTCGTGGTGATCTTCGCCCTGTGGTGGGTCAGCGAGAGGACGCTCTCGGTGCACAGCATCTACACGCGGCGCCGCGAAGCTTTCTACTGGGCGGCCGTGCTTGGCACTTTCGCGATGGGCACGGCGGTGGGAGACATGACAGCCGTGACCTTCCACCTCGGCTTCCTCGGTTCCGGAGTCCTCTTCGCGTTCGTGATCGCGATCCCGGCTGCCGCTTACCGCCTGGTCCGCCTCAACGAGATCGTCGCGTTCTGGTTCGCCTACATAATCACGAGGCCGCTCGGCGCATCGTTTGCCGACTGGCTCGCCGTGCCGGCCGCCCAGGGTGGCCTGAATCTCGGCAAGGGGCCCGTGAGCATCGCGCTATGGGCGCTGATCATCGGTTTCGTGGCGTACCTGGCCTTCAGCAAAAACGACGTGGCCACACCCAATGATCCTTATGCCAATGATCCCTTAGAGAAATCATCCCCTTAAGGGAATAACTCGCCTCCCCTGTGGCTTCTCTGGGGCATGGATCCATCCCGGCCGGCAAAACGAACACCGCGTGCTGGAGGCGAAGCAATGAATCAGGCCGTCAACTCGATCCACCTCGGTCCGCGCGCCCGTCGCGTCGTCCGGCTGGCCGCCCGCGTCATCAACCCGTTCGTCCTTCTGATCGCCGGGCGTCGCTGGATGCCGATCCTGGGCATCCTCCGTCACCGGGGCCGCGTGTCCGGGCGCGTCTACGCGACTCCCCTGGGCATGCGCCGGCTGGGCGACGCCTTCTTCCTTCCTCGCACGTTCGGCGAGAGCGCCGCGTGGTACCGCAACGTGGAGGCCGCCGGCACCTGCGTCGTCACGTACCTCGGCCGCCAATACACGCTGGTCGATCCGGAGATCGTCGATTACGCGACCGCCGCTCCCGCCTTTCCCCGCTACGAGCTGCTGCAGTTCCGCCTGGTCGGGATCAGGGAGTACCTGCGACTCCGCCAGGCCAACGACATGGAGATGAATCAGATGTCACACGTTTCGATCGGCAACAGGCCCGACGAGCGAAGCTCCGCCGGGCCGCGCCACCTCGGGATCGCTCTCGCGGTCATCGCTTTTGCTCAGCTGATGGTCGTGCTGGACACGACCATCGTCAACGTCGCGCTGCCTTCGATCCAGCGCGCCTTGAAATTCAGCGCGACCGACCTCGAGTGGGTCATCAACGCCTACTCGCTGGCCTTCGGCGGCCTGCTCCTCCTGGGCGGCCGGGCGGGCGATCTCTTCGGTCGCCGCCGGATGTTCATCGGCGGCGTGCTTCTTTTCGCCGCCGGGTCGTTCGCGGGTGGTCTCGCCACCACGTCCGCGTGGTTGGTCGCCGCTCGCGTCGCCCAGGGCGCCGGGGGCGCGATCGTCGCGCCGACCGCGCTCTCCCTGATCGCCGACACGTTCGCGGAAGGCAGCGCGCGGAACCGTGCTCTCGGCATCTACGCGGGCGCCGCCGGTGGCGGCGGGGCGGTCGGCCTCGTCCTCGGCGGGCTCATCGTCAACTACCTTTCCTGGCGCTGGGTGCTGTTCGTGAACGTTCCCATCGCGATCGTCCTTGCTGCGGTGGCGCCGCGAGTCCTGGCGGCGTCGGACCGGCGCAGCGGCCGGCTCGACGTCCTCGGCGCGGCCACGGTGACCGCCGGCATGACACTCGTGGTGTACGGCCTCTCGCGCGTCGCGACGTACGGCTGGAGCGACGGGCTGACCTTCGCGGCGATCGGCTTCGGAGCCGGCTTCCTCGTCCTCTTCGCGCTCGTCGAGCTGCGCAGCAAGCAGCCGCTGATGCCCCTGCGGATCTTCGGGAACCGCAACCGGACAGGCGCCTACACGCTCCGGATGGTGGCGGGAGCGATGACCATCTCGGTGCTGTTCTTTCTGACCCAGATCCTGCAGAACGTGCTCGGTTACACGCCGCTCCAGGCTGGGCTCGCGTTTCTTCCACTCGGGGTGGGCGTGGTCGTCACGGCGCAGGTCACCTCACGCGTCG
Organism: Candidatus Dormiibacterota bacterium; assembly: GCA_035279525.1. GTDB lineage: Bacteria > Chloroflexota > Dormibacteria > Dormibacterales > Dormibacteraceae > DATEHQ01. Next base: position 62,385 of record DATEHQ010000159.1, read on the forward strand.
TCGGGCGGACAGGTCCGAGGATCCCGATCTCGCTCGGCGCGCTCCTCCTGGCGGCGGGCCTCATCTGGCTCGCCCAGGTCTCGAGCCACCCGAGCTACCTGAGGGACATCCTCGGGCCGCTGATCGTGCTGTCGGTTGGCTTCGGCCTCGTGTTCTTCCCGACCACCGTGGTCGCGGTGGCCGGCGCCGCGCGGCACGAGTCGGGCCTTGCCTCCGCTCTGCTCAACGTCAGCCAGCAGCTCGGCGGGTCGCTCGGCCTCGCCGTCCTGGGCACCGTGGCGGCGAACGTCACCAGGGACCGCCTTGCGGGCGCGCGGCCGACACACGCCGCGATCAGCCAGGCCGCCATCGCAGGTTTCACGTCGGCGTTTGAGATCGGTGCCGCGATTGCGCTCGCCGGGTTCGTCGTCGCCCTGCTCGTCATCCGGATCAGGGCCCAAAAGCCCGTCCGCCAGGCGCTCCCGGAAGCGGCCTGACCACCCTTTCGTCACGAGGCGCGCGCCCATCCCGCGATGGGTGCGCGCTTACCGCGTCTTCGCTACCACCAACCGCCGCGGCCGCGCCGGACGAGCAGCACGACCCCGAGCAGGATGAGAAGGCTCGGCCACAGGATGTCGCCGCGAAGCCACCACAGCCACCCCAGGTTCGAGAGCAGGGAGTAGACGCCGATCAGGACGAGGGCGACTCCCCAGAACATGCCCCAACCGCCCCAGCGGCCCCAGCCCCACGAGCCCCACGATCCCTGCACGTAGTCCCGGTTCGCGTGCCGCCACGCCCTCCATTCCTCGCGCGACGCGCCTGGAGGAGGAGGTGGGGGAGCGGCCTGCGGAGGAGCCGGCGACGGTGATGGATTCGAAGGATCGGTGGCCACGGGCTGATGGTACGCGCTCGCCGACCGATGAGTTTTACTGTTGAGCGGCGTCTAAAGATCAACCAGCCGGCCGGTTTGAGCAGGGGTAACGCCATGAGCAGTGTTCGAGTTCTCGTCGGAACGCGCAAGGGCGCATTCATCCTCAGCGCCGACGCCAGCCGCAAGAGCTGGAAGGTCGACGGGCCGCATTTCGCGGGTTGGGAGATCTACCACCTGAAGGCCTCGCCGGCGGACCCCAACCGGGTCTACGCCTCCCAGTCCAGCAGCTGGTTCGGCCAGGTCATGCACCGCTCGAACGACGGCGGCAAGACGTGGGAGACGGTCGGAAACCAGTTCAACTACGAAGGCGAGGTCGGCCCACACAAGTGGTACGACAACTCGCCGCATCCCTACGAGTTCAAGCGGGTCTGGCATGTCGAGCCCTCCCTCCATGACCCCGACACCGTGTACGCCGGCGTCGAGGATGCCGCCCTTTTCAAGTCCACCGACGCCGGCACGAGCTGGGCCGAGCTTCCGGGCCTCAGGACCCACCCGACCGCCCCCGAATGGGCCCCTGGGGCGGGCGGCCTCTGCCTGCACACGATCATCCAGGACACGGCTGACAAAGACCGCATGTACATCGCGATCTCGTCCGCGGGCGCGTTCCGCACCGACGACGGCGGCAAGAGCTGGATTCCGATCAACAAGGGTCTGAGGTCCAACTACATCCCCGACGCCGACGCCGAGATCGGCCACTGCGTTCACCACATCGCGATGCATCCATCGAAACCGGGCGTCCTCTACATGCAGAAGCACTGGGACGTGATGCGATCCGACAACGGTGGCGATCTCTGGCGGGAAGTCTCTGGCGACCTGCCCAGCGACTTCGGCTTCGTGATCGACGTCAACTCGAACGACCCCGAGACGATTTACGTCGTGCCGATCAAGAGCGACCAGCTGCACTTCGTTCCCGACGGCAAGCTCCGCGTGTACCGCAGCAAGACCGGCGGAGGTGATTGGGAGGGGTTGACCAAGGGCCTTCCCCAGAAGGACTGCTACGTCAACGTCCTGCGCGACGCGATGGCCGTCGACCAGCTCGACCCGTGCGGCATCTACTTCGGCACGAGCGGCGGGGCGGTCTACGGTTCGGCGGACGACGGTGATTCGTGGACCTCGATCGTGCGTGACCTGCCGGGAGTGCTTTCCGTCGAGGTTCAGACCCTGCGGTGACGATCAAGGTCGAGCTGCCTGGCAACCTCCAGACGCTGGCGGGCACGGGACGCACCGTCGAGCTCGAGGTCGGCGGCGCCGTGACCCAGCGTTCGCTGCTCGATGCGCTGGAGATGAGATACCCGGCGCTGCTGGGCACCGTCCGCGACGCCAACACGAAAAAGCGCCGCCCGATGGTCAGGTTCTTCGCGTGCGAGGAGGACCACTCCGACGACCCGCTGGACGAGCCCCTTCCGGCGGAGGTCGTGGCCGGCAGGGAGCCGTTCCTCATCCTCGGCGCGATCTCGGGAGGATGAGGAGCAGGCGCGCCCGACGGCGCGCCTGCTTTCGGCGTCTCAGGAATGGGCGTCCGATGAAACCAGCCGCGCGTCCATGACCCGGCGCAGCGTGGCGTCGGTGCCCGACATGCGGTTCACGGCCGGTCCCAGGGACGGGAACAGGTCCATGAGCGCCTTGATGAGCCGGCCGGGTCCGGGCATTACCACGAGCTCTGGCACGTCATCACGAATCGCGCGGACCACCGCTCGCGCCACCTTCTCCGCGGGCGCTGTGGCCGCGGCGGGCAGCTTCATCCCGATCTGGTCGGCCATACGCTGGCCCTGGCCGGCGCCGCGGATCGCGCCGAGGATGACGGATGACGCGCTCACTCCGCGGTCGCGGTAGTCAGTCCGCAGAACTCGCGTGAAAGCGATGAGGCCGTCCTTCGCTGCGGCGTAGACCTCGGTGTGAGGAAAGCCGACGCGCCCCGCGATCGCGGAGATGTTCACGACGTGCCCGCGGCGACCGGCCAGCATCCCGGGCAAGAGGCGCCGTGTCAGCGCCAGCGGCGCCACCAGGTTGAGCGCGAGGATGCGCTGGTTCTCACTCCAGGACATCTCCTCGAACTCGCGGATCGGGTCGCCTCCAGCGTTGTTCACGATGACGTCGGCTCCGGCGGCTTCGGCGGCGACGGCGACGCGGTCGATGCCTTCCTCGGTGGTCAGGTCGGCGGCTGCCACGGTGGCGTTGACCCCGATCGCGCGCACCTCGTCCGCGACGGCCGAGAGCTCGTCCTCGGTGCGAGCCGTGAGGACGAGGTCCATCCCCTCGGCGGCGAGCGCGCGTGCGATGTACGGGCCGATCCCGTGTGAGGCTCCGGTCAGGAGCACGGTCCTGGTCGCGGTGAGCAGGTTCATCGGTGACCCTCCTGTGACTGGCCAATCCGGGCGTCTGCGCCCGGTCGAGGCTGAAACCCGCGGCTCGTGTGGACCTATTCCATCATCTGATTGATTGAACAGTCTCCCGCAGCAGCCCGCGCCGATAAAATCGAAGCCGTGCACGACTCAAGCGTCGCGGTGGCACCCGCGTTCGGTGAGCTCGAGCCGTATCGTGGCGAGCTGACCGCGTACTGCTACCGCATGCTGGCCTCGCCCTTCGACGCGGAGGACGCGGTGCAGGAGGCGTTCGTCCGTGCCTGGCGCAGCCGCGATCGATTCGAGGGCCGCGCCGCAATGCGCTCATGGCTCTACCGGATCGCGACCAACGTTTGCCTCGACATGCTCAAGAGCAAGGAGCGCCGCGCGATGCCAATGGACTTCGGACCGGCGCAGGAGCCTGTCGAATCGAACCTGCACACGCTGCCCGAGGCGACGTGGATCGAGCCCATCCCGGACCGCATGCTCGCTCCCGAGGGAGACCCCGCGGAGCTCGCCGTCACGCGCGAGTCGATCCGGTTGGCTTTCATCGCGGCGCTCCAGCACCTGCCGGCGCGCCAGCGCGCCGTGCTGATCTTGCGTGAGGTGCTTCGCTGGGAGGCTTCCGAGGTCGCGCAGCTGCTCGACACGTCGGTCGCGTCGGTCAACAGCGCGCTGCAGCGAGCTCGCGCGGCGATCGCGAAGAGCAATGTGACTTCCAGCGACCGGGTGCCGGCGATCAGTGAGTCCGACCGGGCCATGCTCGACCGCTACGTGCAGGCATTCGAGCGCTACGACATGACCGCCCTGGCCGCGCTGATTCGTGAGGACGCGATTCAATCCATGCCGCCATTCGACATGTGGCTCGAGGGCCGCGAGGACATCTTCGCGTGGTGGGTCGGTCCCGGTATCGGATGTCGTGGCTCGCGCGTGATCCCCGTCGTGACCGCGAACGGCTCGCCCGCCTTCGGGCAGTACAAGCCGAGCCCGGCCGGCGGCTACGACCCCTGGGCGCTGCAGGTGCTCGAGGTCTCAGACGGAAGGATCGGCCAGCTGACCTTCTTCCTCGACACGGCGCGGCTCTTTCCGCTCTTCGGGCTGCCGCCCCGTCTCGAGTCGTAGGATCCCCGCCAGGCCGACGAGCTCGATCAGCTCCGCCAGGTCGCCGTTCGCGTTGGCGAGCCGCAGCTCGCACCCGCACCGCCGGCAGCTGAGCTCCAGGCGCGCGATCTGGTCGATCACCGACAGGTCGGGCTCTCGCATGCCGCCGCAATCGAGCCTGAAGCTGGTGATCCCCATCGATCTTCAGACTCCCGGATGGTCGAAAACTGATCGGTCTCTTTTTCCTCCTGAGGCCGTGCCCGCGGGCCGGCCAGGGGTGGCGCTGGATCGATGAGTTTCGGCTCCGCACCTCGTCTGAACAGGCATGAAGAACTCACGCTGGCTCTCGCTGACGGTGCTCTGCACCGGATTCCTTCTGATCGTCGTGGACATGACGATCGTCAACGTCGCGCTCCCATCGATCCAGCGTGACCTGCGCTTCACGCAGTCCGGACTGGCGTGGGTGGTCAACGCGTACCTCATCGCCTTCGCGGGCCTGCTCCTCCTGGCCGGCCGTCTCGGCGACCTGTTCGGCCGCAAGCGCGTCTACCTGATCGGCCTCGGCCCCTTCATCTCAGCCTCCGTGGTGTGCGGGCTCTCCTTCAGCCAGGGCATGCTCATCGCCGCGCGATTCGTCCAGGGCATCGGCGGCGCCGTGAGCTCGGCGGTGATTCTCGCCATGATCGTCACGCTGTTCCCGCGGCCTGATGAGCAGGCGAAGGCCTTTGGCGTCTTCAGCTTCATCGCTTCCGCCGGCGCCGCGATCGGCCTCCTCGCCGGCGGCCTCATCACGCAGGCGGTGAGCTGGCACTGGATCTTCTTCGTCAACCTGCCGATCGGCCTCGTCACCGCCATCGTGTCGGCCCGCCTGCTCGAGTCCGACCGCGGAATCGGAGTCGGCGAAGGAGCCGACGTGCTTGGGGCAGGCCTGGTCACGGGCGCCCTGATGGTCGGCGTGTACACGATCGTCGAGTCTTCCGACCCGGCCTTCGGCACGCTCCGGACCGCAGGCTTCGGCGCGCTCTCCCTGGGCCTGCTTGCGGCCTTTGTCGCGCGCCAGGCCCGGGCTCGCAACCCGATCCTCCCACTTCGCATTTTTGCCTCGCGACGGATCTCGGCCGCCAACGCGGTGCAGGCCCTGATGACAGCATCCTTCCTCGGATTCTTCTTCCTCGGCTCGCTCGACCTGCAGCGGGTGCTCGGCTACGGGCCGATGACCATCGGCCTCGCGTTCCTGCCGGTGTCGATCGCGATGGCGCTGTTCTCAGTTCGGTTCTCGGCGCTGCTCATCAACAGGTTCGGCCCTCACGCGATGCTCGTGCTCGGCCAGGCGGTGATCGCCGTGGCGCTCGTCGCTCTCGGCCTTGGCCCGACGCACCCTGGCTACGCGGTCTATTTCCTCGCCCCGTTCGCCATGCTCGGGCTGGGCGGCGGACTCTCGTTCCCCTCTCTCACCATCCTGGCGATGTCCGGGGTCGCGCCGCGCGACGCGGGCCTCGCGTCGGGCCTGCTCAACACGACCGGCCAGGTCGGCGGCGCCCTCGGGCTCGCTGTGATGGCGACGCTCGCCGGTTCGCACACGGCGAGCCTGTTCCAGGGCGGCAGCGGTCTGGCCGACGCGCTGGCCGGCGGCTACCACTTCGCCTGGCTGGTGGGAGCGGCCACGGTGGCCGTCACGCTGGGGATCGCGCTCATCGCGCTGCGGGCGCCCACCGCCAAGACCGCGCAGCGGATGCTCGAGGAGTGCGAAGCGGCGGCCTGAGCCCGGAACCAGCTTGGCTCCGTAACGTTCAACTCTGCGACTCGATGAGAAAGGCAGCCCTCGTCCTGCTGTGCGTCCTGGCCGCGGCGTGCTCGAGCGCGCCACAGGCCCAGCGTCCCAGCCCCAGTCCCGCGCCGAGCGTGTCCGCGATCCCTTCTGTCGCGGCCAGCCCCACGGCGCAGCCCGGCCCGGCCGGCATGACGCTGGACGAGGAGGTCGGAGCCGTGATGATGGTCGGCTTCGAGGGACAGGTCACGGACTCGGTCCTGGCCGACTGGAGGCTGCACCAGTACGGCGGCCTGCTCGTGGTGAACAACAATCACAACGCGACGTCGGCGCATTCGATGACCGAGCTGGTGGCCGCCGTCCGAGGGGCATCACGCCACCGGGTGATCGCCGCCACCGACCAGGAGGGCGGGGGAGTGTGCCTGGCCATCAGCACCGTGCCCTGCGACGCGATGCCGGTTGGACAGGCGAGCACGACAAGGATGGCAACGCAGCTGCACGCCCTCGGTTTCGACCTCGATCTCGGCCCGGTCTCCGACGTCTGCAGCGGAACGGGCTCGATCATGTGGGGTCGCTGCTACGGCACGCAGCCGTCCGCGGTCGCGGGCGCCGTCGGTCAGGTCGTGGACGGAATCCACGCCGCACATATGCTCTCGGCGGCCAAGCACTTTCCCGGGCACGGCGACACGAGCGTCAGCTCGGAGACGCAGCTGCCGCGGATCAACGAGAGCCTGGCGACGCTCGAGACGCGCGAGTTTCCACCGTTCCAGGCCGCCATCGCCCACGGCGTCGACTTCGTGTTGATGGGGCACCTCTACTATCCGGTCATCGACGCGCACAGGTCGGCCGATCTTTCGCCCGCCACGTACGCGCTGCTGCGGACCAACCTCGGCTTTCGCGGCGCGATCATCTCCGACGACATGGAGATGGGTGCGATCACCGCAAGCACGCCGGCCCCGGAGGCCGCGGTCGAGTTCCTGCTGGCGGGCGGCGACATGGTGATGATCGCGCATCACCTCACCATCGCCGACGCCACGTTTGTGGCGATCAAGAACGCGGTCGAGAGCGGCCGCCTGCCGCGCGCGAGGCTTGACGACGCGGTGTCGACCCTGCTCGCCCTGCCGTAGCGTTTCAGCTCTTCGGGGCGAACGGCTCCAGGTGCTCGAGGTCCTTCTCGTTCAGCTGGGCGAACAGGACGACGTCGTCGCTGCGGCCCAAAAAGCGCCGCGGCAGGATGACCTCGTGCCGCAGCAATCCCCGCGGCAAGAGCACGACGCCGACCAGGCCGTCGCCGTCGAAGAGGACGTCCTTGACCGTACCCAGGTTTTTTCCGGTGTGCCCGAGCATGACTCTCTCGCCGGCCTCGATCTCGAGCTCGGCCGCGGGCTTGTCAGCGGTCTCCTCCAGCGAGTTGGGCAGCGACGGGTTGGCGAACAGGGCCTGCACCATGTCGGCGAATTCTTCACGAGGGGACTCACCTTCGTAGCGGTAGCTCAGGTATGGGGCCAGCCGGCGCAATTCAGCCGTGCTGAGCTCCAGGTCGACGCGGTCGCGCGTCACCTTGCGCACCGAGTCGTGGGGCACGACGACCTCGTCCGCCAGTATCCAGGACTCCGGCGACAGAGCCCGGCCCGAAAACTCGCGACTCTCCTTGACGACGAGGGCTTTCAGCCCGTAGTCGTCTTTGCCGACGAGCACGCTCTCGAGCGTGCCCACGTGCTTGCCGTCGCTGGAGTGGACGTCTGCTCCGAGGTGAAAGGCACTGGCTGTGAGGGAGGGTCGCTTGATGGGTCGAAGCTACCACTTCGAGCTCGGCCGGCGGGTCAGATGAGGTCGGTCGGCAGCCGCGCGGCGTAGAACCCGGTCACGGCCAGGAACAGAGCCGGGGAAGGGCCTGTCGAAAGCGTGACGATGCGGGGCTCGAAGCTCGAGTCCGTGCCCGAGGTGACGATCACGTGCGTGTCGTCGATCCATCCGGCCCACTCGGGCGCGCCTGGACCGTCGACGAACGTCGCGATGGTTCCTTCCTCCCGCCAGAAGTCGAGCTGCCCGAAATTGCCAGGGTCGGCCGCGGCGACGTAGGTGCCGTCGGGCGAGATCGACGCTGCGGCGCTGATCGCGCCCCAGTCGTGGGTGTTCCCGGAGAAGCGCGCCGATCCGGCCCAGTCGATGGAGCCACCCTGGATGCATGCGCTTCCGGCCGGCGTGAGCGGACCGCTCGCCGTGCACTGGCCCATCAGCACCTCCCGGGTCGCGTCGGCCGGGTTGACGAGGTGGTACGAGACCGCCCAGTAAGGGTTGTCGCGCGCGGGCGCCGCCCGGAGCGCGTCCTCGACGTGGGGTCCATTCGCGTGAGCCAGCACGATGAGCCCCTGGTGCCAGGCGACCGGCCACACATAGTCGGTGTCCGACTCGAAGATGACATGTCGGTCGCCGCCTCGCAGGTTGGCGGTGTACAGGAGGAGGTGGACCGGCGACCGGCTGAAATCGAGCACCGACACGGCGATCGTCGCGTCGTCGGGGCTGACGGCGAACGCCGCCTCCATCCGATCGCCCACCGCGAGCTGCATCACCGGCTGAGCGAGGGGCTGAAGGCTGTCGAGCGGCAGCTCGAAGAGGAGCGCGTCGCCGTTCAGGTAGTAGAGCGCATGCAATGTGGTGCTGACATAGGGCAGGTCGAGCGCGGCCTTGCCGGAGCCGTCGGCGATCGGCCTGCGCTTCGCGGCGGAGACGCTGGTGCGAAGGCCGTCGTCGGACACCAGGGAAACCCTGTACGTGTCGCGGCTCGACAGCTCATCGACCATCACGCCGTAAGCGATCGCACCGCTCGGTCCGGCGCCGGCCGCCGAGACGTTGAGGTCGGCGGTGGGCGGCTGCGAGATGGCAGCGTCCTGCGCGCGGGCGGCGCAGCCCATCAGGAGGAGGGCAAGGCCTGTGACACCCAGCGCGCGCCTCATGTTGTTCTGCCGAGGTCAACGCCGGCTGCAGAGGGTGGTTACGCCAGGATTGCTCTCATGTCCGGGCAGATACCGCCCATCCGACCTAACCAGGCCCGCACGGCCCGGATAGTCCGGCCTCTCCGACCTAAGCAGGCCCGCGCGACCCGGATAGTCCGGCCTCTCGGACCAGGCCGGCCCGCGCGGCCCGGATAGTCCGGCATATCCGACCAAATCGGGGCTATCCGGGGAGGAGGCGAGCTCCCGCCGTCAGCTCGTGCCGGTGGTGTCCGCGGGCAAGGCGCCCTCACCCGCGGATTCACCGTCCCCCGCGGCCCCTCCCATCTCGCGATCGAACTTGCCGACCCACCGGTCGATCACCTCGACCCAGTGCTCGACCATCGCCTGGAGCTCGCTGTCGTCCTCTCGTTCGCCGCGAACTTCCATGACCCTTGATCCCCCGGTTTGAGAACCCGCCCTGCTTTCCAACTCCTGCAGCATAGTACTTCCGCGACAATAGCGCAATACCTGTGTTCGAGGGCGCAATACCTACGCACATTGTCCACGAGGTCGCGATCTCGTAAGCTTGAGTCAGATAGGAATGGCCGGCCCAGATGAGCAGGCGATCTACAGCATCGGGGCCGTGGCCCGGATGCTCGACATCCCGCCATCCACCATCCGCGCCTGGGAGGTCCGCTACGGCCTGATCTCGCCCGCCCGCAGCGAGGGCTCGCAGCGCCTCTATTCTCCAGCCCAGCTGGAGCAGCTGCGCTTCATCAAGGCCCAGATCGAGGCCGGGGCAAGCGCGGCCGATGCCCACCGGCTGCTGGCCCAGGGTGACGAGGGTGCGCGCCCAGCCACACCGCTTGACCCGGGGACCGGCCACCGGCCGCTCGTCCTCATCGCCGAGCGCGACCCGTACGCCGCCGATCTGGCCGCGCACTTCTTGCGCAATGACGGATGCGACGTGGTCGTGGCGCTCGACGTGGCGCAGGCACGGCTTCAGTTTCATGAGCGGACTCCAGACGTCGTTCTGATCGACCTGCTCATCTCGGCGGCCGAGGGCTTCCGCCTGGCGAGCGACTTCGCCGCCGCAGGCGCGAGCAAGGTGCTGGCCGTGTCCGCGCTGGACAGCGCCGTCGAGGCCAACGACAGCGGCGCCGCGGCCTTCCTGCGCAAGCCGCTCAGGCCATCTCGGCTGGTGAGCACGGTTCGGGACCTCCTCACCCCCAGCGCGCCGGCGCGGCAGCGGAAGCAAGCGGTCAGGACTTGATCGAACGCCTGCCAAGCGGCATCGCCCGCCTCGACCAGATGCTCGAGGGTGGGTTGCTCAAGTACGGCATCAACCTGATCGTGGGCGTGCCTGGAAGCGGCAAGACGATCCTCAGTCAGCAGTTCGCCTTCCACAACGCCACCGCGGATGAACCCGTCCTCTATCTGTCGACGATGTCTGAGCCGCTCGACAAGATCCTTCGCTACTCGGAGTCCGCGACATTCTTCGATCGCGCCGCGGTGCGCGACGGACGGGTCGTCTACGAGGACCTCGGACACGTGATGGCTGAACAGACTCTGGTCGACGTGCTGGCGGCGATCGATCGGTACATCAAGCAGTCTGCCCCAGGCTTGATCGTGATCGACAGCTTCCGCGCGTTTCATCAGATTACGCGCGACACGGCCGAGTTCCGGCGCTTCCTCCACAGCTTGACGCGCCGCCTCACCGCAAGCTCCGTGACCTCGTTGTGGAACGCGCCCTACACCCGCGAGCAGGCGCTCGACGCCGCCGAGTTCGCGATCGCCGACGCCATCATTGCGCTCGACATCAAGCAGATGGCGCAGCGCGAGATGCGTGTGATGCGGATCCTGAAGCTGCGCGGCAGCAACTTCCGTTCGGGTGAGCATGCGTACAGGATCGGTGAGGGTGGATTCGAGGTCTTTCCCCGCCTGGCCGACCTGTCGATGGGCGCCCGTTACGACATCAGCCCGAAGCACACGGCCACCGGCATCGCCGCTCTCGACGCACTGCTCGGGAACGGCGGCTACTGGGCGGGCGCGACGACCCTCGTCGCCGGTCCATCCGGGATCGGCAAGACACTGATGGGCCTGCACTTCCTCTTTCGCGGAGCCGAGGTGGGTGAGCCGGGGATCATTGCGACGTTCCAGGAAAACGAAACACAGCTGGAGCGGGTCGTCGCGGGCTTTGGATGGTCGTTCGACGGCAGCAAGGTTCGAGTGCTGAGCCGAAGCGTGGTCGACCTGAACATCGACGAGTGGGTCTACAACCTCCTCGACCTCGCAGAGGAGACGGGCGCGAAGCGGATCGTGGTGGACAGCCTCGGCGACCTCGCCGGCGCGGCGGGCGACGCCGTGCGGTTTCGTGAGTGGATGTTCTCGTTGAGCCAGCGCTGCACCAGGGCCGGGGTCAGCCTGATGCTCCTCGTGGAGGTGGCCGACCTGTTCGACCTGCGCCGTGTCTCCGATGAAGGCATCTCGCACGTCGCCGACAACGTCGTCCTGCTTCAGTACGTGCAGGAGGGGTCAGACCTTTTGCGCGCCCTCACGGTGCTCAAGACGCGCGCGATGCGCCACCACCCGGTGGTGCACCGCTACGAGATCAACCAGGAAGGCTTCGTGCTCGGAGACGCGATCTCGCTGACGCGCTGAGCATCGCCTAACGGGCCGCCGCGACCCGGCGCATGGCGGCGACGGACCACAGAAAGCCCCGGTGATCGAACACCGGGCGCAATCCGTGATCCTCCGACGTGGCAAGGATCCTCGCCGGCGGATGGACGAAGATCCTGAACTCGCGCCGCGTCGACCAAAGCAGCAGATTGGCGAGCGCCAGCCCACTCCGAATCCACCAGCTGCCTCGCGGGAAGCTGAGCACCATCAGCTCGCGGGCGTGGTCGGCGGCCGCGCCAGTCAGCGCCGGCATGTCGGGGTAGCAGCACACGACGCGATTCATGATCACGATGTCGGCCGGCTCGACGCCGGCGCCGGCCTGTGCGAAATCGAGGACGCGCCGATCCACGCGCTCGGCGAGCCCCTGCTCGCGGAGCAGGTCGGCCGCGACCTCTTCATAGGTCGGCGTGATCTCGACGGACGTGGCGTGCGAGGCCCCGGCCTTCAGCAGCTCGATCTGCATGGCCCCGATCCCGCCGCCGATCTCGAGGACGGTGCGGCCCGCGACGCCCTGCGCCTTCAGGAAATCCACGATCCTCGCCGAGGTGGCGTCGAGCCCGCTGCGCCGGTAGCGCCGCGCCTCTGATCTCGCCATGCTCTCGCTGAAGATCCACCGATAGCCCTTCGGCGTGCAGCACCCGCCCACAACTGAGCGATTATGCCCTTAGCCTTTCCCGCCGTTGAACGCGCTGCTCGCGCCCGAGCACGTCGGCGCCCTGGCCGTCACCGCTTTTGCCGCGTGCGCGGCCGTCGCCGCGCCCCGACGCTGGCCGGGTCGCTGGACGGTCCACGCGTGCCGGTTGCTGGCGATCGTGCTGCTCGCCATCGAGGCGAGCTGGTGGGTTTACGTCGCGGCAGGCGGAGTGCCTGGCAGCACGCCGGCTGGATCTCTTCCCCTGCAGTTGTGCGACGCCGCGATCCTGGTCGCCTCGCTCGCCCTGTGGACGCGCAGGCAGGTCCTCGTCGAGGTCACCTATTTCTGGGGCCTGGCCGGGAGCCTGCAGGCCCTGCTCACGCCGGACCTGCCGCAGCACTTTCCCAGCTACCCGTACCTCCAGTACTACCTGGCCCACGGCGGTGTCGTTGCGGCGGCGCTGCTGCTGACGGCCGGCCTCGGCCTTCATCCGCGTCCCTTCAGCGCCGTTCGTGTGGCGGGAATCACCGTCGTGTACGCCGCGCTCGTCGGGACGGTCGACGCGTTGACCGGCGCCAACTACATGTACCTTCGCGCCAGGCCGCCGAGCCCGACGCTCCTGGACGCGATGGGTCCCTGGCCGCTGTACATCGGAGGCGCCGCCGGGTTGGCGGTCGTCCTCCTGGCCGCGCTGGAGGCGCCGTTCCACCTGCCACGCCGGCGCGATCTCGCCAGGCGAACCTAGACCGGTCTCAGGTGCTCCCTTTGCGCCTGTTTGGCGAGCAGGGACGAGAGGCGCTTGCTGTCGTCGACGAAGTCGGGAGAGCCGGCGAATGCGTCGAGGTCGGCCTGTGACGCCCACCTCGAGATGAGTCTAAGGTGGCGCAGATGACCGCGAGGTTCACCGGCTGGAAGGGCGACTTCCAGGGGTTCTTCCTGGGCCTTCAGGTCAACAACACGAAGGCTTACTTCGAAGCCCACAGGCGCCAGTACGAGGACGAGGTCAAACAGCCGATGGTCGCGCTGCTGGCCGAGCTCGAGGCGGAGTTCGGGCCGGCGCATCTCTCCCGGCCCAACCGAGACATCCGCTTTGCGGCGGACAAGTCTCCGTACAAGCCGAACATCTACGCGTCCACCCGTGACGGGGGCTACGTCTCCCTGGACGCGAAGAGCCTGGTCGCCGCCGGCGGCAGGTACATGCTCGACACCGCCCAGATGGCGCGCTACCGGAAGGCTGTCGCGTCGGACCGCAGCGGCGCGGAGCTCGCGCGCATCGTGGAGGCGCTGCGAAAGAAGAAGTACGAGATCGGGGGTGAGGACCTGAAGCGAGTGCCGTCACCGCACCCGCAGGATCACCCCCGAGCCGCGCTGCTGCGCCACAAGCGCCTGATCTACTGGCGCACGTGGGAGATCGGCCCGTGGGTGGCGACGCCGAAGGCTCGGGACAGGGTGGTCGAAGCGTGGCGTGACGGCGCGGAGCTGAACGCCTGGATGTCCAGGCACATGGACCGTTCCTGACAGGAAAACAGGACGGGGCGGCGGGCCTCGCGGCCCACCGCCCGCCTGTCAGCGGATGGCGGGTACCTGCTCGAGGACCTTCAGCGATTCCCGGACGAAGGCCGGGATGTCGGACGGCTGACGCGAGGTGACCAGGTTGCGGTCGACCATGACCTCCTGGTCGACGACGTTCGCGCCCGCCTTGCGCAGGTCGTCCTGGATCGTCTTCCACGCGGTCATCCGATGGCCCCTGTATTCGTCGGCCGCGAGCAGCAGCTGTGGCCCGTGGCAGATGGCGAACACGGGCTTGCCGGCCTTCATGAACGCCTTGACGAACTGGACCGCCTCAGGATGAGCCCGCAGCTTGTCGGGGCTGCTGCCACCCGGGATGAAGAGGGCCTGAAAGTCGTCCGGTTTCACGTCGCGGAACGACTTCTCCGGCTTGATCTTGATCTTGCCCTTGTCGCCCTCGAGCTCGGCTCCAGCCTCGAGGCCGACAGTCGTCACCTCGTGGCCGGCGGCGCGAAAGGCGTCGTAGGGCTCCTTGAACTCAGAGTCCTCGAACCTCGGTCCGATCACGCATGCGATCTTCAATGGACACCTCCTTGTCTGGAAACGGGCCTTCCTCCACCTTACGAGCCGCCCTGGCGTCGATGTCAAGCCGGGTTTGCCCCGCGGGCGCGCGGGGTAAGTTGTGTTCGTGAATGCCCAGCCTTCCGGTTCACCGTGGCTCGACGAAGCCGACGAAGAGTCGCCCGAGACGCTGGCTTCCGGCCGCCCCGAGCGGGGTGAGCCGGACCTCGACGAGCTCCTCACCCGGCTGGAGAGCAGGCCCAGGACGGCGGTCTCCGCGGAGCACAGCGATGCGGACGACTCGCTCGGCGCCTACCTCCACGAGATCGGTCGGGGCAAGCTGCTGACCAAGGAGGAGGAGGTCGAGCTGGCCAAGCAGATCGAGGCCGGCTCGGACGCGGCGCGCAGGCGCATGACCGAGGCGAACCTGCGCCTCGTGGTCTCGGTGGCGAAGAAGTACCAGGGCCGCGGACTCCCCCTGCTGGACCTGATCCAGGAGGGCAACCTCGGCCTGCTCCGCGCGGTCCAGAAGTTCGAGTGGCGCCGAGGATTCAAGTTCTCGACCTACGCGACGTGGTGGATCCGCCAGGCGGTCCTGCGCTCGATCGGCGACCAGGCGCGCACGATCCGGCTGCCGATTCACATCGGTGACCTGACGAACAAGCTCGTCCGTATCTCGGATCGGCTGCGCGACGGCCTCGGCCGCCAGGCCACCGACGACGAGATCGGCGAGGAGATGGGGATGACCGCGGAAGAGGTCGCGGAGCTTCGCCACACCATGCGCGACGTCGTCTCCCTCGAGACGCCGATCGGCGACGAGGCCGACACCGAGCTGGGTCACCTGATCGAGGACAGCAACGCCGAGTCACCGGCCGCGGCGGCCCTGGAGGCCGACCTCAAGGCGAGGATGGAGGCCGTGCTCGAGATGCTCGATTCCCGCGAGCGGCGCGTGATCCAGCTTCGCTTCGGCCTGATCGACGGACACCAGCGGCCGCTGGACGAGGTCGCGCGCCGGATGAGTGTGAGCCGGGAGACCATCAGGCAGCTCGAACGGCAGGCTCTTTCGAAGCTGCGACGGGCCGGGGTCGCCGAGAGCCTGCGGGCTTACGCGGGCTAGGCCGGACGCGCGGCGCCGCCGCCGAACGGTTTCCTGGCGGTGAGGACGCGCGCCACGTCGACCGGCGAAAGGATGCCCACCAGCTCGCCCTTGTCGAAAACCAGGACGCGCTGATCGAAGGCGCTTCCGATCCGCTCGATCAGCGCCGCCAGCTCTTCGGTGGGTGTGGTTTTGGGCACCGCTGCGATTGGCCGCGCCGCGTCGATCAGGTGCTTGTCGCCCCGCTCGTGGTGGGGGATCCGCACCAGCTCAGACAGATGGACGACGCCGGTCAGGTTGCCCGAGGGCTCGTGGACGGGATACGTCGTGAAGTGGTGCTGGGGCGCGACGGCTTCGAGGAACTGCTGCACCGTGAGCCAGTCGGGGACGGTGACCACGGGCGAGCTCATCGCGGCCGCAACAGGCACCTTCCGGAGCATCGCGCGGACCGCCACTCCCGCCTCCTCTGAGCCGCCGGCCGACAGCAGGAACCAGCCGATGAAGGCAAGCCAGATTCCGCTCGGCACGTTGCCTGTGAACAGCTGGAACAGGCCGATCGCGATCATCAGGAAGGCGAACACGCGGCCGATCCGGACGGCGTTGTGGACGCCGCGCTGGCGGCTGCCGGACCTCCACCAGAAAAAAGAGCTGAGGAGCCGCCCGCCGTCGAGGGGAAACGCCGGCACCAGGTTGAAAGCCCCCAGCGCGACGTTGACCAGGGCCAGCCACATGAGCACGTCCGCGGCGAGGGGGCTGGCGTTCTGAGAAGCGAACCCGGCTGCGTAGGCCGCCCCCGCGATGACAAAGCTCGTCACCGGTCCGACGCCCGCGATGAGCGCCTCCGACCCCGCGCTCTTCGGCTCACCGTCGAGGCGCGATACACCCCCGAACAGCCACAGCGTGATGCCGGCCACCGCCACACCGTTGCGCCGCGCGACCAGCGCGTGTGCCATCTCGTGCGCGAGGAGGCAGCCGTAGAAGGTGGCTGCCCCGATCACTGCGGCGACCCAGTAGGTGAGCACCGCGTGGCCGGGCACGTCGTAGGGAAGGATCTGCGTCGCCAGCGTCCACGCGACCAGCGCGAAGATGAAGATCAGGCTCCAGTTGACCCCGATCTCGATCCCGAACAGGCGCCCCAGGCGGACGCTCGGCGTCATCGTCTTGCGAGTCTAGAGTCCACCGGCTCGGCCCGGCGCCTGGTCGGCACGGAGAAGCTCGCCCACGCCACACCCTGAGGTTATCGTGCCCGGTTCACACGGGCGGCCTCCATTAATGTGTGGGCATGCGCCAGCTGGTCAAGGCGGGCACGCTCATCGAGGAGTCGGGGATCACCCCCGAGGAGCTCCAGCTCGCCGTTCGAAATCACTCGATGCCCCTCGAGGCGCTGCGCTACGACGTGACGCCCGTGGGGCTCCACTACCTCCTCATCCACTTCGACATCCCACAGGTCGACGTCTCCACATGGGAGCTGAGCGTCGGAGGGTTGGTCGGCCGGAAGACGAGTCTGACCCTCGATGCGATCAAGGCCCGCCCCGCGACGACGCTGGCGGTCACCCTCGAGTGTGCCGGAAACGGTCGCGCCCGGCTGTCGCCCCGGCCGCTCAGCCAGCCCTGGCTCGGCGAGGCGGTCGGCACCGCCGAGTGGACGGGCACGCCGCTGCGGTCGCTGCTCCAGGAGGCGGATCCCACCGAAGGCGCAACCCACGTCGTCTTCACCGGGATCGACCGCGGCGTGCAGGGCGAAATCGACCAGCTCTACGAGCGAAGCCTTTCGCTCGCGGACGCGATGCGCGACGAGGTCCTGCTGGCCTACGCGATCAACGGCCAGGCCCTTCCGCCGCAGCACGGGTTTCCGCTGCGGCTGGTCGTCCCCGGGTGGTACGGGATGACGAGCGTGAAGTGGCTGCGCTCGATCACCGTCGTCGCCGACGGGTTCGACGGATATCAGCAGGCGCGCGCCTATCACTTTCGCGAGTCGCGCGACGAGCGCGGCGTGCCGGTCACGCGAATGCTGCCGCGGGCGTTGATGGCGCCGCCCGGCGTTCCGGACTTCATGACGCGGACGCGATTCGTGGAGGCGGGCGAGCAGCTCATCGAGGGACGCGCGTGGTCGGGACGCGGGGCTGTGACGCGTGTCGAGGTGTCCGGCGACGGCGGGAAGTCATGGAGCCCCGCGCAGCTCGAGGAGGCGCGCTCTCCCTTCGCCTGGCGTCGCTGGACGTACCGCTGGCACGCGACGCCCGGTGAGCACGAGCTGTGTGCGCGCGCCGCCGACGCCGCGGGCAACGTCCAGCCGGAGACTCAGAGCTGGAACGTCGAGGGAGTGCAGAACAACGCGATGCAGCGGGTGAGCGTCGTGGTCGGCTCGTCGCTGCACGAGGTCCAGCGGCCGGCCGACGACCTCCGCTGATCCGGTGGCGCAGCAGACGGGAAGCAAGCCGGCGGTCGAAAGGCTCCTCCAGGCCTGGCGCGGCGAGGTGCAGGCGCGCGCGCTGTACACGATCCTCGCGAACCGGCTGCGGGACTCGCGGCGGGCGGAGATCATTCGAGCCATCGCCGACGCCGAGGCCTCGCACCGGCAGCGCATCGAAGACCGTCTTCGCGAGCTCGGACAGCCCGTCCCGGACCCCGCATCAGTGAGGCTTTCGCCTCTCCAGGTCCTGCAGGCACGCATCGCCCCCATCGAGCTGGTGATGAGCCGGATGGAGGCGGCCGAGGAGGAGGAGATACAGGACCGCTACAAGCGCGCGACCGGCGACGCCAAGACGGACGAGGTCCTGCAGTCCATCCGTGCGGAGGAGCAGGGCCATTCGCGCTCGCTCGACTCGATGCAGGCCGCGCACCGCCGCGACACCCCGCCGCCGTCATCCGCGCAGAGCCGGCTCGACCGCATCCTCGGTAGCGAGACCTGGCACCGAACCGGCTCGGGCTGGATCTCGGGCGCGATCTACGGTGCGAACGACGGCCTGGCGGCGGTGTTCGGCATCGTGGCCGGCGTCTCCGGTGCGACGGGTGGATCGAGCTTCGTCCTGACCGCGGGGCTGTTCGGAGCCATCGCCTCAGGCCTGTCCATGGCCACCGGTGCGTTTCTCGCCGAGCGCTCCGAGGCCGAGGTCGCCGCGGCAAACGTCGCGCGCGAAAGGCAGGAGATCATCGAGAACCCAGACGAGGAGAAGGAGGAAGTCTCGCTTTTCTATCAGCTGAAGGGGCTCGACAAGGACACCGCCGACAAGCTCGCCGAGCAGCTGTCGCACGATCCCGAGTCGCTGCTCAAGGTGCATGCGCCGGAGGAGCTCGGCGGAATCGAGGCGTCGAGCCAGCCTGGCCAGGCCGCCATCGCCGCCGGGATCAGCACGTTCGTCGGCGCGATGGTCCCGGTGATTCCGTTCTTCTTCCTGCGGGGCACCGCGGGTGTGATCACCGCGGCCATCGTGTCGCTCATCGCCCACTTTCTGGTCGGCGCCGCGAAGTCGCTCTTCACTCTGCGCACCTGGTGGTCGGCCGGGCTCGAGATGACGCTCGCGGGCGTGATCGTGGGCGGAATCACGTACGCGATCGGCCTCGTGCTGAAGGTGGGCGGAGCCTAGCGCCGGCGTTGTGCTAATGAATATGGGTGGATCCTCTCGTGCGGCTGAAGGAAGGCCAGAGGTGGATGTGGGCCCTGGGCGATTACAGCGCCGTCTCGCCCATGCTCGAGCCTTACGGGATCGGGCTGGCCGCGCGGTGCGGCATCACCCCCGGCCTCAGGGTCCTGGACGTCGCCGCGGGCAACGGCAACTTCGCGCTTGCGGCGGCCCGCCTCGGCGCCGTCGTGACGGCCACCGACCTGACGCCGCGGATGCTGGAGCTCGGGCGCGCCCGCACCATCGAGGCGGGGGAGACCATCGAGTGGCTGGAGGCCGACGCAGAAGATCTCCCCGTCCGGGACGGTGACTTCGACCTGGTGGCGTCGGTCTTCGGCGCCATGTTCGCGCCGCGTCCCGAACGCGTCGCGAGCGAGATGTTCCGGGCCACACGACCAGGTGGCCTCGTCGCCATGGCCAACTACGGCTGGGACGGTTTCCTCGGCTCGTTTGCGAAGCTGCTCGGCCGCTATGCCGGCCCCGGCCCCGCCGGGGTGCCGGCGCCGTTTGAGTGGGGCGACGAAGAGGTCGTGAGGAAAAGGTTCGGCGACCTGGCCGCCAGGGTCGACGTCCAACCAGGCGTGGTCACGCAGGCGTTCGGATCGGTCGACGACGCTCTGGATTTCTGGGAGCGGACGAACGGTCCACAGATCGCGCTGAAGACGATGCTTCCACCAGACCGGTATGCCGACTTCAAGCGGGACGCCGAGGCTCTGGTCCGGGAGTCGAACCAGTCGCATGGCGGCGGGCTCGAGCTGAGGTCGGCCTACATCAACGTCATGGCGCGCAAGTGACGGCCGAGCCATACATCTGCGCCACGTGCGGCGTGCAGTTCACGCCGTCCGACCATCCGCCCGAAGCCTGCCCCGTATGCGAGGACGAGCGGCAGTACGTGGGATGGTCCGGCCAGAAGTGGACCACGCTCGACGAGCTCCGCGCCGCTCACCGCAACGAGGTGCGTGACGACCTGGGCGTGACCGGGATCGGCACGGAGCCGGCGTTTGCGATCGGGCAGCGCGCGCTTCTCGTTCGGTCCGCCGGCGGCAACGTGTTGTGGGACTGCATCACGCTGATCGACGACGCGACCGTGGAGGCGGTGAGCTCGCTCGGTGGAATCCGCGCGATCGCGATCTCACACCCTCATTACTACTCGTCGATGGTGGAGTGGAGCAGGGCCTTCGACGCCCCTGTCCATCTGCACGAAGCCGACCGGCAGTGGGTCATGCGCCCTGATCCCCGCATCGACTTCTGGTCCGGCGAAACGAAGGACCTGTGGGACGGCATGACCCTGGTTCGCGGGGGCGGCCACTTCGATGGGGGCACGATTCTCCACTGGCCGGCCGGCGCCGATGGACGCGGCGCGGTGCTCAGCGGCGACATCGTGCAGGTCGCGCAGGACCGTCGGTGGGTCACCTTCATGTACAGCTTTCCCAACCACATCCCACTGGCCGCCGCCGAGGTCGACCGCATCGTCGCGGCGCTGGAACCATTTGATTTCGATCGGATCTACGGCGCCTGGTGGTCACGCAACGTCGATCGGGACGCGAAGGGTGCGGTCAAGCGGTCGGCGGAACGCTACCGGCGGGCCATCGAGGGAACTTACCCGGCGCGCTAGTCAGGCCCGCGCGGCTTGAACCAGAACGTGGGAGCGACAGTGGTGATTGCACCGTCCGCCGCTCTGACCACCTGCCAGCCGCCCTCGTGGACCATCCGGTGATGGCGATGACAGAGCAGGACCAGGTTGTCCAGGGTGGTCGATCCGCCGTTGGTCCAGTGCACGACATGATGTGCGGCGCTCCATTTCG
>DATEHQ010000160.1:0-1188 GCA_035279525.1 Candidatus Dormiibacterota bacterium
GAGCCGTTCAAGGACCCGATCGCGGTCGGCTACATCTACATCCTGAAGCTGCTGCACCTGGTGGACGACAAGATCCACGCGCGCAGCACGGGCCCGTACTCGATGATCACCCAGCAGCCGCTGGGCGGCAAGGCGCAGTTCGGCGGCCAGCGCTTCGGTGAGATGGAAGTCTGGGCGCTGGAGGCCTACGGCGCGGCCTACGCCCTGCAGGAGCTGCTCACCATCAAGTCAGACGACGTGCTCGGCCGGGTCAAGGTCTACGAGGCCATTGTCAAGGGCGAGAACGTCCCCGAACCGGGGATCCCGGAATCGTTCAAGGTGCTGATCAAGGAAATGCAGTCACTCTGTCTCAACGTCGAGGTGCTGTCGAGCGACGGCGCCGCGATCGAGATGCGAGACACCGACGAGGATGTCTTCCGCGCGGCCGAAGAACTCGGCATCGACCTGTCCCGGCGTGAGCCGAGCAGTGTCGAAGAGGTCTAATCGAGAAGGGGGATTTACCAGTGCTTGACGTCAACTTCTTCGATGACCTGCGCATCGGCCTCGCCACCGCCGAGGACATCCGGCAGTGGTCGCACGGCGAAGTGAAGAAGCCGGAGACCATCAACTACCGCACCCTCAAGCCGGAGAAGGACGGGCTCTTCTGCGAGAAGATCTTCGGCCCGACCCGGGACTGGGAGTGCTACTGCGGCAAGTACAAGCGGGTCAGGTTCAAGGGCATCATCTGCGAGCGCTGCGGCGTGGAAGTTACTCGCGCCAAGGTGCGGCGCGAGCGGATGGGCCACATCGAGCTGGCCGCGCCGGTCACGCACATCTGGTACTTCAAGGGCGTGCCCAGCCGGCTCGGTTACCTGCTCGACCTGGCGCCGAAGGACCTGGAGAAGGTCATCTACTTCGCCGCCTACATGATCACCTACGTGGACGACGACGCGCGGGCGCGCGACCTGCCGTCCCTCGAGGCGAAGATCAGCGTCGAGCGCGGTCAGCTCGAGCAGCGCCGCGACGCCGACGTCGAGGCCCGGCAGGCCAAGCTGGAGGCCGACCTGGCCGAGCTCGAGGCGCAGGGCGCCAAGAGCGACGCCAAGCGGAAGCTGCGCGAGTCCTCCGACCGGGAGTGCAAGCAGATCAGGGACCGCGCGGGCAAGGAGATCGACCGCCTGGACGAGGTCTGGAGCAGGTTCAAGAACC
>DATEHQ010000161.1:0-6019 GCA_035279525.1 Candidatus Dormiibacterota bacterium
GCCGCAGGCCGGGGATGGGGCCGAGGATAGGGCCGGGGATGGGATAGTTCTTCCCCACGCAGTGGGGGACTGGTCTTCCCCACGCAGTGGGGGGACTGGTCTTCCCCACGCAGTGGGGAAGTACCGGCCGCAGGCCGGGGATGGGGCCGAAGATGGGGCCGCGCCGGCTACCCCACAATGTGAGTGAAATGCAGCGCATCGGGGTCGACGCCGTCTCCGTGGACCGCATCGCCCTCGCGGTCGAGCGTTCCGGCCCAGGCTTCCTGAAGAAGGTCTACACCCCCGCGGAGCAGGCCTACTGCGGCGCCAACGCCGAACGCCTCGCCGGCCGGTGGGCGGCCAAGGAAGCCGTCATCAAATGCTTCGACGGCACCGGCATCTGCTTCCCGCGACGGAAGATCGAGGTGCTGCCAGGCCCGAACGGCGCGCCGCGGACGCGCCTGCTGGGAGATGGGCGCGGCGCCCGGGTCGAGGTGAGCATCACCCACCACAGCAGGCTCGCCGTGGCGACGGCGCACCTGGAGATGCCGGACGTGGTCGACACCCTTCTCCCGGCGCCGGACGCGGTGCTGATCCCCCATCGGCCTCGCGACGCCCACAAGGGCACCTTCGGAACGGCGGTCGTCCTGGCCGGCAGCCTCGGTCTGACGGGGGCCGCCTACCTCTCCTCGACCGCCGCGGCCCGCACCGGCGCGGGCCTGGTCCGGCTCCTGGTGGCGGACACCATCTACCCGATCCTGGCCGCCAAGTGCACCGAGGTGATGGCGACGCCTGTCCCCGAGGTCGCGCCCGGCGCCGTCGGCCACGCCGCCTACAGCTCGATCCTGGCCCAGATGGCCGCCGCCGAGGTCGGGATCGTCGGTCCAGGCCTTGGACGCGACAGCTCGACGTGGCGGCTGGTGATCGACCTCGCGATGCACGCCAGGTGCCCTGTGGTGATCGACGCCGACGGGCTCAATGCGCTGGCTGAAGCCCCCCGGGCCAAAGGCAAGCTCGGTAAGCAGCGGGTGCTCACCCCCCACCCAGGGGAGCTCGCCCGGCTGACCGGCAGGACCGCCGAAGCGATCAACGCCGACCGCCCCGCCGCGGCGCGAAAGGCGGCCAAGGAGTGGGGGGCGGTGGTCGTGCTGAAGGGAGCCCACACCGTGGTCGCGCATCCCGACGGAAGGATCAGCGAGGACCCTCACGAGGTGCCGGCGCTGGCGACGGGCGGCACGGGCGACGTGCTGTCCGGGATCATCGGCGGCCTGATCTCGCAGGGATCCGACCCTTTTGGTGCGTCCGTGACCGGCGTCTACATCCACGCTGCCGCCGGCCGGCGGATCGCGCAGCGCCTGGGGGACTCGGGCCTGCTCGCGGGGGACCTTCTCCGCGAGATCCCGCTCGTGATGCACGTACTCCGGCAGGGCGGCCTCTGATCCTGGGGGTCCCGCTTCGTTGGGCTGACGTAGACCTTCACGCCGTGCGCGCCAACTGCGGGCGCATCCTGGGCCATCTCCCGAAAGGCACGCGACTGTACGCGGTCGTGAAAGCGGGCGGTTACGGCCACGGCGCGGTACCGGTCGCGCGAGCCGCTCTCGAGGGCGGCGCCACCGGGCTGGCCGTCGCCACGCTCGAGGAAGCGAGGGAGCTCTCCGGCTTGTTGCCCGCCAGCGACGTCCTGGTGATGGGCGGGCTGACCCCCGGCCAGGCCGGCGCGGCGGCCGCGACGGGCTGCGCCATCGCCGTCTCCAGCCGCGAGCTCGCCGCGGCGCTGGGCGACCGGGACGAGGTGGTCGACGTGCACCTGAAGATCGACACGGGGATGGGCCGCTTCGGCTGCAGCCCGGCTGAAGCTCCCGCCCTCGCCCGATTCATCGCCGAATCTGACGCGCTGAGGCTCGCCGGCACCTGGACGCACTTCGCGTCGTCCGAATCGAACGAAACCATGACGCGCAGCCAGTTTGCGAGCTTCATGGACGCGCTCGGCACGTTGGGCGTCGACCCCGGAATCCGCCACGCCTGCAACTCGGCGGGAGCGCGTCTATACCCGGAGTTTTCGCTCGACGCGGTGCGCTGCGGCATCGCCATCTACGGCTGCGAGTGGCCGGGACTCGAGCCGGCATTGAGCCTCAGGTCGGTCGTCACGCACGTGAAGAAAGTGGAGAGAGGCGCAACCGTCGGCTACGGCGCGCTCTGGCGGGCCTCCGGCAAGGCTCTTGTCGCCACCGTGGCCATCGGTTACGCGGACGGCGTCCATCGCGCCCGGGCCAACCGGGGCGACGTGCTCGTCCGCGGCCGCCGCGCGCCTCTGATCGGCGTGGTCAGCATGGACGCCATCACGATCGACGTGACGGGGGTGCCGGGCGTGGCGGTGGGCGACGAGGCGACCTTGATCGGCCGCGACGGGGATGAGCGCATCACGGCCGAGGAGGTAGGTGAATGGTCGGGGACGATCTCATACGAGGTCCTGACCTCGATCGGCCCCCGCGTGGCACGCCGCCACTGACGGTTCCGCACGGTTTGATCAAAGGGCCCCCATCCGCCTGAGAAGCACGGGGCGTTTTGATCAAAGCGCCCCAAACGGCCGCGCGGTTTCGGAATACCTGGGTGGGGCGCCCCGGTTGGAAAGGTACCGAGAGCGGGTACATGTAGAGTGGCTTTACTGATGGCGGAACCACTCCCTCAGACCGACTTCGCGGAAGAGGCATTGACACATCTGGACACGCTTTATCGGGGAGCCCTCCGGCTCACCCGCGATCCCGATCAGGCGCAGGACCTCGTGCAGGAGGCTTACCTGCGAGCGCTCCGCTATCAGCACAGCTACCAGCAGGGCACGAACATGAAAGCCTGGCTGTTCGCGATCATGCGCAATTTGTTCTGGGACCGCTTCAAGGGGTCGCGCAAGGAGGACGTCAGCCTGGACGACGTCGGCGATTTCGTCCTTTACGACAAGCTCAAGGACGAGGGCGCCAAGCCAGAGGAGGACGTGCTCGACAAGCTCGCGGCCACCGAGGTGGTGGCAGCCGTCGAGAAGCTCCCTCCGCTCCACCGGGAGGTCGTACTGCTGGTGGACGTCGAAGGCTTCTCCTACAAAGACGCCGCGCAGACGCTGGGGGTGCCGATCGGCACCGTGATGTCCCGCCTGCACCGGGCGCGGCAGCAGCTCCAAAAATCCCTCTATGACTACGCCGTCGAATCGGGTATCGTCCGCAGCGACGGCATGAGGCAGCTTCCTCAGCAATGAACTGCAAGGACTGTTCCGACAAGCTCGACCGGTACGTCGACCGGGAGTTGACCGACACCGAGGTGCTCGAACTGCAGCTCCACCTCGAAGGCTGCCCCGACTGCATGGACCACTACGAGTTTCAGGACCATCTGAAGCGCCTGGTCAAGCACTCGTGCGACTGCGACACGGCACCGCCGGCGTTTCGCGAAAAGCTGCGCCAACTCCTGAGCTGACCCCGCGCGTCACCCCGCGCAGCCTGGTTGGCCTGGATGAGCCGGACTGTGAGTGAGCGGCTCAGCGCCGCCCGCCTCTGCGTCATCACCCCGGACGCCGATGCCGAGCGCCTGCTCGACCTCGTCTCGGCCGCCCAGCGGGGCGGCGCCGGCGTGATCCAGCTGCGGCACAAGACCATGTCGCGCGGCGAGCTGGTCCGCCTGGCGCGCGAGCTGAGGCGCCTCATCACCCAGGCGCTGTTCATCGTGAACGACCACGTCGACATCGCTCTGCTCAGCGAGGCCGACGGCGTCCACCTCGGCCCAGACGACATCAGCGTGGCAGCGGCCCGTCGCGTCGCGGGGGACCGGTTGCTGATCGGCGCGTCGGCCTCCAGCGTGGATGTCGCGCGTGCGGCGATCGCCGACGGCGCCGACTACCTCGGCTGCGGTCCCGCCTTCGCCACCCCGATCAAGTCGGAAAAGAAGGTGATCGGGCCGGAGGGCATCGCCGTCATATCCGCCGCGGTGACGGTGCCGGTCTTCGCCATCGGCGGAATCGACGAGTCCAACGTCACGAAGCTGACCGCGCTCTCGCTTCGGCGCGTTTGCGTGATCCGCGCCGTCGGTGGCGCGCACGACCCCGAGGCGGCCGCCCGCGCGCTGCGTGCGATGCTGGACGCGTGACGAAGCTCGAGGGCCTGGGCGAAGCCGAGCTCCTCAAGCGGATCATGCCGTACCTCACGACGACCGGCTACCAGGTCGTCGCCGGCGAGGACGACGCAGCCGTATGGCCGAGCCTCGACCCGGACCTTCCGCAGGACTTCGTGGTCGCCAGCTGCGACAGCTCGGTCGAGGGTGTGCACTTCGACCTCTCGTGGATGTCGCCCGCCGACGCCGGCCACCGCGCGCTGGCGCTTGCGCTGGGCGACCTCGCCGCCAAAGGCGCCGCTCCGAGATACGTCCTGGTGGCGCTCGCGGCGCCGCGGTCGTGGCCGGTCGATCACGTGACCGGCCTCTACGAGGGCCTGCACAGGGTCGCGGCGCGCTACGACATCACCATCGCCGGCGGGGACACGACGGCGACGCCGGGGCCCGCCGTCCTGACGCTCACGGTCCTGGGCACGGTGGCGGAGGTGCCCCTTGCGAGGTCGCGGGTCGAGCCGGGCTGGGCGGTTGCCGTCAGCGGTCCGCTCGGCGGCCCGGCCGTCGCGCTGCGGGAGCGTCGGGTCCATCTTCCCGAGCCGCGGTTCAACGAGGGCGTTCGCTTCAACCAGGCCGGCCTGTGCTGCGGGGACATCTCGGACGGGCTCTTTCGGGAGATGCAGAAGTTCGCCGCGGCGTCAGGCGCCGGAAGCGTGATCAGCACGGCGGACATCCCGGTCGCCCCCGGTGCGACGCTCCAGGACGCCCTGACCGGCGGCGAGGAGTCGGAGCTGGTGTGCGTCGGCCCCGAGGACAGGCTCATCCATGCGGGCCTGCGACCGATTGGCCGCATGACCGCGGAGCCGGAAGTGCGGGTCGTGGCGGCTGACGGCACGGACCTGGCCGCCACGCTCCATGGCTACGACCACTTTGCCTGACGCCCGGCGCACGCCGGACGCTCCTCGTGAGCAGATCACGAGCACGCCGGCGGAGACCGAGGCTGCCGGGGAGCTCCTCGGCGAGAGTCTGCTGACGGGTGACATCGTCCTCTTGACCGGCGACCTCGGAGCGGGCAAGACGACCTTCGTCCGCGGCGTGGCTCGAGGCACGGGCTCGACCGCCCACGTCGCGAGCCCTACGTTTCAGCTGGTGCGGATCTATCCCGGCCGGGTGCAGCTGGCTCACATCGACCTGTATCGGATCGAGGCGACATCCGAGCTCGCCGAGCTCGGGATCGAGGAGCTCGCCGATCAGGGCGCGATCGTCGTCGAGTGGGGCGAGCGCATCGCTGTGGGGGGCGCGGCGTCGATCCAGATCGAGCACCTGGGCGGCGACCGCCGGCTGATCAGGCTGAAGCGTGATCTTCGTCGTTGACACCTCGTCGGCCCAGTCGGCGATCGCGCTGCTGGACGAGTCCGGGGCGGTGATCCGCGAGGAGCTCCACGCGTCGGGACGCACCTTCGATCTACCCGAAAGGTTTCGAGCGCTGGCCGCGGGTGAACGCATCGCCCGCGTCGGCGTGGCGACGGGACCCGGCTCCTTCACGGGGCTAAGGGTGGGAGCATCGTTCGCGGTCGGTCTGGCCCTGGGCCTGAGGGTCCCGCTAGCCCCCTTGCCCACCCTGGCCATCCAGGCGGCACGGAGCGACAACCCTGTGATGGCGGTTTCCGAGGCCGGGCGAGGCCGCGTGTACTTCCTGCCCCCCGGTGGCGCGGTTCGCCTCGGCGAGGCGTCCGAGCTTCCGCGCGATCACCCAGCCGCCGGCTGGCTGCGGGCCGAAACACGCGCCGCGCTGGAGGCTGCGGGCGTTCGGATGGCCGGCGACGACGGCCTCCGGACGTTCGGCGCGGCGGCGGCGAGGCTGATGAAATCCGCCCGCGACATCCCCTACGAAAGTGTCAAACTCGAATACATGCAGTCTTTTGCTGCTTCAAGCAGATGATGGTGCAGATCA
>DATEHQ010000162.1:0-10629 GCA_035279525.1 Candidatus Dormiibacterota bacterium
TGCGCCTTGACATACATCTCCCGGCGCTTCTGGGAATCCCGCTCCACCTGCGCGTCCTTGTTGAGCTTGTCCACCTGCGGGTTCTCGTATCCCATGCGCTGGCGCGCCCGCTTCGTGCTGAACACAGACCACATGATGTCGTCGGGGTCGCTCGTGTCCATCACCCAATCGTTCAGGCCCATTTGGTGCTCGCTGGCATTGATCTTCGAGTAGAACGCGGCCTCCTCCAGTCCCTGGAGCGACACCTGCAGCCCGGCGGCCTGCAGGTCCGCCTGCAGCAGCTGCGCCATCTCCGGCCAGAACCCCTCCGTCTTGTGGGTCAGCGTCACCGCCATGTTGTTCGCCCCCGCCTTCTCCAGGAGCGACTTGGCCTTGGCCGGGTTGTGCGGATAGATCTGCTCGAGGCTCTTGTCGTACCCGAGCAGTCCGGGCGGAACGGGGCCCGCCCCCACGGTGTAGTTGCCGTAGAAGACGACCTTGGCGATGTTCGCCTTGTTCACCGCGAACTGCACGGCCTGCCGCGCCTCCGGTTTGTCGAACGGCGGCTTGTGCTCGTTGAGGATCAGGTACTGGGTATCGAGGAAGTTGCCGGCAACGACCTTGAACCGGCTGTCCTTGCGCAGGGCGGCGACATCTTTGAAGTCCAGCTCCGTCGTCACGTCGAGCTCCCCGGTGCGGAGTTGCTCCAGGCGCACCGTGTTGTCGGCGACCGTCTTCCAGATGACCCGGTCGACCCACGGACGCCCGCCCCAGTACTGATCGTACGCGCTCTGCACGAACTCGACGCCCTTCGTCCAGCGCTCGAACTTGTACGGCCCGCTTCCCGTCGGATGCAGCGCATAGTCCTTGCCGTACTTCTTCAGCGCGGCGGGGCTCACGATGCCCTCCGCGAAGAGGGCCAGGTCCGACAGCAGGGTCACGGCGGGCCGCGACTGGGTGATGCGCAACGTCCGGTCGTTGACGGCGTCGATTTTGCTCACGTTGCTGAACACGATCTCCGTGTACGTGATCCCCGGGAAGTGATACGGGTGCTTCTCGTCGATCTGCCGGTCGTAGTTGAGCTTGATCGCCGACGCGTTCACCGGCGTGCCGTCGTGAAACGACGCGGAGCGCAGGTGGAACGTGTAGGTGAGCCCGTCCGGAGAGATGTCCCAGGTCGTGGCCAGGCATGGCTCCAGATCCACCGTCCCCGTCTTAAACCGCAGGATCGGTTCGTTGATGTTGTTGTTCACGACCTTGATGTCGCCGTAGCCCGCGCTGCCCAGGATCACCGGGTCAGGGTTGGTGATGTTCTCCGGGATGCCCACGACGAGCGTCCGCTGACTGGAGGCCGCCTCCGCCGCCTGCGGAGTCGAGGGCCCCGGCGCCGTGCCGGCCATCTCGAACAGCGCCGGCAGCGCCGAGGCGGCGATGCCGAACCCGAGTGCCTTCCGGACGAACTGCCTGCGGCTATACCGGCCAGCCTGGAAGTCCGTAACCAAAAGCCTGACTCGTTCGTCCATCCGTCTCCCCTCCTCTGAGCCGGCTGTCGCCCCCGGCCTGTGGCCTGTCTCGACCGATCCTACGTCTGCGCTGCCTGCCGGCGGCGCGTGCCCGCCACGCCGAGACGCGAGATCCGGCGCGCGGGGTTGCTCGACGCCTGCCTCCCCCCCACCAACTCACGGGTGTACGCGAAGAGCGTCGCCACCCCGCCGGTATGGAGGAACACGACCGGGGTCTCGCCCCGATGCGCCTCCGCCCACCGCAGCATCTCGGCCATGCCGGTACCCGTGTACACCGGGTCGAGGAACACTCCCTCCGCCTGCGCCACCTTCCAAATCGTCTTGACGGTCGCCGGATACGTATACCCGTAGACGCCGGATCCCCGCCCCAGCAGCGAGACGTCATCCGGGCGGACGGGAACGTCCAGGTCCAGGAGTTGCATCGCCGCGCCCGCGACGCGCACCACCCTCTCCTCTGCCCCCGCGCCGAGCCCGTGCGGCGGCGCGCCGTGGACGCGGATCCGGCCGCCGTCGGCGCAGGCCCCGAGCAGCAGGCCGGCGTAGGTAGGGCCGCCGGATCCGACGAACACGTCGGCGCGGCGGACGCCGACCGCGTCGAGTTGACCGGCGAGCTCGAGCAGCCCTTCAGCATAGGCGAGCGCGGCCAGCGCATGGATCTCGGGCGTCAGCGTCAACAACCGGGCGCGCCGCCCCCGTCGGTTCAGCCGATCGACGAGGCGGAGGCAGGCGTCACGGACCGCCTCATAGCTTCCCTCTCGGACGTAGTGCACCTTGCACCTCATCAGCGTGGAGAGGAGCAGGTTGCCCTGCATCTCCCAGCCCTTCGTCGTGTCGAGCATCAACTCGGTGCGCACGCCGAGCGCGCACCCAACGGCCGCCACCTGGGTCGGATGGTTCGACTGCACGTAGCCGCCGGCCACGAACATCTCGGCGCCACGCTCCAACGCGTCCCCGGCCGTGTGCTGCAGGATGCGAATCTTGCTGCCGGCGACGGCCAGACCGGCCAGGTCCTCGCGCTTGAAGTAGACGGGCCGGCCGAGCTGACGCGAGAGCCGCGGCATGTGCTGCAACGGCGTGGGGAAGATCCCCACCGGCGCGTGGGGCCGGCGGGCTAAACGCGCAGCGAGCCGGTCACGCATCGCGGCCTCCGGCTTCGCCGGCCGGCGCCGTCGCGATCGCGTCGATCTCGATACGCCACTCGGGGCGAACCAGTCCCGCGACGATCAGCGCCGACCGCGACGGGGCCCCGCCTGGAAAATACCGCCGGTATACCGCGTCGAGGGCGGCATAATCCTCCCGGTGGGTGTAGAACACCGTCATCCGGACGATCTGGCCCATCGAGACGCCTGCCGCTTCGAGAATCGTCTTCAAATTGCGCATCACTTGGTCGGTCTGCGTCGTGATATCGTCTCCGACGGTTTGCCCCTCACGGTCGACCGGCGGCATGCCCGATACGAACACCAGCCCTCGATCGACGATCGCCTGCACCAGCGGAGACTTCGACCGGTACGCATCCGGAGTGTTGATCACCCGCCTCATTTTGGGGCCTCCTCGACCAAACGCCCGCCCGTGAGGAGCGGACGGCCATCGACGACCACGTCCGGCGTCCACATCACCATGTCGAGATGGAACGGCACATCGAGGCGGCCGCCGAAATGGACGTTGCTGCCGAGCGCGACATGGCAGGTGCCGTACGTGCCCTCGTCCTCGATGATGCGTCCGACGACGCGGGCCTGCGGGTTGAGCCCGATGCCGACCTCACTCAGCATGCGTGCCTCGGTGTGGCCGACCTGTTTCACGAGGTCCTGCAACGCGCGCGCCTGCGCGCCGCCGTCGAACGTCACGGCGCGGCCCCCCTTGAACCCGATCGCGATCGGCGCCGACACGAGCCCGAGCACCGCTACGCTCGCGTCCACCACCGCGACGCCGTCCGCCGATCCCTCGAGCGGCGCCACGTACGCCTCGATCGTGGGGAGGCCGGACCGCACGCCCGGCCGCGTCGCCAGCCCGGTGTTGGCGACTCCCGCCCGGCCGCCCAGCCCCATCGAGAGGCGGGTGCCCGCGGGCGTGCGCAGTTCCAGACGCTGCCCAGAGAGCAGGCGGGCGAGGCGCTCCGCCACTGGGGCCCGCCCCGTGAAGTCGGCGGTGATCCCGCCGCGCACAAGCGTCTCCGCGCGACACTCGCTGATGGCCAGCATCCGTACGCCCGCCGCACTGGCGTTGCGAGAGGCCTCGGTGTGAAACACGCTCAGGCTGGTCGGCGCCAGGACCACCTGGGCGCGCTTCATCGCCTCGGCGACGAGCGCCTGCGGTTCGGCACCCGGCCGTTCCGGTCGGGGCATCGTGAGCACGACGGGGGTCCCGCCGACCGCCGCCGTCGCAAACGCCAGCGCCTCCGCCACCTCGGGGGGCACGGCGGTGTCCGTCAGGATCAGCACGTGCTCGCCTGGGGCGACGGCCGCGCACGTCCGGACGACGGTCATTGCGCCCGCGGCCATCGACGACAGGCTCATTCCGGGGCGCCCACGGCTTCCGCGAGCGCGAACAGCGCCGGCTGCCCGCCCGTGTGCCAAAACACCACCGTTTGGGCCGCCGTCCAACGGCCGCGCCGGGCCAGATCGACGAGGCCCGCCATCGCCTTTCCGGTATACACGGGATCGAGGATGAGGCCCTCGGTTCGCGCCGCGAGTCGGATTGCATCGATGCACGCGGGGGTGGGCACGCCGTAGGTCCCGCCGTAGTCCTCGAGCACAACGACATCGTTCGGTCCGATGGAGATCGCGACCCCACACCGCTCGCCCATGCCCGCGACGAGCGCCGTGACGACAGGAGCAAGCTCTGCGCGGGTCGCCCCGTCCCCAACGCCCACAATCTCCACGCCGCTCCGCAGCAAGCGCGCGCCGCCGAGCAGGCCGGCCTGCGTCCCGCCGGACCCCGTGCAGAAAACGATCGCGTCGACCGGAACGCCCAGCGCGTCCGTCTGCGCCAGCACCTCCATGAACGCTTCCGCGTAGGCCGCCGCCCCCAACGGGGTCGACGCGCCCTTCGCGATGAGGTACGGACGACGGCCAGCGCGGCGCAGCGCGTCCAGCTCTTCGGCCGCGGTCGCCTCGACCGCCGACGAGGTGGGGTCGGGTGCGATACGGACCCGCGCGCCAAGCACGCGGTCGAGGAGCAAGTTGCCCTGCACCTCCTCGGACTCGCCGGGGCACAGAACAAGCACCGCGTCCAGCCCGGCGCGGCGGGCCGCCGCCGCGGTGATGCGACAGTGGTTAGACTGAATCGCCCCCGTGGTGACGAGCACGTCGCAGCCTTGTGCCAACGCGTCCCCGAGATGGTACTCGAGCTTGCGCACCTTGTTGCCGCCCATGGCGAGGCCGGTGAGATCATCCCGCTTAACGAAGATCCTGGGGCTGCCGTCCCCCAGGGCCAGGCGAAGCCGGGGCGCCTCCTCCAGCGGGGTGGGCAGGGGAGCCAGGCGGTAGCGCGGAAGGTGCGCGACCTGCACCATCGCTAGCGAGGCCTCCGGAACACCCGCGCGATGCGTTTCACCGCTTCGCCCAACACCGCTTCGGGGACCACAAGCGAGATGCGCTCGAACCCCTCTCCCCGCGCGCCGAAGTAGCCGCCCGGGTAGACGAACACCCCCTCCCGCTCCATCAGGGCGAACGCGAACTCCTCGGACGAGAGTCCGGTGGGACGGATGTCCGCGAACACGTAGAATGTGCCATCCGGGCGCACAAAAGGCACGCCCGCATCCGCGAGGCTCGCCATCATGAAATCGCGCCGCCTTCGGAAGATCGCGAGCCGCTCGGCCAGGCAGTCTTGGGGGCCGAGGAGCGCGGCGGTCGCGGCGTACTGCGACATGCTGGGCGCGCAAATCGTGAGCGTGTGACGCAGGGTGACCAGCGCGTCAACAACGGCCCGGGGGCCGACCACGTACCCCACGCGCCATCCGGTCATCGAATACGCTTTGGAGAACCCGTTGATCGTGATCGTCCGATCGCGCATGCTCGGCATCGACCCAATGCTGAAGGGCGCGCCATCAAATACGAGGGTCTCGTACAGCTCGTCGGAGATCACGTACAGCCCGTGCCGCTCGGCGACGCGCGCGACGCCTTCGAGCCGGTCGCGCGGGTAGACGGTGCCGGTCGGGTTGTTGGGAGTCAGCAGCGCGATCACTTTGGTCTTCGGCGTGATGCGCGTCTCGAATTCGTCGGGATCGATCTGGAAACCGTCCGGCGCGGACGTGGGCACCGCGACGAGCGTCGCATCGAGATAGTGCAGCATCGTCGCGTACGAGTTGTAGTACGGATCGGCGAGCAGGATCTCGTCGCCCGGGTTGAGGAGCGCGCAGAGCGCGACGAACACCGCTTCCTGCGTCCCCGTCGTGATCGCCACCTCGGTCTCGGGATCCACCTCAACCGCGTTATCCCGTCGAAGTTTGTCGGCGACCGCGTGCCGCAGCTCGGGGATCCCGCGAAGCGCCGTATACTTCGTCATGCCCCTGGCGAGCGCGTCGCGCCCCGCTGCCACGATGTGCGCCGGCGTGGGCAGATCAGGATCGCCCCGCCCGAGGCCGATCCCGTCCGGGCGCAGGCGCAGCATGTCCATCAAAACTCCGGCCCGGCCGACCTCCAGCGTGCGCACGCGGTGGGCCAGCGAAACGACCGGGCGGATAGGCGCGCCCTGCGGGCGATCCTGCTGATGCACGCCCATGGGTTACCTCCGCCCTCCGCCCACGCCGCCGAGCGCCGCCTCCGGCTCGAGCTGCTCGATCAGCGGCAGCAGCCGCACCAGGTGCGCGTCCTGGCCCGGCTGGACGGTCCGGAGCGGAGGACGAACGGGACCCCCGGGTCGCCCGAGCAGCTCGAGCAACCGCTTCGTGCCGCTCGGGTTCGGCGTCTGGTACACGGCGTCGATGATCGGCAACGCGGCGAGCTGCAGGGTTCGCGCGGTCGCCATGTCGTCGCGCCGGACGGCATCGAATAGGTTGACGAAGAGCCGCGGCATCA
This sequence comes from Candidatus Dormiibacterota bacterium, assembly GCA_035279525.1. Classification (GTDB taxonomy): domain Bacteria; phylum Chloroflexota; class Dormibacteria; order Dormibacterales; family Dormibacteraceae; genus DATEHQ01. The sequence goes on from DATEHQ010000162.1 coordinate 6,518, forward strand.
CGGCCCCGATCGTGATCAGCGCGCCGGTGCCACCCAGCGCGAGCGACGGAAGCACGAGGTCGTCCAATCCCTGCAACACGCGGAAGTCGGACGGGCTCTCGCGCACGATGCGGGCGAACTTGGCGATGTTGCCGCTGGCTTCCTTGAAGCCGACCACCTTGGGGATTTGCGTGGCGATCCGGATGAGCAGACCGGCGTCCATATCCAGGCCGGCGCGGCTCGGGGTGTTGAAGAGGATCAACGGGAGGTCCACCAGATCCGCAAGTCGGGCGACGTGCTCGTAGATGTCGTCCGGAGACGGACGGACGAAGTACGGCGCGATGATCATGACCGCGTCCGCCCGGGCGCGGGCTGCGATCCGTCCGGCGGCCGCAATCCGCGCTGGATCGGTATACAGCGCCCCGGCCACGACCGCGCAGCGACCTACGGCGCCCTCTACCGCGGCCTCAACGGCCGCCGCATGCTCCTTATCGCTTAAGGAGAGCGCTTCCCCGGTGCCGCCGCAGATGCACACCGCGTGGACCCCCTGCCGCGCCAGGAAGTCCACCGTCGTGACGACCCCCTTCCGGTCCACCGCTCCTGACGGCGTGAAGTTGGTGACCAGCGACGCGACGATCCCGAGCGGACGATACATGGCTTCCCTCCCTCAGCGAGACAAGGTCGCAATCATGTGCGTGCAGGCGCGACGAGCTCACGCCATTGGCGAGTACACCGGCTCGGCTCCCGTTAGGACGCGGACAACGTCTTCGATCGTCTGCGTCACCTCGCGATCCTGAGCCTCCGCAGTTTGGGCGGCGATATGCGGGGACACGATCGTCTGGGGCGTACCCAAGAGCGGATGGGACGCGGCCACGGGCTCCCCAGCAAACACATCCAGACATGCGCCCCCGATCCGTCCTTCGTCCAGTGCGCGCGCCAGGGCCTCCTCGTCGATCAGGGCCCCGCGCGCGGTGTTCACGAGCAGGACGTTGGGCTTCATGCGCCGCAACGAGCGGTCGTCGATGATGTGCACGGTCTCCGGTGTCACCATCGCGTGGAGGCTGACCACGTCGCAGTGCGCGAGCAGCTCAGGCAGTGTGACGAGGCGAACGCCCATCGCGGCCGCACGCTCGGTGGGCACCTGGGGATCGCATCCAAGCAGCGTGACGCCGAACCCGCCGAGACAGCGTGCCACGCGCGCCCCAACGTTGCCGAGCCCGACCAGACCGACTGTTTGGCCGCGCAGCTCGCGACCGGGGCGAAACGTGTTCCGCCAACCACCTTGCCGAATATGGTGAACAGCGTCGATGAGGCCGCGGAGATGCGCGAGCACCAGGAGCACGGTGTACTCCGCCACGCTCTCTGAGTTTGCTTCGGGTGCCCAGAGAATCCGCACCCCACGGCGATGAGCGGCGTCCCAATCGACGTTCTCCGGGCGCGCGCCGAATTTTCCGATCACGCGCAACTCGGCGGCATGCTCGATCATCGCCCCGGTGACGCGGTCCCGCGACGTGATGAGGACCGCGTGCGTATCGCGCAGTTCGTCGGACAGCTCGCGCTCGTCCATCCGCCGGTCCGAGGGACCCTGCCGGACGTCGGCGATCTCCCGGAGGTGAGCAAGTGCGGGGTGCTCCCTCGGCTCGGTGATGAAGACGCGAAATCGTTCCCTCACGCCATCGACCTCGCACGCCGGCGCGAACCTGACGAGCCTGCAGGGATCTCGGGCAGCTCGCGCGTCGCGGGACCGGGAAGCCCCCACAGCGCCGATCGCTTCGTTACCCGGAGGATGAACGTGGTCTCCGTGCGCCTGACGCCCGGAATCTGCGCGACCTGCTGCGTGAGGAAATCCACGAGCTCCTCGTCGGAGTGGAACTGACCGATGAGCAGAAAATCGTAGGTGCCGCTAGTGTAGGCGAGAAAGTTGACCGAGTCCAGCCGGCACAGCGCTTCCGCTGCGCCGACGGCCTTGCCGATATCGACCTGCACCCCGATGAATGCGAGCCTCTGGAACCCGAAAAGCGCCGGATCGACCGCGAGGACAAAATCGATGTGGCGAGCTTGGAGGAGGCGGGCGACGCGTTTCCTGACGGTCGCCTCGGACACGCCGAGGGCCTCGGCAATCGAAAGGTTTGTCGCCCGGGGGCGGCCCTGGAGGAGCCCGACGATCCCCTTGTCGATGTCGTCGAGGGTGCGCGCACGCCGAACCACGGTATCCTCCGGGACTGAGCGGAATGACGAATTTCGTACTTCTTCGCCCCATTTCGTTCGATATGTATACCTGATAGCCCTCCAAACGAAGAATATGGCATAAGCTGACCCGCCGGTCGAACCGGCTGATCCCACGCCTCGACCTCTCGTTCGTCAACAGCCTGATCGGCCGCCACACGACAGTCCGAGAATGCCGTGCGATGTTCAGCTGAGATCTGGAAAAACAGAAGGTCCGTTCGCCGACAGCACCGCACCTCAGGCGCAGTAGCACATCAGGACCAAATCCGCTCGAGCACGCTCACGATGTTGCCCCCCGATCACCTTGGCGATATCGTCGTCCGAATAACCATGCGTGACCAACCAGCGGGTGATATTCCAGAAGCACTCGGACGGGTTTTCCAACCCTTCCACGTATCCGACCTCTTCGATCTGCGGCCCAGCGTGGGAGCTCTCGATGGAAAGTTGGCTCGCAAATACATGATGCAACCCGACGTGATCGCCGAAGAGCGTATCCGGGCCAAATGCCACGTGATCGATGCCGGCCAAGTTGGCGACATACTCGAAGTGCTCCATGAACGATTCGATGTTATGGTGAGGATGCCTCTCCGTCAGGGTCGTATGGGGAGCCGCTTCGATGCCGATCACACCGCCCTTCGCGGCGCACGCTTTGATGACGTCATCCGGCTTGAGCCGCTTTGTGTTCCAAAGCGCTCGGGCCCCCGCGTGGGTGATGAAGATCGGCCTGTCACTCACTTCGATAGTATCCAGGCTGGTCTGATCCCCGCTGTGCGACACGTCGATGGCGATCCCCAGTTTGTTCATTCGGCGTACCACCTGCCGACCGAACTGGGTGAGGCCGCCGTCCCGCGGCTCGCGCAACCCGGCGCCGACGGCGTTGCCCTCGCTGTAGGCGATACCCATCTGCCGTACGCCAAAACCGTAAAGGATGTCCAGGCGATCTATAGATAATCCGGTTGATTAGTTTACAATCGAACATATGTATGCTACAGTAGCTATGTGGTCAAGCGTGATGGCCGGCGGCTTGGACGGGGTGTGTTGGCGCACATCCGGCTCCAAGCGGTGCGCGAGATCCGCGAAGGGGAGTCGCCAGAGACCATCGCGCGTCGATTGGGATTCTGTCGCCAGATTGTTTATAAGTGGATACGGCGAGCACGCGAGCAGGGAGTGCGCGCTCTGCAACGCCGGTTTGCTCCCGGCGCCAAACCTCGTCTGAATCCCCAGCAGATTCGTGAGCTCAAGCAAGACGTCCAGCGTCCGGCGACCGCATTTGGGTTTGTATCGGATCTGTGGACGATTCCGCGGCTGCGGGTACTGCTGCAGCGTGAGTTTCGAGTGGCGCTGTCCCGCAGTGGCCTGTGGGAATTTCTGCGGCGCGAGGGATTGAGTCCGCAGCGGCCGTTGAAGCGCGCGCTGGAGCGCGACGAAGTGGCCGTCCGCCGGTGGCTGCGAACCGAATATCCCCGAATCCGCGTGGAAGCCCGCAAAATAGGCGCGATCCTCTACTTCGGGGACGAGCGCGGCGTGCGGACTGATCATGTTTCTGGCCGGACCTGGGCGGTGCGTGGCCATACGCCGGAGATCCGCCGCACGTCCCGTCGCGCCGTTGTGAGTTTGCTGTCCGCCATGACGCCGCGCGGCGAGCTTCTCTTTATGACCAGTCCGGAGAAGGTCAACTCGACGATCTTCATCCGATTCCTCCGCAAGCTGCTGGCCCATCATCGGAGACGGAAAATCGTGCTCATTGTCGACCGGAGTACCTACCACCGTTCCCGCGTGACGCGCGGATTCGTCGCCGCGCATCGCGCGCGTCTGCGTTTGGAGTATCTGCCCGCCAATGCGCCGGACCTGAACCCCGACGAACATGTGTGGAGTCACCTCAAAGGCAGTGGGGCCACCGACAGTAC
>DATEHQ010000163.1:0-10950 GCA_035279525.1 Candidatus Dormiibacterota bacterium
ACGCCGTAGCGGCCGAAACCGGTCGGGATCTCGCTCAGGTAGTCGGCCATGATCTGGTCCTTCCCGATCACCCGCTCGACCTTGAGCGCCAGCGCCATGTCCTCGAGCTTGTGGTAGCCGAGGTCGGTCCCGCCCAGGTAAACGTCCTTGACCAGCTGCTCCGTGATGGTCGACCCGCCCTGGCACGGGCACAGGTTGGCCGCGTCGTAGAGCAGCGCCCGGCCCAGGCCGATCGAATCGACCCCGTGGTGGGCGTAGAAGCGTTCATCCTCCGTGGCGACCACCGCCTCCGCCAGCACGCGCGGCACCTGGCTCGGGCTCAGCAAGCCCACGCCGTGCGACCTGGTGGCCGCCAGCACCCGGTCCTGGATGTCGGCTCCGGAGGGGGTCGAGACCCACAGCGTGGCGGCGCCGGGGGCGACCACGACGACCAGCACGGCGGCCGCCACGGCGAGGCGGCGCAGAGGAACGGGCAGGCGCGTCAATTCGATAGGCCCACGCCGGTTCCCAACGCCACGGCCCGCCGCCACGTTACGCGGCCCAATCCGGCTGAAGGCGGCTTGGTTCCATGGGAGAATTCCCTCCGCATGACGATCAAATGGAAGGTTGCCCTGGTCGAGGACGACCGCCGCCTGGCTCGCGCGGTGGCGACCGGGCTCGGCGAGGAAGGCTACACGGTCCGCGCCGTGGATTCGGCGGGGCGCGGGCTCGAGCTGGTCCGCCAGTGGAACCCGGACGTGGTGCTGCTCGATCTCATGCTTCCCGACAACGAAGGGCCGGAGCTCTTCGAGGCCTTCCGGGCCGAAACCGACGCGGCCCTGGTCGGGATCAGCGCCCGCTCGTCGGTCAGCGACCGGATCGCGGGCCTCAAGCTTGGCGCGGACGACTACATCGCCAAGCCGTTCGCCCTCGAGGAGCTGATGGCTCGCGTCGAGGCGGTGATCCGCCGCCACCGCGGCAAGGGCGGCGCGCGCCTCGTGTCCGGCGACGTGGTGGTCGACCTCAGCGAAGGCACGGCGACGCGGGCCGGCCGACCCCTCGCGCTGACGGGGATCGAGTTTCGGATCCTCGCCGCGCTGATGCGCAGCCGCGGCCAGCTCGTAACGTACGAACAGCTGGGCGAGGCGGTCTGGGCCGTCACCACGGGACCCGAATCGAACTCGCTCGAGGTTCACATCTCGCGCATCCGGCAGAAGCTGGAGGCCGATGGTGCTTCGCGGCTGATCCAGACGATTCGCGGTATCGGCTACAGGTTCACCCAGGAGCAAGCAAGGGAGCAAGAGGAGAGATGAGAAGCAGGAGTGTGGTGGTGGGCGCGGCGGCGGCGGCCGGGATGCTGATCATGGGCCAGGGGGCCGCCTCGGCCAACGTGGCGTGGTGCATCGCCGATCCGCCGGTCCAGGTCGTGACGCCCGACGGTCATAACCTCATGGTCAACACGGCGGTGTACCTGCCGCCGGCCTCTCAGCACCTCAAGTCATCCGTCGCCGAGTCGGCGTCGGCTCAGCCCGACGGGTCGGGAGGAACGCTGATCACGGTGAGGGTGGTGGTGCCGGCCGGGATCTCCGGGGCGTCCGTCGTCTCATCGGAGAATCGATATCAAATGGTCGCGCGAGGGTACGGAGCGGGCGGCACGACCGTCACGCTTTACCTCGACGTCCCGGCGGCCTGACCGGAACTTGACCCGCAACCCTGGATCCCTGACGGCGCCGCTCAAGGCGACGATCGCCGCCGTCGTCCTCGCCGGCGTGGTGGCCGCGACCGCGGTCGGGATCGCCGGTGGCTTCGCGGCCGCCCAGCCGTGGAGGTGGGCGATCCTCCCGCTCTGCCTGGCGGGCGTCGTGCTGGCGGAGCGGTTCCCGGTGAAGATCGGCCCGGAGCAGAAGGTCAACCTCGGCGCGCTGCCATGCATCGTCGCTGCGCTGCTCCTGCCGCCGGCGGTGGGCCCGGCGACCGTGGCGATCGGAGTGCTGGCGGCCAACCGGCTGGTGCGCCGGTCGTGGTGGGAGGCGGCGCTCAACGCAGGCAACGTCCTCCTCGTGACCGCGCTCGCCGCCGCGATCGGGGGGCTTGGCCGGGAGGTCGACCTGGCCGCCGAGCTGCGCGCCACCGTGGCGGCGGCGGTCTACGTCGCGCTCAACCTCGGGCTGGCCGTCCTACCCGCGTCGCTGCACACCGGAAAGTCGTACGTGGCGCTGCTCCGGCACGGCGCCGCCGCGACCTGGCCCGCGTCGCTGACCCTGGCGGCGTGCGGGGTGAGCGTCGCCGTGCTGTCGATCAATGCGCCGCTTGTCGCGCCGCTCCCGCTCATCCTGCTGCCCCTGATCTACCGCATGAACCTCGCGATCGAGGCCCAGGGACGGGCCAATGCGCAGCTGTCGGGCGTGCTGTCGGCGCAGCGGCGCTTCCTGACGGATGTCTCGCACCAGGTGGCCACCCCGCTCGCGACGATCATGACCAACCTCTCGATCCTCCGCCGCGTGACGCGCGGCGGCACGGCGGGGGAGGCGGTGGCGGACAGCGTGGCGGAGGCGGAGCGGATGAAGCGCATGCTGGGTCGCCTGCGCGCCCTGGCGCACGCGGACGAGGACGTGCCGTTGAGGCGCGAGCTGGTCGATCTCGCCGAGCTCACGTCGGACGTGGTGCGCGCCTACGCCGCGCAGGCCGTCACCTCGGGGATCGAGCTCGTCACCGAGGTCAAGGGCTCGCCGCGAGTGAGCGCGGACAAGGACCTGCTCCGCGAAGCGGTGGCCAACCTGGTCGACAACGCGGTGCGGGTGAGCCCGCCCGGGGCGGACGTGAGACTTCGCGTGGACAATGGGTCGGCCGGGCCGCAGATCGCTGTTATCGACCACGGGCCGGGCATTGACGAAAGGCGTTTATCGGGCCTGTTCGATCGCTTTCAGCGCAGCGATTCGGGGAGCGGCCTCGGGTTGGCGATCGCCAGGCGAGTGGTGGAACGGCACGGCGGGACGATCCGCGTCGACACCTCGGTCGACAGAGGCAGCATTTTCACCATTCAGCTGCCCGGCTGACTGAAATCACCTCGAGTTCATGAGAATGAGGATCGCCGGGCCAAGCAGGACGATCCACAGTGTAGGAAAGATGCAGCCAACCATGGGCAGCAACATCTTCAGCGTTGCCTGTGCGGCCCGTTCCTGCGCACGCTGGCGTCGCTTGCGCCGAAGCTCGTCGGCCTGTATCCGCATGATCTTGCCGATTCCAGTTCCGAACTGCTCGGACTGGATGACCGCCTGGATGAAGTTGTGAAGGTCGTCGACGCCTGAGCGACGGCCCAGGTCGTCCAGAGCTTCGATACGCGGCCGGCCCAGGCTGACTTCGCGCAGCATCTTGGCCAGCTCTTCGGACAACGCGTTCTTGTACTTCTGGGTCACACGGTCGAGCGCCGCATCGAAGCCGAGGCCTGCGTCGACCGCGATCACCAGGAGGTCGAGAGCATCGGGCAGCCCCTTCTGGATGTGCTCGCGTCGACCATCGACCTTTTGCCTCAACCAGAGGACGGGGAAGAAGTAACCGAGGATGGCGCCGACTGCGATCGCGATCACGACGTATGGCAGACTGCCCAGCAGCAGCCCGACCAGCAACCCGAGAAAGGCGGTGACCGCGCCCGCCACCAGGCGGACGGCACCAAAGTCCTCCGGCGTGAGGTTCCCGGGCCGTCCTGCCAGCTCGAGCTGATTGGCCAGCTCTTCGCGAGCCTTGGCGGGCGTGGAACGGGACAGCGCGTTACCGATGCTCGCGATCGCCGGCCTCACGAGCCGATCGATAAACGGTCTCTCGAGCTCGACCTCCTCGAGCGTGAGCGGCTTCTTTCCACCGAACTCCTGGAGGCGTTCCTCGACCAGCGCTGCCGTGTCAACTTCGGGAGCTCGCGTGATCCCGATGACCATCATCATGATGCCGGCCGCCAGGCCGGTTGCCAGAAGTAGAGGCAGCAACACTTTTGGGTGCTACAGCTTAGCCATACGAAGGTCTGGTCGCGCGCACGATGCCTATAATTCGCCGCCAGTGAGTGCACGTCCGCCGGCAGTCCGCCCATCGCGGCGCCGCGCTGGCCTCCCTCTCCTGATCGGGGGAGCCGCGCTTGCCTTGCTCACGTTCGTCGGTGTGATCTTCTACTCCACGTCCGTGGCCGGCGCCGGCGCGGGCAACGTGCCAGTGGTTGTCGCCGCTCACGACCTGGCGGTCCGCGTGCCGGTGCTGCCGGCCGACGTGACGATTGTTCAGTACCACTCAGGGGACGTGCCGCCCGGGGCATTCTCCAAGGTGACCGACCTGGTCAACGTGGTCGCGGCGATCGACATCTCCAAAGGCCAACCGGTGACCAGCAACCTGCTGATCGGCAGCACCGACTCGGTGATCGGTCCGCAGTCCGGCTACCTGCCGATCCCGTCCGGCTACGTGGCTGTCACCATCCCCACCGGCGAGCAGCAGGGCGTCGGCGGCTACATCCAGGTCGGCGATTACATCTCTCTGGTGGCGACGGTGGCGGGGAAGACGAGCACCAACATCCGCACGATCTACACCAACATCGAGGTCATCCGAGTCGGCCCTGCTTCGTCCGAGACGGCGCCGATCCAGGGCAGCACCAGCAATCCTCCAAAGGTGGGCGGTCCCTCCAGCTCGCTGACGGTGGTCGCCACTGAATGCCAGGCCGAATTCCTGACCTGGTTCCTCTCGAACGGCAACCTGAAGTACACGCTCGAGTCGTATCACGACTACAACGTGCAGGTCGCCGCAGCCGATCCCACCTGCCCCACCGTCCAGTCGGCGAAGGGTGTCTCGGCCTCGGACATCGCCACGCGATGGCCGGGAATCCTGAACTGAGCTAGCGGATCAGGCCTCCGCCGCTGCCCACTGCGGCCACGGCGCTGAGGCCGCAGACCCAGCTGAATTTCACGTTGCCCGTACCGGCGCTGCTCATGCTGGCGAACGTCGCCGAACCGGTGTACAGCGGGCTCGTGTTTCCATGCTGGGAGTAGGTGACTTTGGGGAGATAGATGATTCCGCTGAGGTCGGTGCTCGCATGCGGCCCGATGTCGATTGCTCCGGCGTAGCCGCTAGCGCCATTTCCGCCGTAGATGGCGAAGTTGTGCGTGCCGAGAGGATCTCTGGTGCCGCTGTAGTTCGCGGCGTGAAGATCGCCCAGCCCATTGATGACGGCCGCGCTCCAGTCGAGTGAACCTCCTGTATCGGTCGAATCCAGCACTAGCGCAACAGCGCCGGTGGTGTCCTCGGTGCCGGAGGCCGTGTGTGTGACGTTCGTGATCGAGCCAAAAGAGATCGCACTCGTCACGTTGATGATCTTGTAGACGCCGGCATTCATCAGTCCACCACTGGGATAGATCCCGTTGTAGATGCCAGGCTTCCAGTGACCACTCCCATCCTTGGCCGCGCCTGTCGTCGTGTACGTCGGACCGCTGGAGGTCGGACCGGAATTGTCAAACGGAGTGGGCGAGGGCTTGTTGAGCCCGATCGTTCCTGCGCCAGGAGCCTCGACGTGCCAGCTCAGGCCGTTGGAGGAGCCTCCGCCGAAATCAACCTCGTTGGTCGGGCTGCCGGGGCAGGCGGTGCCGTCGTAGTTGGTCTGAACGCCGGGAACCCCTGTCGAGTGAGGCCCGTTGTTGGCCCCGAAATTACCGAACGCATATACAGGCCCGGTTGCGGTCTGCGTGCCGGCTCCGCCACCGTTGATCGCGGCATCGCCGCTGACTGCGGCCAGAGAGTAGCCCGCACCAGTGAGCACCGGCCCGGGCTTGCCTCCGCGCGCGCTCGCGGCGATTGTGAGCTGGTTGAACCCCATCATGCGAGAGAAGATGCTCGGCTGCTGGTGCGTGATTACGACGTCGAGGGCGCTCGGATATGTCCAGCCTGGCAGCGTGTTGTCGCCGAGCTGCACCGAGTAGGGCGTCACGGTGTATGTCCCGGCCGGGCAGACGCTCGAGCTGGTGCACGAGCCCGTCGGAAGCGAGAAGCCGAGGGGTCCGGTGAGGTACTGCATGGCGACCCAGTGGGCGTGGTTGACGTCGGTGGATGTGTATGAACGGGCGCCGGCCACCGCGGCCGCGTCGGCGTAGGCCTGGAGGTTGCGCCGGTCGGTCATGGCCAGGCCGAGGTCGAAGACGACGGCTCCGAAGATGACCAGCGCGATGATGATCGCGGCAACGATCACCACCGCCTGGCCGTCCTGGTTCCGGAGCGTCGCGCGTCGCATCAGTACTCCGCGAGCATCGTCGTCGACGACTTCAGCTTCAAGAGATTGGGAGCGGCGCTGCCCAAAAACGGCACCAGCGTGCTGTATTGGTAGATCACGGTGACTACAACTTCGAAGCAACCTTTGTATTGCGGGGTGGTGTACTCAGCGCTGCGTGACCCGAGGTCACCGGGAATCGGGTCCCGGCCCAGGGCGGTCTTGGCCGCCGCGCAGGTTGCATAAGCTCCGGCGGCTCCCGTCTCCGACGGGTAGATGCACACAGAGGCTTGGCCGACCAAGGGGTTGGGGCAATTCGCGGGCGTGTTCTCGGTGATGGCCGCGCCTGTGCTGAAGCCGCCCAACACCGCCCTTACGGTTTCCAACACGCGGGCGTTCGTCAGGCAGCCGTTGCCGTTGGCGGAGGGGGTGAGCGTGGTCCCGGAGCAGGACCCGGAGCTGGCCGCGAACGGGTTGTCGGAGGTGTCCTCGTTGGCGACCGCCTGCCGGGCGCCCTGCCGCGCGGCCTCGGCAACTGTGGTCGTCGCCCAATCGACCCGGAAGAGGTCGAGCGTCAGAGCCAGGATGAAAAAGAGGATCGGGAAAACCAGGGCGAACTCGACAAGCGCCTGGCCTCGGCCGCGACGTCGTGCGGTGATCATTCAGTACTCGCTGCGCTCCGAAGAGCTAGCGGTGATTGGGAAGGACGAGCCCACGATCGGCCACAGTAGCGGCGTGATGACCTGCAGGTTGTAGGTGATGCTCACCGTCACGGAGTCCGATCCAGGATCCGACGGCCCATTGCCGTTGCCGGTGGCGTTGGTCACCGCGGCTCCCGCCAGGCAGTGAAATGTGACGTTGATGGTGCCGCTGGAAATCACGGAGCCCGCGGGTGTTCCGGTGCTCGAACTCTCGAGGGCCGCCAGGTTGACGATGGTGGCGATCGAGGCGGTGGCCGGATTCATGGGCGAGGTGGTGGTCACCGCCACCGGCCCGGCGCCGGCGCTGGCACAGATTGAGTTCGCGGTCGCCTGCTGGGTCGAGTTCACGGACACCCGCAGCGCCTGCCTGACCGCATTGGTGACCGCTTCGCGGTAGTAGAACGCCCGGCCGATGTCGGTCACCCCCAGAGCCAGCAGCAGCACGAGAGGCAGGGTGACTGCTGCTTCGACAAGCGACTGGCCGCGCCCTCGACGGCGCGCGCTGGCGCGCGTCATCGTGGCTTGTGGCCGGAGCATCATGAGTGGCATCGAATCTTAGCGACCAGTTCAACGCTTTCAGCCCGCGATGCGGTCGTCCACCGACGCCGGGCGCGAGCGGTTCCTGAGAGCTGGTTGAACTAAGTTACGTGCGTGGCCGTCATCGTCTGCCCCCAACCGCAGGCGGCTGAGATCGGCCTCGAGGTGCTGCGGCGGGGCGGCAACGCGATCGACGCGGCCGTCACTTGCGCGTTCGTCCAGGGCGTGATCGACCCCCAGATGTGCGGCATCGGCGGGTGCGGGGTGATGCTGGTGCACGGGGCGCAACACGGCGACGCGCTGATCGAGTTCTACTCGACCGCCGGATCGCTCGCGCGGGAGGACCAGTGGGAGCGGATCCTGCTGCGCGAGGCGGCGGATCGCTACGGCTACGTGCTGGAAGGCTGGGTCAACGACGTCGGCTATCAGTCCGTCGGCGTGCCGGGTACGGTGGCGGGCCTTTACGAGGCGCTGACCCGCTTCGGCACGATCTCGTGGGAGCAGGCGATCCAGCCCGCGATCCCGATCGCCAGGGACGGCTTCCCGGTTTCGGGCTTCGTCCACGGGTACTGGACCATGGACTACGGGCCGGACGTGGTGCCCAACGCAAAGCGCATCCAGGTCACGCCGGAGGCCAGGGCCATCTACACCCACGACGGCGCCCTTTACTCGGTGGGCGAGCTGATGGTGCAGGCCGACTACGCCCGCACGCTGGAGCGGCTGGCCGGCGAGGGGCCCGATGTCTTCTATCGGGGCGAGATCGCCGAGGCGATCGCCGCCGACTTCGCGGCCAACGGGGGCTTCATCACCAGGCAGGACCTCGCCGACTACCGCGTCAACGTGACCGAGCCGATGCGCGGGACGTATCGAGGCCACCAGGTCGTGGCGGCGGGCCCGCCTGCCGGCGGCCTGACCTTGCTTCAGATGCTGAACTTCCTAGAGGGCTACGACCTGCGCCGCCACGGCTGGCCGAGCACGGAGGCGGCGCGCGTGCTGGTCGAGGCCATGGCCTGGGCCGTGGCCGACCGTGAGCTGCACGTCGCCGATCCGCGCTTCGTCGAGATCCCGACCGGCGCGCTGGCCGACAAGGAGTACGCGGCCAAGGCCCGCGAGGTGGCGGCGGCGGGCGCCAGGGCGGCGGACCGCGCGGACACGACGCAGGTCTGCGTGGTCGACGACCTGGGCAACGCCGTCTCGCTCACGCACACCCTTGGATCGTCGAGCGGGGTGGTCACCCCCGGCCTGGGATTTGGCTACAACGACTACATGAACTGCTTCGACCCACGCCCCGGGCATCCGAACTCGATCCGGCCGGGCAAGACGCGGGTGACGATGATGACGCCCACGATGGTGTTCGACCGCGGCAAGCTCCGCATCGCACTGGGCGCGCCGGGGGCGACGAAGATCGTGACGGCGGTGCTGCAGACGATGGTCAACGTGATCGACCACGAGATGTCGCCGGTCGAGGCGGTCAGCGCGCCCAGGATCGACTACCAGGGTGACGTGGTGCAGGCCGAGGCCCGGATCCCTCGCGTGGTGTGCGACGGACTGGAGAAGGCGGGGTACACGGTGAACCGGCGCACCCTGAGCTACGACTCGTACTTCGCCCGCCCGCAGCTGATCGTCGCCGAGCGCGACGGATACCTCCACGGCGCGTCGGATCCGCGCAAGGATGGCGGCGCCGCGTACGACACGGAGACCGTGTGAGGTCGTGAGGTTCAAGGATCGCGTCGCGCTGATCACGGGCGGAGGCCGGGGCATCGGCGCGGCGACGGCTCAGCTCCTGGCCTCGGAGGGAGCGCGCGTCGCCGTCTCGGACATGGACGTCGCGCCCGCACAGGAGGTCGCGGGTCCGATCAACGGACTGGCCATCGCGTGCGACGTGACCGACCGGAGCCAGGTCGAGTCGATGGTCGAGCGCACCGCCCGGGAGCTCGGCAGGCTCGACATCCTGGTCGCGTGCGCCGGGATCACGCGCGACAACCTGCTGTTCAAGATGACCGACGAGGACTGGGACGCGGTGATCGACACCCACCTCAAGGGCACGTTCGTTTCGGCCCGCGCCGCGCAGAAGCACATGGTCGCGCAGAAGTACGGAAAGATGGTCTTTCTGTCGTCGACGTCCGCCCTCGGCAACCGCGGGCAGGCCAACTATTCGGCGGCGAAGGCGGGGCTGCAGGGGATGGCGCGGACGCTGGCCATCGAGCTCGGCCCCTTCAACATCAACGTCAACGCCGTCGCGCCGGGATTCGTGGAGACGCGCATGACGCGGGCCACGGCGGAGCGGATGGGCCTCGACTACGAAGCGTTCAAGACCGGCGCCGCTTCGCAGATCCCGCTGCGGCGGGTCGGCCAGCCCACGGACATCGCGACGGTCATCGCGTTTCTCTGCAGCGACGAATCGAGCTTCGTGTCGGGGCAGACGCTGTATGTCCGAGGCGGCCCCTGAGCGGCCGCCGCAGGAACCGCTAGCGCTCGAGCAGGGCTTCCGCCTGGCGCGCGATGCGCCCGACCAGCTCACCGGCCGGCACGATGTCGTGCACGAGACCCGCCGACTCGCCCGCCATCACGAAGTCTCCGGCGGCGACCGCGGCCTGGAGCGCAGGGCCGAGCTCGCCGGCGGCGAGGCCCCACTCCTGAGGCCGGTTCGCCCATTCGTCGAGCAGCGGGTGCTGGATCGAGCGCACCACGGAGCCGGGCCAGACGATACCGAGCACGTCGTCGTAGAACTTGCTCGCCACGGTCTGGCTGCCGAGCGCGTTCAGGATGACGTCCTTGGCGTGCGCCGGGATGCGAGCTTCGTGCGTGGCCAGAAAACGTGTCCCGATGAGCGCTCCCTGGGCCCCGAGCATGAGCACCGCCGCAAGGCCGCGACCGTCGGCGATGCCGCCGGCGGCGAGCACGGGCGTGTCGCCGGCGACGTCGACCACCTGCGGCACGAGCGAGAGGGTCGCCATCTGGCCCACGTGACCGCCGCCTTCGCTGCCCTGCGCCACCACGACATCGGCGCCGTCCGAGGCGACCTGCCCCGCCTCCTCCGGGGTCGTGACCATGTGGACGACCTTCGTTCCGATCTCATGCGCCTGGTAGGTGAGGTCCGTGGCGCGACCCCAGGACAGGGAAAGGATGGGAACGCGCTGCGCGAGGGTGACCTCGATCGCGGCGCTGTCCATCAGGCAGACGACGTGGTTGACGCCGAACGGCCGGGCCGTGAGCTCGCGGACGCGACGGATCTCGGCGCGCAGCTGGTCGGCCGTCATTCGGAGCGCGGCGATGACGCCCAGGCCTCCCGCGTTGCTCACCGCGGCGACGAGCTCGGGCGTGGTGCACCTGGCCATCCCCGCCTGGACGATGGGCGTCTCGATGCCAAGCAGGCGGCAGACCGGAGTGTGAAGGCGGCTCACGTTGGCTCGAGTCAATCGTATGCAGCGCGTTGTGCGCGCGCGTCTCTATCTATGCGGGCGCAAGCTCCCTGCTTCGGGCGCGTTGGAAGGGTTCAGA